>CAZPUH010000308.1:0-3252 GCA_964589215.1 uncultured Myxococcales bacterium | reverse complement strand
TCGGCCGCGCATGAAGATGATGGACGCGTCCCGCGTGCGAGGAGACTTCGCCGGGGTACTGGACGTCGTGCGCGACGGTGGCGAGCCGGTGGTGGTCGTCCGATACGGGCGGCCGCTGGCGGCGCTGGTTCCGCTGTCGCGCCTCACGCCGCGCGAGCTCCGCGCGCTGAATCGAGCTTCCCCGCCGCCACGGGACCGGGCCGGCGAAGCGCGCTCACGGCGCGCGCGCTGACTCCGGTCACAGCTCGCGCTTGGCGGCCTTCTCGACGCGCGACCGCGGCTTGCCGCCCTCGCGAACCTTGGTCACCTCGCGCCGCCGCCGCTGGCAGTCCTCGAGCTCGTCCAGGTCACGTTTGGAGATCAGCACCGCCACCGTCTTGTTGTAGCGGGTGAGCTTGATGCGCTCGCCAGCCTCCGAAGTACGAAGAAGGTTGGCAAAGTCCTTACGGGCTTCGGCTGTCGACATTCGCTGGGCCATCGTTCTCGTTACCTCCCACTCCCCTTTTCAGCAGGTGACGTGCCACAGCCAGACGACGCCGAAACGCCACGTTACGCCTTCGGATGATACGGCCTGGTAGCAAACGAGCGTCCTGGACGGTAACACCCGGCGGCCTTACTTGGTAACACCGATCCGGCCCCCAAAATGAAAACGCGGCGACGGGCTCGCTGCCCATCGCCGCGTGATCGTTCGGGCCTGTCGGGCGCGTCAGATGTGCGCCGCTTCGCGGGTCTCGGAAGGGACCGACATCCGCGGCTCCCCCTCGTTCTGCAGCTCCTCGACGGTCTCCTGCATCGACGCCGCCAGAGCTTCCAGCTCGTCGTCGTCCAGCAGCGTCTGCACCTTCGGGAAGAGCTCGCTCTCTTCCTCTTCCACGTGGTGCTGCACGTCCTCCTTGAGGACGGTCACCTTGGCCATGAACACCGGGTCGCTCGCGTCGAGGTCCAGCAGGTCGGCGATGACCCGCTTGACCTCCAGATGCTCCTCGACCGCTTCGAGCAACATGTCCTCGGTCTGCTTCTTCTTGACGGCCGGATAGAAGTGCCGCTCCTCGATCGTCGCGTGAACGGCCAGCGCGTCGGCCACCTTCTCGAAGATCTTGCGGCGCGGTCCCGCGGACTTGGCCTTCTGCAGCTCCTTGAACAGCGCCTCCACTTCCCGGTGCTGCTTCTTCAGCATCTTGATTGCGTCCATGAGATTCCTCCATCTCCCAACATGTGCATGATCGCGGCCACGCATCAGGGGGGCGCCGCATTTCGCCGCGCCGCTCAATTCCAGAACCCGATCGAGAAGCCGAGGTTCTTGTACTCGGAGGCGACGTCGGCGGCGCCCGAGACCGCGACCCGCCGCTCATGCCCCCCCAGGCGGAACGCGAAGACACGCACCTCGAAGCCGCCCGTCGCGTGCCAGCGGGCGCTGGTCTCCATGAACCGCGAGGCCTCGAGGTAGGTGCCCGCCCGCAACCGCAGCCAGCCCCGGATCACCTCGGATTCCAGGCCCAGGCGCGGCGTGGGGCTCACGTCGCGCCCCGAGATCTGCAGCTGCTTGGCGGCGAAGGCCTCCATGCCGTAGCCGTTCTCGACGGCGCCGACCAGCGTCAGGTCCAGGGCAACGGTCAGTGACCGCTCGTCGCGGTAGTCCCCTTCGACGCGGTGATTCCAGGGGGTCTCCCCGAAGCGATACGCGGCGCTGAAGGTGGCGTCCCAGGGGACGATGGCGTCGCTGGGCAGGATGTAGCCGTAGCAGTCGTTGGGATCGCAGTTGTACTGGATGGCGCCCGTGTAGATGGGCGCCGCGCCGCTGGCGCCGAAGCGGTACGACTTGTCCTTGGGCATCCACACCGCTCCCGCCTCGCCCGAAGCGCCGGCGCGCGTGAACAGCTGCTGCGAGCCCATCAAGGTGTAGACGTTCAAGCCTCCGGCGCGGACGCCGACGCCGACCGACAGCGCCTGATCCAGGAACGTCCGCGCCACGGTCAGGTGCGCGATGATCGAGCGAACGCCCAGGCCGCCGCCCGCCTCCGGCGCGATCTCATGCGCCGTGTAGCCGGCGTCGAGGCTGGCGCCCCAGACGCCGTACTGGAACAGCAGACCGGCCGCGCCCAGCAGCGACCGCCGCACCGTCGTGACCACCTGCCCGTTGTTGTTCAGGTCCTGGCCGTCGACGGGGATGTACGAGTTCAGGTAGACGTTCCACGCGAACTTGTCGATGTGCGTCTCGGGGCGAATCGCCGCGGAGGCCGGGTTGGTGTAGAGGCCGGCCGCCCCCTCCGACACCGCGTTGATGGCGCCGGCCATCGAGATCAGCCGGGGCGATCCGATGGCCGGTTGTTCGAACAGGTCGATGTTGAAGTTGCGGTTCGTGATGGGCGGGAACGCCAGGTTCTGGGCTCGCGCCCCCGCCGGCGCCAGCGCCGCCGCCATGATCAGGATGATGCCGAATGCTCCGGCTCGCACCCCGGGAAGTTAATGAGCCGATGCCGTACGGAGAAGACGCTGGGTCGCGGCTTTGGCGAGCGCGGACGCGATGGCGGTCCCGCCGGCTGTGCCGATCTTCTTCGTCGCGCTCGGCTCGTCGTGCGAGCGGTCCGGATGCCGCGCCGCTTCGGCGATCGCGTGCCGGAATCGCCGGACCCGCTGCGGCCACGCGTTGTTGCGTCGGCGGCGCATCACGATCAGCGCCACCGTGCCTCCCACGGCTGTGAGAACTGCCAGCCCGCCCAGCAGGAACGGAACGGGGTTTCGGCGGATCTGCCCGCGGATGTCGAAGAAGGCGTGCCGCCGTCGATCCAGCTCACCGACCAGCCGATCCAGATCGTTGCGCGCCGCCACGACCTCTTTCTGTAGCTCCGCCGGATCGGGATCCGCGGGCGGCAGATGCGACGGAGTCGATTCCACGTGCGGCGTGAGATTCTTGCCGTTGGCGCTCATGTGAGACGCTCCTTCGCCCAGCGCACGTCGTCGCTCAGCGTCTTGCGGGTGCGCGACATCGGCGTCGAGACGCGCTTCTTCCAGCTGACCAGCGCCACCGTCAGCGTCACGGCGAGCATGACGCCCGTGACGATCAGACCCGCCGCCCAGGCCGGCAGCACCAGCGACAGCGCCAGTGCGCCCGTCACCAGCAGCAGCGTCACGCTGATGACCGCCAGCACCGCCGACACGCCCAGGCCGCCGAACGCCGTGGCCTCGGCTTTGAGGTCGTGCTTCAGCTCGGCCTTCGCGAGCTCGATCTGCTTGTGCACCAGGATTTCCGCC
>CAZPUH010000307.1:0-8045 GCA_964589215.1 uncultured Myxococcales bacterium | reverse complement strand
CGCGGGCCGGTCTCGGTGCGCCCCTCGACCGGCTTGAACTGCGTGAGCCGCTTTCGGTAGCCCTCCAGCGCCTCCTGGACCTGCTCCTCGGTGACCTTGGGCGGCCGCCGCGAGACGGGCACACCCGAGTAGTCCTGCGGCGTGACGGTCGCGCGGACCTCGACGCGCGCCGAGAACTTGAACGGCTCGCCGTTCTTGATCTCGATCTCCGCGACGGCCGGCGGGGCGACGGGCTGGATCTGGTTCTCGCGGATGGCCTGGCCGATGGACCGCTCGACCAGCTCGCGGGCCACCTCGTCCTCGACCTGCCGCCGGTACATCTTCTCCAGCAGCGCGCGCGGGACTTTCCCCGGGCGGAATCCGGGCAGCCGGACCCCTTTGCGCAGGCTGTCATAGGCCTTGTCGAGCTTGGGGGCGACGTCGGTCCAGGGGAGCTCGAACTCGACCCGCTTTTCGACCGGCGAAAGATCCTCGATGGTGATTTGCATCGTTTTGGCCGGGCTTGTCTACCCCCACCCCCCATGCGACGCAAGCGTCACCGAATCGGGCTTGCACGGGGGCAGGCCTTTGGTCAGCATAGGCCCCTCCATGGGTCTCGCCGGATTCACGCTCGCCGATCGCCTCGGCGCCAAGTCCTCGCCCTGCTCCGTTGCGGGCTGCACGCGCACCTGGATCAGCATCGCCGGGGGTAAGGCGGCCAAGCTGGGAGGCCGGGGCGCCGCCGACCCCTCCGACCCCACGTCGTCGATGTGCGACCCCTGCCGCGAGGCTTTCCGCCGCGCCCAGGACGTGCAGCGCCCCTGCGATCGCCCGGGCTGCGACGGCACCTGGACCTGGCCCGCGATGGCGCAGGTCGAGGCCGCCGCCGCGAACAAGCCGGCGCCGCGCGGCCTCTGCGCGGGCTGTGAAACGAAGCTGAGCGCGCTCAGCGATCAGACCCTGCCCTGCGCCGTGCCGGGCTGCTCGCGGACGGCGGTCTACTCGCGGCGGGCGCAGCTGCTGGCCGGCGCGCCCGAGACGACCGTCGAGCCGCCCGCGCTGCGCTGCGCGCAGTGCGAGAGCGTCTACCGCAAGCTGAAGGACCGCCCCGTCGCCTGCGGGATCAACGGCTGCAAGCACAAGTGGGTCTGGAGCGCCGACGAGCAGATCCAGGCCTACGCGGCCGGCCTGTCGAACGACCCGCCGCGCCGGATGTGCGAGAGCTGCAAGGCCGACTTCGGCGCGATCGCCGACCGCGAGGTCCGCTGCCGGACGTCGGGGTGCAAGCACACCTGGACGTGGAGCCGCGGCGACCAGCTGGACGAGTGCGTCGCCGGCAAGCCGATCCCCAAGGCGCCGCGCCGGATGTGCGAGAGCTGCCTGGCCATCTACCAGTCCGTGAAGGACGTCGAGCGCCCCTGCCGCCGGCCCGGCTGCAAGCGGACCTGGACCGACAAGCGCGGGGCCCAGCTGGCGCGCGCCGTGCGCGGCAAGACGGGCGACCCGTACCCGCAGTACTGCGAGATCTGCGCGAAGGAGATGGGCGAGCTGGAGGACCGGCAGATCCCCTGCAAGACCGAAAACTGCGAGGGGACCTGGACCTGGACGAAGCAGGCCCAGCTGGCCGCCGGCGTGCGCCCAGAGCCGAAGAGCGAGGGAAAGCCCGAGGACAAGGCAGACGAGGGCGAACGCCACGGCGCCCACACGAACGGCCACGGCGCCCACCCCAGGGGCCCGGATGCGAGCTCGGAAGCCGTCGTCGCGCCGGAGCCCGACGGAGAGGCGCCCGCAGCCGAGGCGGTCCCGGAGACGTCCGCGATCAGCGCGGCGGCCACCCCGGCCGCGGCCAACCAGAAGCGCTCGCGCAACCGCAAGAAGCGGCGCCGCGAGATCCGCCCGCCCGAGCGGCGCTGCCAGTCCTGCGTCGACTTTCTCAAGGACAAGAAGACCGTCGAGATCCCGTGCAAGCAGTGCGGAACGCCGATCTACTGGCCGCCCGAGAGCCAGCTGCAGACGCACCTCGGCGCCTGGTCCGAGCCGTCGATGTGCGGGGCGTGCAAGCGCGACGCGACCGAGGCGGCGCGCGCGGTCGAGCGCGAGGCGCTGCGCGCCGCGGCCACGGCGAACCAGCCTCACCCGCCGGGCGCCGAGGCTCCGAGCGACGCACCCGCAGGCGACGCAGCAACCCCGGAAGCGGCGCCCGCGGAGACGCCGGCAGCCGTCGACGCCGGCTCGGCCCCCCAGGCCTGATCCCGGCGCGGATCAGCCCCCGGCGGCCAGCGCGCGCGCCAGGGGGTAATCGGCGGGGAGCAGATCCAGGGCGGGGAGGCGCGCGGCGTCGACCCAGGCGACCTCGGCGACGTCGAGAGCCCGCGGCGTCCCGCCGGTGATCGTCGCCGCGTAGACCAGCATGTAGAGGTCGAAGTCGGGGTAGGCGTGGAACACGACGTCGTGGATGCGGCCGACGGCGACCTCGCAGCCCAGCTCTTCGCGGACCTCGCGCGCCAGCGCGTCGGTGGGGGCCTCGCCGGGCTCCACCTTGCCGCCCGGAAACTCCCACAGGTTCGGCATCGGCTGGTCGGGGCGCCGCCGCGACATCAGGATTCTCGAGCCGTCGCGCACCAGCGCGGCGACGACCAGCTTGCGCGGCCGCACGTCAGCTCACGCGCGAGGCGGCCTGGCCACCGCCCGCCGGCACGGGGGCCGTCGGGTCGCGCCCGCCGGCCGTCCGCTCGATGAGGGCCCTGAGGTCTTCCAGACGGAACGGCTTCTGGATCACGGCCGCCACCGATTCCTCGAGGAACCGGCGCGCGTCGCTCGAGAAGGCGCCGCCGGTCACGAACACGAACCGGTCGCTGAGCGCGGGGATGCGCGACCGGACCGCCGCGTGCAGCTCCATCCCCGACATCTCCGGCATCTGCAGGTCGCACAGGATGACGTCGAACCCGGCGTCGCGCTCGAGCAGGCGCAGCGCCTCGTGGCCGCCGAGGGCGGTCGTCAGCTCGTGCGCGTCCCCGACCATGCGCCGATAGGCCTTCAGCAGCAGCGCCTCGTCGTCGACGGCCAGCACGCGCCGGCGCGGGTAGCCGGCGGTCGGCGCCGAGGCCGGCGACGGGGCCGCGGTGGGCACGCTCCCCTCGTCGGCGGCCGGCAGGCGCACGCGAAACGTGGCCCCCTCCCCCTTGCGCGTGTCGACCAGAATCTCGCCCCCCAGCGACCGCACGATCCCCAGGGAGATGGGCAGCCCCAGCCCCGTGCCCATGCCGCGCGGCTTGGTGGTGAAGAACGACTCGAAGATGCGCGGCAGGATCTCGTCGGGGATCCCAGGCCCGTTGTCGCTCACCTCGACGAGCACGTCGGCCCCCTCGTCGTAGCTGCGCACCCGCACCAGGTTCCGCTTGGTCTGCGTCTCGTCCAGCGCCTGAGCGGCGTTCAGAATCAGGTTCAGGAACACCTGACCCAGACGGGCGCCGCTGGCGCGCACGCTGCGCGAAGCCTTCAGCTCGCGCTCGACGCGCGCCCGGTACTTCAGCTCGTTGCGCAGCATGCCCAGCGCCGACTCGATCGCCAGGTTCACGTTGACGGGCGCGTTGGCCTCTTCGTCGACGTGCGAGAACGAGCCCAGGTCGCGCACGATCCGGTGGATGCGCGCCATCCCCTCCTTGGACTCCTGAAGGATCATGTTGGCCTCGAACAGCAGGTCCGAGAGGCCCCGCCGGGCAGCGGCGGGATCCGCCGGCTCGCGCAGCCGTTCTTCGATGAGGCGCAGCTGCCCCGCCAGCGCTTCGATGTTCGCCAGCACGAAGGCCGCCGGGTTGTTGATCTCGTGAGCGACGCCGGCGGCCAGCAAGCCGATCGACGCCAGCTTCTCGGCCTCCAGGCGGCCGATCTCGCGTTCGCGCTCGTCGGTCGCGTCACGCACGTACAGCAGGACGCCGCGTCCCGGCAGCGGGTAGGCGTGCACGGCGAAGACCTGACCGTCGACCGAGAGGCTGCGGTCCGCGGTCGACGCGCTGGCCAGGGCCTCCTGCACCGCCGCCTCCAGCTCCGCGCGCAGGCGGCCGTTGTAGAGCCGCTCGCCGGCCGCGTTGGCGATCTGCAGGCTGCCGCCCGGCCCGACCAGGCAGACGCCGTCCTCGAAGGCCTGGAACGTCTCGCGCAGGACGGCGTCGCGCGCGGCGTCACCGCCGCCGCCCAGCGCCGCGGTGAGCCGATCGGCCCGCACCACGACGAAGTCTTGCCCCGAGGCGGCGGCCGCGATCACCGTCGGCGCGAACGCGACCTTCACGCCGGCCCCGCCACGCGGCGCCAGCGCTTCGCTCGCCGCGCGCGCGGCGCCCGGCGGATCATCGACGAGGATTATGCGCGCCATGGCGTGTCGGTGAGTCGGATGGCGGCCCGGCGGGGGGCACCGCGCGCGGCCCGATCGTCTCACCGGGCGCGCCCCGACGCAAGAGCCGCACGATGGCCTCGGTCAACTCTTTCGGCTGAAACGGTTTGGCGACGTAGTCGTCGCACCCGGCCGCCAGGATCCGCTCGCGATCGCCCTTCATGGCCTGGGCCGTCAGCGCCAGGATCGGGACCTCGCGCCCGCCCGGAAGCCCGCGGATGGCCCCGGTGGCCTGCAGGCCGGTCATGCCGGGCATCTGCACATCCATGATGACCAGGTCAGGCATCTGACGGCGGCACGCCTCGATCGCCTCGCGCCCGCTGTTCGCGAACGACAGATCCAGCGGCAGCCGGGCCAGGACCTGCCGCAGCGTGAACAGGTTGTCCTCGTTGTCCTCGACGACCAGCACGCTGGCCGGCGCGATCGGGCCGGCCCCGGCCGCCGGCGTCAGGACCGGCGGCGCCGCCTGGGCCAGGCCGCCGGTGGCGCGCGGCAGCCGCAGCGAGAACCGCGACCCCCGGCCCACCACGCTCTCGACAGAGATCTCGCCCCCCATGATGCGCGCCAGGCGGCGCGCGATGGCGAGTCCCAGCCCCGTTCCGCCCTGGCGGCGGACCAGGGTCTGGTCGACCTGGAAGAACTCGTGGAAGATCTTGTCCCGGTACGCGTCGGGGATGCCCACGCCGGTGTCGGTGACGTGCAGCGTGACGGTGTCGCCCTGTGCTTCGCCGCCCAGCCGCACCTGCCCCGATTCGGTGAACTTCACGGCGTTGCCGACCAGGTTGGTCAGGATCTGCCGGAAGCGATCGGCGTCCGCGCGCACGTGCGGCAGATCGGCCGGCAGCACGTTGACCAGGTCCAGCCCCTTCGCCGAGGCCAGCGGCGTCAGCGCGTCGACGACCGCCGCGATCTCCGGCCCCGGGTCCAGGTCCTGGGCGTCGATCTCCATGTGACCTGCCTCGATGCGCGACAGGTCCAGGATGTCGTTGATGAGGTGCAGCAGCCCCTGCCCGTTCCGTTCGATCACCTCCAGGTAGCGGCGCTGGTCGACGGTCAGCGGGCCGGCCACCCCGTCGCGCAGCAGCTGCGACAGCGCCAGCACCGAGTTGAGCGGCGTCCGGATCTCGTGGCTCATGTTCGCGATGAACGCGCTCTTCAGGCGATCGGCCTCCTCACCGCGTCGGGACTTCGCCTCCAGCTCCGAGTGAGCCTCCTCGAGATCGCGCGTGCGCGCGGCGACCCGCGCCTCCAGATCCGCGGACGACTGCGTCGCCGCCGCCGCCAGCCGTCGCAGCGGCGCCAGCATCTCGCGGGCGGCCAGCGCGCCCAGGGCCGTCGCCAGCGCCCCGCCGCCGACCGCCGACACCAGCAGCCAGCGCTGCAGCGCCTGGCGCAGCTCCGGCGCCTGCCCGGCCGGGCCGGCCAGGAAGATCGCGGCCAGGACGATCGCCAGGACCAGCGGCGCCAGCGCGGCCGCCGCCAGGGCCAGCGCGACGCGGCGTCGGACGGGCCCTTCCCCCTTTGCCTCCGCCAGCAGCTGGTGCTTCGGCCGGTCACCCTGACCGTCCGGTCGACCGATGCCGTCCTGCCCTGCTGCCGCCACCACCGCCTCCTTCTTTTACGTCGAGCTGGCCGCCTCCGCCGCCTCGGGGCGGGTCCGCCGCGCCAGAAGCTGGGTCAGCGCCTCGCGCAACAACGGGTGTCGAAACGTGTAGCCGGTCTCGAGCGTCCGGACGGGCATGACCCGCTGGCTGGCCAGCAGCACCTCGTCCGTCATCGTCCCGAAGGCGAGCCGCAGGGCGAACGCCGGGGCCGTGAAGGCGGTAGGCCGCCCCAGCGCCTCGCCCATCGCCCGCACGAACTCGGCGTTGGTGGCCGGCTCGGGCGCCACGATGTTCAGCGCGCCGCGCACCGACTCGTGCGCGATGGCGTGGCGAATGAGCCCGATCTCGTCTTCGAGGTGGATCCAGGGCATCCACTGCGCGCCGCTGCCGATCTTGCCGCCCAGCCCCAGGCGAAACGGCGGCAGGAGCTTCTTCAAGATGCCCCCCTCGCGCGCCAGGACGACGCCGTTGCGGAGGATGACCACGCGGACGCCTAGCTCCTCGGCCTTCAGGGCCTCGGCTTCCCAGTCGCGCGCCAGCTCGGCGATGAAGCCGGTTCCGGGGGGCGACGTCTCCGTCAGGATCTCGTCGCCGCGGTCGCCGTAGTAGCCGGTCCCGGACGCCGAGATGAGCACCCGCGGGCGGGTGGCCAGGCCCCGCAGGCCGTCGACCAGCGCGCGCGTGGCGACGACGCGGCTGTCGCGCAGCTGCTTCTTGCGGGCGTCGGTCCAGCGCCCCTCGGCGATCGGCTCCCCGACCAGGTTCACGACGGCGTCGGCGCCCGCCAGCGCCGCCTCAGGCGGCAAGCCGCTGGTGGCGTCCCAGGCATGCAGCGTCGCGCCTGCCAGGCGATCCGCCGCGCGGGCCGTGTTGCGCACGAGCGCGGCGACTCGCATCCCGTCGCGCGCGCAGGAGGCGGCCACGGCCGTCCCGATGAGCCCGGTGGCACCCGTGATGGCGACCGTGAGGCTCATGCCCGGCTTCCCGTCGCCCCGGGAAGGGCCGCGTCCAGCTTGGAAGCCAGGATGAAGTCGTTCTCGGTCAGGCCGCGCGCGGCGTGCGTCGACAGCGAGACGTCGACGCGGCTGTAGTGCACGCAAAAATCGGGGTGGTGCCCTTCCGACTCGGCCAGGGCGGCCATCTTGTCGACGAACGCCATGGCGGCCAGGAAGTCGGCGAACTCGTAGCGCTTGGTGATGCGGGGCGGCTGACCCGGGGTGGCGTCCACCGACCAGCCGGCGACGTCGCCGAGGAGCAGGCGGATCGTCGCGTCGTCCAGCGAGGGAGTGCCTTCACGACACGGGACACAATGTTTTTGGCTGAGCAGCATGGGCACCTCCGACGGCCTCGGCTTGAATGCGCCCCGCGATTTTGGCACGGTTGACCGGCAATGTCGTCCGCGCTGACACGAGGAATTCTGGTCACGGTTCGCACCGAGTACATGGCGGACCGGTCTTCCGTGTCCGCGAAGCAGTATGCGTTTGCCTACACCGTCAACATCGCGAATCAGGGGACGGTCACGACCCAGCTGAAAAGCCGGCACTGGATCATCTCGGACGCCTTCGGGACGATCCAGGAGGTGCGGGGCGAAGGGGTCGTGGGCGCGCAGCCGGTGCTGCGCCCGGGCGAAGAGTTCGAGTACACGAGCTGGTGCGTGATCGCGACGCCGTCGGGATCGATGCGCGGCACCTACCAGATGGTCACCACCGATGGCGACCGCTTCGACGCGCAGATCGCGCCGTTCGCGCTCAGCCCCCCGCAACTGCTGAATTAGGCGCTGCGCCGCGGGGGCGCATGGCGCGGCGGCGCGTCCAGTGCCATCTTAGAGGGCTGGGAGGACCCGCGCATGGAGAGCCTGATCGAACGCGACAAGTCCGAAGCCAAGAAGAAGGGCGCCTTCGCGGCCGCGGCCTGGGGCGGCACCGTCCTTCTGGGCGTCGCCGGCGCGGGGACCTTCTTCATCCTGCCGGCCGCCGCGGGCGCCGGCTACCTGACCTGGAAGTGGTTTCTCTACCGCGCCAAGCGCGGCATGCGGTTCTGACGATTCGGCGCGTGGCGCCGCTCCCGGGCTG
>CAZPUH010000306.1:0-6426 GCA_964589215.1 uncultured Myxococcales bacterium | reverse complement strand
GGCCGCGCCGCCGGTGCCGGTCACGCTCGCGCCGCCGCCACCGCCGGTCCCACCGCCGCCGCCGTCGCCCCCGCAACCGATCGTGCCGAGCGCCAGCGCACCAAAGACAATCGCCACCCTCGAGACGGATCCCCGCATGCTCGCTCCTTGGTTCGTGACCGCGTCGTTCGTGCCTGCCGGCGGCGCCCGTCATCGGATCTTTTCCGTCCGGTTTGCGTCCGGCCGGTTGCCGGCGAAAATGCGGTCGATGGGGCAGCTCCGGCTGTTCGCGGCGGGCGCGTTCGTTTCGGCGGCGCTGCTGTTCCTGCTGGAGCCGGTCGTCGCCAAGGGGCTGCTGCCGGTCCTGGGCGGCGGCGCGGTGGTCTGGACCACGGCGGCGGCGTTCTTCCAGGTCGCCCTGGTCGGGGGCTATCTGTACGGGCAGCTGCTGGCGCGTCCCGGCCGCTGGCGCGCCGCCGTTCACCTGGGGCTGCTCGCCGTCGCGGGGGTTGCGTTCCCGCTGCGCGGTCCTCTCGACTGGAGCGCGCCGGCGCGGCATCAGGCGGTGTGGCTCTTCGGCCAGCTGGCGCGCACCGCCGGCCCGCCGTTCGTGCTGCTGGCCGCGACCGCGCCCCTCATCCAGAGCTGGTTCGCGTCGCCGCGACAGGAGCAGCGCGAGCCTTACCTGCTCTACGCCGCCAGCAACGCGGGCAGCCTCGCGGCGCTGCTCGCGTACCCCGTCATCCTCGAACCGTGGACCGGGCTGGCTCTCCAGCGGCGTCTGTGGACGTGGGGCTACGCCCTCGACGTTGCGCTCCTGGCCGCCTGCGCGTGGTCGTCGCGCGCGCGCCAGGCGTCTTCCTGGCCGTCACAGCCTGCGCCGGCGTCACCCGCGCCGGGGTGGCGGCGGCGCGCCTGGTGGGGGCTGCTGGCCGCGGTCCCCTCCAGCCTCTTGCTGGCCGTCACGTCGTACATGACGACCGACCTGGTCGCGTTGCCGCTGCTCTGGGTGATGCCGCTCGGGCTCTATCTGCTGACCTTCGTGTTCGCGTTCGGCGGGAGGGCCCGCGTCGGCATGGCGCGGCTGCTCTGGATCCAGGCGCTGCTGGCCGTGCCCGTCGCGGCCGAGATGGCGGTCACCCGGCACGGCAGCGCGCAGCTGCTGATTCCGGTGCACGCGGCGCTGTTCTTCGTGAGCGCGCTCGTCTGCCACCGCCGCCTGGCGGACAGCCGCCCGCCGCCCGCGCACGCGGCGACGTTCTACGTCTGCATCGCGGTCGGCGGCGCGGCGGGCGCGCTGTTCAACGTGTTCCTGGCGCCCGCCCTGTTTCACTCGCTCGCCGAATACCCGCTGGGCCTGATCGCGGCCGTTCTGTTGCGGCCCGCGATTGAGCCGCCGCGCCAGGCGTGGTCGCGCCGTCTCGATCTCGCGCTCCCGGCGGCGGTGGCGGCGGCCCTGCTGGTGTCCTTCGCGGCCCTGCAGCGGATCTGGGCCGGACCGCGTGCGCAGCTGCTCGGCCTGGGCGTCGTACTGGCGGCGGCGGGCGCGGCGGTGTACGCGTTCCGGTTTCGCCCCCTGCGATTCGGGCTGGGCGTCGCCGCGATCATCGGCTGCGGCGCGCTCTACGGCGTCGGGTCCGACCCGGTGGTGACGTCGCGGCGCAGCTTCTACGCGGTCCATCGCGTGACCCGCGAGGGGGCGATCCTGAAGCTCGCCAGCGGAAACACGCTGCACGGCGCGCAGGACACCGCCGCCGGCCGTTCGCGCGAACCGCTGACCTACTACCATCGCGCGAGCCCGATCGGCGACGTGATGTCGGCGTGGGCCGGCCGCCCTCAGCTGCGCGACGTGGCCGTTGTGGGCCTGGGCGCCGGCGCGCTGGCCGCCTACGCCGCGCCGGGATCGCGCTGGACGTTCTTCGAGATCGATCCCGCCGTCGTCCAGCTGGCGGGAGACAGCGGACCGTTCACGTACCTGCGCGACGCGCGCGCCCGCCTCGACGGCGCCGTCGACGTGGTGCTGGGCGACGGACGGCTCTCGCTGGCCGCGCAGCCGGACGGTCGCTTCGGGCTCATCGTGCTGGACGCGTTCAGCTCCGACGCCATCCCGGTTCACCTGCTGACGCGCGAGGCGCTGGCCCTGGACGCGCGCAAGCTGGCGCCGGGCGGCTTGCTGGCGATCCATCTTTCGAACCGCTATCTGGTGCTGGACAGCGTGGTAGGCGCCGCCGCCAGCGCCGCCGGACTGACGGGCCTCGAACGCAGCGCCGACGTGACCCCGGAGCAGGGGAGCGAGGGGAAGTCCGGATCGATCTGGGCCGTGCTCGCCCGCTCGGCGGTCGACCTCGCTCCGCTGCGCGCGCGCCTCGGCTGGCGCTCGCTGCCGGCTGCGGCGAAGGCCTGGACCGACGACGCGTCCAGCCTCTGGCCCGTGCTGCACCTGGGCGCGGGCTTCTGAATCGGCGCGAAGGCCGGCGCCGTCAGGCGGGCGGCACGAGCCCCTGAACGGGGAGCGTGAACGTCCCCTCCGTCGGGCCCCAGGGGACGGCGATCCGTCCGGCGCCCCCGGCGTCGAACCAGACGGTGCCCTCCAGCCGGTAGGGGATGACGAACGTCGGCGCGTGGCCGCGCTTCAGCTCGTCGACGGACTGCTGCGCCAGCTGGCGCATAACGGCCAGCAGCTCCGACGGCTGCAGCGACATGCGCGCGACCACGTCGAGGTCGCCGCCGGCCGCCACCTTGGGGGCCAGCAGAGACGGTACCTGACTGGCCGAGCCCGACAGACCGGCGACCAGCAGCAGCGGGGCAGCGGCCGCCGCGTAGTCCGACAGCGAGTGGATGTCGCGCGCGGACGCCTGGCAGGCGTTGGGGTCGGGGCCGGCGGCGCAGGCGGGGTTGTCGGGCGCACAGAAGGTCACGCACGCGGCGCCCAGGCGCTGGTTCGACGCTGCCGGGAACACGGTGACCGCCGCCAGCAGGCTGCTGAGCGGCAGCGGGATCTGGTTCGGGTTCGCGACCTTGAAGTGGACGTCGAAGTCCACCGCCATCGCGGCCGGGGCGGGGCGCGCGCCGAACAGCCCCTGGCAGATCATGCCGGCGCTGCCCATCGGCGCCGAGACGACGTCCGGGCAGTAGTAGGCCGCCAGCTGCGGGGCGGCCGGGGCGCCCGCCAGCGTGACCCCCTGGAACGTGAGCGCCGGTGGCTGGATGTTCGCGGGAAGACCGCCCGGCAAGGGTAGCCCCAGCTGCGCGCACGACAGACCCGCGGCGGCCAGCGCCGCCACCCCGAACATCACCCCGGTTCTCGTCTTGATCGGCAAGGTGCGGTGAATGTACATCCACTCTGCGGCCACGGTCAGGGGTGGACGGCGGCGCGGAAGGCCTCAAAGGGGAGCGCGTTCAGCACCTCGCCGCGCTGCACGCCGCCGCGCCGGGCCATCGCGACGCCATATTCCAGGTTGTCCAGATCGGCGATCGCGTGGGCGTCGACGGAGATCACGAACGCCAGGCCGCGCTGCCGCGCCGACGGGATCCAGGCCGGCGGTAGATCCAGACGGTACGGGTCGCCGCTGATCTCGATGGCGCCGCGCGCGCCGGCCAGCGCGTCCAGAACGGACTCTAGGTCGCACGCGATCGGCGGGCGGCGCAGCACCAGCTGCCCCAGCGGGTGCCCCCAGATCTTGAACACGGGCAGGCGCATGGCCGTCAGCAGGCGCGCCGTCATCGCCGGCGCGTTCATGTGATAGCGGCCGTGGATGCTGGCGATGATGACGTCCAGCTGCTCGAGCACGTCGTCGGGATAGTCGAGCGCGCCGTCGGCCAGGATGTCGGACTCGGTTCCGCGCAGCAGGCGCACGCGCACCTTCTCCTGGACGCGCGCGATCTCGTCCCATTGCCGCCGCAGCCGATCGACCGTGAGGCCCCCGGCGTAGGAGGCCGTCGGGGAGTGGTCGGTCACGGTCAGGTAGCGGAACCCGCGCGCGTCGGCGGCGCGCGCCATCTGCTCCAGCGTGTGCCGGCCGTCAGACTGGTCGGTGTGGCAATGCACGACGCCGCGGATGTCGGCCAGCGTGACCAGGCTGTCCAGCGCCAGCGGTTCGGGCGCGTCGCGCGCCTCGGGCGGGACCTCCGGCAGGTCCAGCGCGCGGTAGACGGCAGCCTCGCCGGTGGCCGGCATCCGCTGCCAGTCGATGCCGCGTTCGCGCGCGCGTTCGCGCAGGTTCGCGACGTGCGCCGCGGGGCCGGTCTCCTCGATCAGGGCGACGCCGCGGCGCGATTCGGGCACGACTCGGACGCGGATGCGTACGCCGTCCGACAGCCGGCCGGCGAGCTGGTCGGGCGCGCGTGACTCGACGCGGGCCAGCGGCGGAAAGTGTGCCACGCGGTCGAGCACACCGGGGACCTCGTCGGTGTCTCCGACGACGCCGACCACCGCGAGCTCGTCGACAGCCTCTTGCCAGCGGCGCACCGGGCCGGCCACGTCGGCGGCGATCACGCCCGGCTGGCGTCCGACGAACGCCGCCAGCGCCGCGGCCAGGTCGCGCGCGTCGACCAGGCGGATCGCGTCGGTGCGGCGGCGGTAGTCGTCGATGGCCGACAGGATCGACCTCTCGGTCTTGGGGCCGAACCCCTTCACCTCGCGCACCCGGCCGTCGCGCGCCGCGGCCTCCAGCTCGTCGATGCCGCCGACGCCCAGCGCCTCGTGCAGGCGGCGGGCGCGCTCCGGCGAGATCCCGCGGATCTGACTCAGCTCCAGGACGGCGGCCGGCGCCTCCGCGCGAAGGCGGGCGGCCACGCGCGACTCGCCGGAGGTCGCGATCTCGGCGATGACCCCCGCCAGCGCCTGCCCGATCCCGGGCACCGCCGTCAGCGTTCCCGCGGCCAGGCGCCGGGCCAGCTGCGCGTCGGAGAGGCTCTCGACGGCCTCGGCGCCCGCCGCGTAGGCGCGCGCCCGGAACGGGTTGTCGCCGGACAGCCGCAGCCGGGCGGCGATCTCGCGCAGCTCGGCCGCGATCGCCGCGCGATCGGGCCGCGGGAGGCGCCTGGCTGCCATGCCGTCAAACCTTTGGCCGGCGGGCCGGTTTGTCGAGCGTGCGGCCGCTTCATCCGTTGTCGTTTCGCCACAGCGGCCGGTGCCGCGGCGCAAACCGGCGAAACCAGCCGCGCCTGCCGGTGGCACGCAACCTGAAACACGTGGTCCGCGATGACCAGACCGGCGATACGCGCGACGGGGCGGCTGGGGCGCAGTGCGGCGACGTCTCTCGTCACGCTCGTGGCCTTTCTGCCGCTGGCCGTCGGCTGCACCTCGAACGAGTACGTGATTCCGCACCAGGAGCTGGCCCGTCTGGCGGCCACGCCGCCGCAGCAACGCGGGGCGCGCGTGCGGGTCGTGCAGGAGCTCGGCGACCGGCGCGGGGATCCCGTGCCGATGACCGTGCCGGCCGTGCCGCCGGGCGACGGCGAGCTCGCCCAGGACCCCGCCGAGCGCGTCGACGTGCAGATCAATCTATCCGGCGGCGGTTCCGGCGACGGCTCGTCGAGCGCGGGCGGCTCGCGGGCGCACGTGTCGGGCGGCCCCTCGTTTCACGGGGGCAGTGGTCATGGCGTCTCCGCCGGACACGGCGGCGGGGGGGGAGGCGGCGGCGGCAACGGCGACGCGGCCCTGGTCGTGCTGGTCGCCGTGATCGCGGTGGTCGTGGCGGTCGGCCTGGTCTCCAGCGAGGGCGTGCGCTTCGACGGATTCGCCGCCATCTCGCCGGCGCAGCCGGTGCACCTGCGCGCAGCGGATGGCCGCCAGGCGACCGTCCCGATGGCGGACCTCACGCCCGACTGGGTGGCCGCGACCGTCGAGGCCAAGGTGATGGACGACGAGGGCTACGGCATCCAGCGCCTCGACCGCGCCCCGCTGGATCGCCGGGGCGGCGTGTTCAAGCTCGACACCGGCACCATCGCCTTCAACGCGGCCGGAACGGCGTCGGTCGGCCCCGCGATGAACGTGCAGGCAGGCGTCTTCTTCACGCGCCGGATCGGCCTGCTCGCCTCGCTGGGCCTGGCGGGCGCCAGCGCCGGAGGCGGCAGCGGCCTCATTCCCCGCCACGCGCTGGCCCTGGAGCTTCAGACCTTCCCGCTGCAAGCAGGCCGGTTCCACCTGGGGATCTTCGCCAACGGCGGCATGGCCCTGAGCGAACGCATCGCCAACGACTCCCTGGTCGCCATGACCGGCCCGTCGGTGGGCGGCGGCATCCTGTCCGAGCTGGACGTCACTTCGCGCATGGCCCTGACCCTCCGCGCCGCCGGCAGCCTCGCCAAGCTGGATGACACCTGGACCCCCGCCGCCCTCCTGACCGCCGGCCTCGCCGTCTACTAACCCGTGCCCCCCCCCCGCCCCCCCCCCCCCCGCCGGCCCCCCCGCGCGCCCCCGCCGGGCCCCCCAACACCCCCCCCCCC
>CAZPUH010000305.1:0-1674 GCA_964589215.1 uncultured Myxococcales bacterium | reverse complement strand
GGCCGTCTCAAGCGCGTGACCCGCCGCGTGGTCAAGCGGCTCCGACGCGAGCCGACTCTCCACGAGTACGCTCAGGCGCTCCGCGTGTGAGCCCGCGGCGAGGGCAGTTCGCAAGTCGCGCGCGCCGCTCCGGATGGTCCCGGAGGGCACCGGCTACAAAACGACCGGTGCCCTCGACGTTACAGTCTGCTCTGAAATTGTAGCGGGGGCGTGATTTGAACACGCGACCTTCGGGTTATGAGCCCGACGAGCTACCAGGCTGCTCCACCCCGCATCACGCTGCGAAAGCGGGGGAACCTTGCCGCATCGGAGGCGCGCCGTCAAGCCCATGATTGCACGTCGTGTGAGGTCGTCGTAGCGTCGGCGGATGCCGACGAAGTCTGCTGCGCCGAAGCGGCCGCCCGCCGGGCGAACGGCGGCCCGGCGCGAGGACTACGGAGCGCCCGTCGACGGGTTCTTCGCCAAGCAGCCGCCCCTGTTGCGCGCCATCGTCGACGAGCTGCGCGCGATGATCCTCGCCGCCGCGCCGGACGCGGCGGCGGCGTTGAAGTGGGGGATGCCGTTCTTCACACGAGACGGCGAGATGATGTGCGCGCTGGCCGCCTTCAAGTCCCACGTGAACCTGATTCTGCCCGGACCGCCCGGCACCTACGCCGACCCCGACAACCTCCTGCAGGGCGACGGCAAGACCGGCAAGCACCTGAAGCTCCGCTCCGTCGACGAGCTGCCGCGGGCGGCGGTGCGCGGCTGGTTGAAGACGGCCGCAGCCCGCGCGAAGACCTGACGTCGTGTCGCCAGCCAAGAACGTCGCCCGCAAGGCGCGCGCCGCGCCGTCCAGGACAACGACCCGGACGGCGGACAACACGGCGGCGAAACCGAGCGCCAAATCCACGAAGACTCCAGCCGACGGCGCGCTCGAGATCCCCCGCCCGTTTCAAGCGGTGGTGCGCGCCTTCGCCGGCACGGCCGGCATCACGGTCGGTCCCGGGTGGGGACGCGGCGGCGTCGTCCTCAAGCGGGGCGGCAAGATCTTCGCGATGCTGGTCCGGGGCCAGTTCGTCGCCAAGCTGCCCAGGCCGCGCGTCGACGCGCTGGTCGCGGCCGGCGCCGGTGTCCGGTTCGATCCGCGTCGCGACGGCCGCCTCATGAAGGAATGGCTGGAGGTCGACCCAGGTGCGGCGCGACAATGGTCGCGCCTCGCGCGCGAGGCGTTCGCCTTCGCCGCCGGCGCGCGCTGAGCGGCCGACCGCGCACCGCAAAGGCGGTTTCTTGCCCGAACCCGCTCGGGTAAGATGAATCCTTTCCGCATCCTCTAGCCTGGAGCTCTTGATGAAGGTCACGTCCCGCTTCACCCGTCTCCGTTCGTTCTTCGCCCTGACGTTGACCGCCGCCTGCGGGCTGGCGCTCGCCGCCTGCTCCTCGAGCTCCGGCGGTGGCGGGGCCTCCGGCGGCTCCAGCGGCTCCGGAACGGGCGGTACGGCGGCTGGCTCGGGCGGCTCGACCGCGGCCGGCGGTTCGAGCGCCACGGGCGGCTCCCCGGGATCCGGCGGCGCGGCCCCCGGCACCGGCGGCACGACCACGACCACCGGCAGCGGCGGGTCGGCAACCGGCGCGGGCGGCTCCCCTGGGTCCGGCGGCGCGCACGCGACCGGCGGCACCAGCGGCGGCGCCGGC
>CAZPUH010000304.1:0-4572 GCA_964589215.1 uncultured Myxococcales bacterium | reverse complement strand
GAAAACCGGCGACGACTACCTGTTGCGCGCCCACCTGCGCGGCGAGGTCGAAAGCGTCTGCGCGCGGTGCCTCGAGCCGGCGCGGGTGGCGATCGACGTGCCGGTCGCCGTGACCTTCGTTTCCTCGGAGTCCGACGACACGGAGGAGGAGGACGAAGACCCCGACGTCATCCTCTTCAAGGGCGGCGAGATCGACGTCGCCGACGAGATCCGCGACGAGCTGCTGCTGGCGGTGCCCATCAACCCGCTCTGCCAGGAGTCCTGCAAGGGGCTCTGCGACGTCTGCGGCCACAATCGCAACCTGTCCGCCTGCACCTGCAAGTCCCAACCCGCCGCCACCGCGCCGTTCGCGGCGCTGGCCAAGCTCAAACTCTCGAACTCCTAAAAGAAAGAAAGGCATCGATCCATGGCCGTTCCGAAGAGAAGGCAGTCCAAGTCGCGCTCCGCGATCCGCCGCGCGCAGGTGATGAAGAAGAGCGTCCCCAGCTTCGTCCCGTGCCCGCGTTGCGGTGAGCCCAAGCGGTCGCACCGGATGTGCGCCGGCTGCGGCTATTACCGCGACCGTCTGGTCATCGCGCCCAAGGAAGAAGAGCAGGCTTAGGCGGCACCCCCCCGTCCCAGCCTCGTAAATGCCGCGAATCGCCGTCGATGCCATGGGCTCCGACGCCGCCCCTCGAGTCGAGGTGGAGGGCGTGGTCGCTGCCGTGCGCGCGCGCGGCATCGAAGTCCTGCTGGTCGGTGACGAGCCGCGGCTGCGCGCGGAGCTGAAGGCGCTGGGGGCCGAGAAGACCTCGATCGTCGTCCGGCACGCGCCGGACGTGATCACGATGCACGACCCGCCGTCCATGGCGGTGAAGCAAAAGAAGAAGTCGTCGATGCGGATCTGCTTCGACCTCGTGAAGTCGGGCGAGGCGGACGCCGTGGTGTCGGCTGGCAACTCGGGCGCCATGATGGCGTGCGGCCTTTTCGTGCTGGGACGCCTGCCCGGCGTCGAGCGGCCCGCCATCGTGACGACCTTCCCGACGCGCACGGGCGAGTGCGCGCTGCTGGACGTAGGCGCCAACGTCGACCCCAAGCCGGCGGTGCTGGCGCAGTTCGGGGTGCTCGGCTCGGTCTACGCGCGCCTGCTGCACGGGAAATCGCGGCCCAAGGTCGGCCTGCTGTCGAACGGTTCGGAAGAGCACAAGGGGACGGCGTTGACTCGCGAAACCCACCAGATCCTGTCCCGCGTCGAGGTCATGCCCGAGGCCGCGTTCAGCTACGTCGGTTACATCGAGGGGCGGGACATCTTCGAGGGGAAGACCGACGTGGTGGTGACGGACGGCTTCACCGGCAACGTCGTGCTGAAGGGGGTCGAGGGCGCCGCCGAGACGATGCTGGGCATGGTGCGCGAAGAGGTCGCGCGCTCGGGCCCGCTGGCGCGCGTCGGCGCGGCCTTGATGCGAAGCGCGCTGCGCCGGCTGCGCAAGCGGATCGACTACGCGGAGCACGGCGGCGCGCCGTTGCTGGGCGTGGACGGCGTGGCCTTGATCTGCCACGGCGGGTCCAGCGCCATCGCGCTGCAGAACGCCGTTTACGTGGCGGACCGATTCGCGCAGCTGGGCCTGGGCAAAGAGCTGTCCGCCGCCGTGGCGCAGCACGCCGCCCTGTGGGAAGCGGCCGCCGTGCCGCCGCCCGCGGCCGGGGCGGGAGCTGCGTCGTGATCCGCAGCCGCATCATCGGCACGGGCCGGGCCGTGCCCGACCGGGTGCTGACCAACGAAGACCTGTCGAAGATGGTCGACACCTCGGACGCCTGGATCACCGAACGGACCGGGATCCGCCAGCGGCACATCCTCGAGGAGTCGCGCGCGGCCAGCGACCTGGCGACGGACGCCGGGCGCGCGGCCTGCCTGAAGGCCGGCGTCGATCCGGCGACCGTCGACTGCATCATCGTCGGGACGGTCACCGGCGACTGCCCGTTCCCGGCCACGGCGACCTTCGTCCAGAAGAAGCTGGGCGCCGCCTCGGGCGGGTGCGCGTTCGATCTGTCCGCCGCGTGCGCCGGGTTCCTGTATGGCGTCTCGATCGCCGACGCCTTCATCCGCACCGGCCAGTTCAAGCGCGTGCTGGTCATCGGCGTCGAGGTCCTGTCGCGAATCGTCGACTGGACCGACCGCGCGACGTGCGTTCTTTTCGGGGACGCGGCGGGCGCCGTCCTGCTGGCTGCCTCCGATGGTCCGTCGGGTCTGCTGTCGACCCACCTCTTCGCCGACGGGTCGCAGGCCGAGATCCTGTGGCAGCCGGTGGGCGGCAGCCGCGAACCGGTGACGCCGGAAGCGCTGGCGGCCAAGCGGCAGTACGTCCAGATGAACGGGCGCGAGGTCTACAAGCACGCGGTTCGGAACATGGCGGCCGGCGCGCGCACGGCGCTGGACGTGAATGGCCTCGTACCCGGCGACGTGAACTGGGTGATCGCGCACCAGGCGAACTTGCGCATCCTGGAGGGTGTGTCGGAGCGGGTCGGCATTCCGATGTCGCGCTTCTTCACCAACGTCGACCGCTACGGCAACACGTCGTCCGCGTCGGTTCCGATCGCGCTGGACGAGGCGGTGGAGCAGGGGAAGGTCAAGACGGGCGACCTGCTGCTGTTCGCGGCGCTCGGCGGAGGTCTCGCCTGGGCCTCCGCGATCGCGAGGTGGTGACCGGCATGGCCACGGAAACGAATATCAACGAGAGCGGCGGCAGCCTGGCCTTCTTGTTCCCGGGGCAGGGCTCACAGAAGGTCGGCATGGGCCGCGCCCTGCACGACGCCGACGCGGACGCGCGCGCGGTGTTCGCCGAGGCGGACGCGGCGCTGGGGTACTCGCTGAGCCAGCTCTGCTTCGCGGGGCCCGAGGAGCAGCTGACCCTCACGGCCAACGCCCAGCCCGCCATCTTGACCGTCAGCGTGGCGGCGTTGCGCGTGCTGCGCGCCCGGACCGGGCTGCAGCCGAGCGTCGTGGCCGGTCACTCGCTGGGCGAGTACAGCGCGCTGGTCGCCGCCGGCGCGCTGCGATTTTCGGACGCGGTGCGGTTGGTGCACCTGCGCGGGAAATTCATGCAGGAGGCGGTCGCGCCGGGCGCGGGCGCGATGGCCGCCATCCTGGGGCTGCCGGCCGACGAGGTCGCTGCGGTCTGTCGCGAGGTCGCGGCCGGCGAGGTGGTGAGCCCGGCCAATCTGAACGGCGGCGGACAGGTGGTGATCGCCGGCCACAAGGCAGCCGTCGACCGCGCGTGCGCCGCGCTGAAGGCCAAGGGCGCCAAGCGCGCCGTCCCGCTGGCCGTGAGCGCGCCGTTTCATTGCGCGCTGATGCAGCCGGCCGCCGAGCGGCTGGGGGCCGAGCTGGCGCGCGTCGAGCTCGCCACGCCCGCCGTCCCCGTCGTCACCAACGTCGAGGCCGCGCCCAATCGGGACGCGGCGCGCATCGCGGACTTGCTGACGCGCCAGGTGACCGCGCCCGTGCGCTGGGAAGAGTCGGTGCAGCGGCTCGCGAGCCTGGGCATTCGCCGCGCGCTGGAGGTCGGAGCAGGCTCCGTGCTGGCGGGCCTGGTGAAGCGGATCGCGCCCGAGATCGAGGTCCTGGCGGCTGGCGATCCGGAGGCGATCGAGGCAGTGAAAAAGGGGGTCTCACATGGGTGAGCAGGTAAAAGGTGAGCTCGACGGCAAGGTGGCGCTGGTCACCGGCGCGTCGCGCGGCATCGGCCGCGCGATCGCGATCGCGCTGGGCAGCCGGGGCGCGAAGGTCATCGTCAACTACGCGGCCAACGAGGCGGCGGCCGGCGAGGCCGTGGCCGCTGTCCAGGCCGCCGGCGGCACCGCCGTCAGCAAGCGGTTCGACGTGTCGGTCCCGGCGGAGGTCGACGCGGCCATTCGCGACATCGCCGCCGACGGTGGGCTGCACATCCTGGTCAACAACGCCGGCATCGCCGTCAATGGGTTGGTGCTGGGCGGCAAGGACGCGGACTGGAAACGCGCCATCGACGTGAACCTGAACGGCACCTACTACTGCACGCGCGCGGCCTTGCGGCCGCTGCTGAAGGCGCGCGACAGCGGGCGCATCATCAACATCACGTCCATCACGGCGGAGATCGGCTCGGCGGGGCAGGCGCCGTACGTCGCCGCCAAGGCCGGCGTGATCGGTTTGACCAAGACGCTGGCGCGCGAGTACGCGTCGCGCGGGATCACGGTGAACGCCGTCTCGCCCGGGTACATCGACACCGACATGACGGCGACCGAGTTGCCGGCAGCGCGCCGCGAGGAGCTGCTGAAGGCGATCCCGCTGGGACGCGTGGGCGCGCCCGACGACGTGGCCGCCGCGGTCGCCTACCTGGCGGGCCCTGGCGCCGCCTACGTGACGGGGCAAGTCTTGCGCGTCAACGGCGGCCTTTTCATGTAAGGTACGCCGCTCGCTACCCCCAAGAACCACTGCAAATCGAGAGGAAACAAAGGAACATGGCTGACGACATCGCAGAGCGCGTCAAGAAAATCATCATCGAACAGCTCGAGGTTGCGCCCGACAAGGTGAAGCCCGAAGCGTCGTTCTCCGAGGAC
>CAZPUH010000303.1:0-2952 GCA_964589215.1 uncultured Myxococcales bacterium | reverse complement strand
CCGAGCGGCTCGACGCCGCCAGCTTGCGGATCTCGAAGAACGGGTGCTCGGCCAGGGATGCCAGGAACTGTTGTCCGGCCAGGCCGGTCGCGCCCACGACGGCGACAGGGATGCGGTTGCTGCTCGAAGCCATGTTGCGGTTAACCTCCGGGCGGCGGACCATATCAGATCACCTGCGGCGTTTCACGCGTTGGGGTTACCCCTGCGCGAGGCGCTGCCGCGCCGCTTCGTAGAGCGCAATGGCCGCGGCGACCGACGCGTTGAGCGAGGAGACCACGCCGCGCTGCGGGATGTGGAAGAGGCCGTCGCACCGGCGGGCCACCGCCTCGCGCATCCCCTTGCCTTCGGCGCCCACGACCAGAGCCGTGGGGCCGCGCAGGTCGACGCCGTCCAGCCGCTCGCCGCTCGCGGCGCCGGCGCCCAGCACGCGCACGCCGCCCGCGCGCAGGCCGTCGATCGCCTTCAGCAGGTTGATGACCTCGGCGATGCGCACGCGCTCGGTCGCGCCCGCGGACGCCTTCACGGCGCCGGCCGTCACGGGCGCGGCGCGGTGCGCGGGGATGACCACGCCGTGCGCGCCCAGCACCTCGGCGCTGCGCACGATGGCGCCCAGGTTGTGCGGGTCGGTGATCCCGTCCAGCAGCACCAGCAGCGGCGCCTCGCCGGCCTGCGTGGCGGCCTTCAAGATGTCGTTGACCGTGACGTAGCGAAACTGGCCGGCGATGGCCACGACGCCCTGGTGAACGGCGTCGCCCGCCAGATCGGCGACCAGCTGGCGCGGCCGGTACTCCACGGTCACGCCGCGCTCCTTGGCGGTCTGGACGACCTTCTCGAGCTCGGGCGAACGCGTCCCGTCGGCGACGTAGACCACGCTCACGTCGCGCGGGCGCGCCCGCACCAGCGCGTCGACGGGCCGGGTGCCGCAGATGATCCTCTCGCTCACCCGGCGGCTTCGATCTCGCGAACCAGCGCTTCGAAGGCCTCGGCGGGCTCGGCGGCGTCGCGCAGCGGGCGCCCCACGACCAGATAGTCGGCTCCGTCGGCGGCAGCCTGCCCCGCCGTGGCGACCCGCTTCTGGTCGTCGGCAGCGCGCGGACCGCCGGGGCGGATGCCCGGGACGACCGTCAGCAGCCCAGGCGCGGCGGCGCGCGCGGCCCCGATCTCGTGCGGCGAGCAGACCAGCCCCGAAAGGCCGGCGCGGGCCGCGATGCGGGCGCGGGCCTTGACCATCTCGGGAATGGTCTGGCCGATCCCCTCGGCGCGCAGGTCGTCCTCGGCCAGGCTGGTCAGCACCGTGACCCCCAGCAGCTTGACGCGCCCGCGGCTGGCCTCGGCGGCCCGCGACATCATCTCGTAACCGCCCGACGTGTGGACGGTGAGCAGCTCCGCCTCGATGCGGGCCGCGGAGGCGACCGCCCGCGCCACGGTCTCGGGGATGTCGTGCAGCTTGAGGTCCAGGAACACGCGCCCCCCGCGCGAGCGCACCAGCTCGATGGCGCGCTCGCCCTCGGCGATGAACAGCTCGAGGCCCACCTTGTAGAAAGCCGGGCGGCCGTCCAGGCGATCCAGCAGCTTCGTCAGCGCCGCGAGATCCGGCACGTCCAGTGCGACGATGATGCGCTCGCGCGCAGACAGGGCGCCCATCAGAGCCGCTCCGCCTTCACTTCGGCCACCACGAGCTTGACCGCCTCGTCCAGCTTCAGCTTGCGGACCTCGGTGCCGTTGCGGCGTTTCAACTCGACGGTCCCCTCCGCGATCCCCTTCTTTCCGACGGCCAGGCGGAACGGGATGCCGATCAGGTCGGCGTCCTTGAACTTCACGCCGGCGCGCTCGTCGCGGTCGTCATAGAGGACGTCGATGCCGGCCGCGGTCAGCTCGTCGTAGAGGCGCTTGGCGGCCGCGATGACGTTGTCGTCGTCCTGCTGCAGCTCCAGCACCGTCACCTCGAACGGCGCCAGCGGCACCGGCCAGATGATGCCGTCCTTGTCGTGGTTCTGCTCGATGGCCGAGGCGACGATGCGCGTGACGCCGATGCCGTAGGTCCCCATCTGGGCCGGCTTCTCCTTGCCGTCGACGTCCAGGAACGTCACGCCCATGGGCACCGAGTACTTCGTCCCCAGGAAGAAGACCTGGCCGACCTCGATCCCGCGGTACGCGACCAGATGGCCGGTCTCGCAGCGCGCGCAGCGGTCGCCGGCGGCGGCGGTCCGGTAGTCGCCGACGGCCGCCGGCGTGAAGTCGCGGTTCACGTTCACGCCCGTGAGATGCAGGTCTGCGGCGTTGGCGCCCACCACGAAGTCCGACATCGCCGCCACCTCGAGGTCGCAGTAGACGGGCACCTTCAGGCCGACGGGGCCCGCGAACCCGACGGGCGCACCGGTGGCCTCGGTGACGGCGGCGTCGCCGGCCAGCGCCAGCATGCCGGCGCCCAGCGCCTTCTGCAGCTTGATCTCGTTGACGGCGCGGTCGCCGCGCACCAGCACGGCCACCGTCTTACCGTCGGCGACGTAGATCAGCGTCTTCACGATCTTCTCGGGCGCGACCTTCAGGAACGCCGAGACGTCCGCGATGCTCGCCTTGCCCGGGGTCGCCACCTTCGCGACCGACGCCGTCGCGTTCGGGGCCCCCTCCGGCGCGCGCGCCACGGCCTGCTCGACGTTGGCGGCGTAGTCGCAGCTGTCGCAGGCGACCAGCGAGTCCTCGCCCGTCTCCGTCAGCACCTGGAACTCGTGCGAGAGCGAGCCGCCGATGTTCCCGGTGTCGGCCTCGACGGCCCGGAACTTCAGCCCGCAGCGCGTGAAGATGCGCGTGTACGTGTCGTACATCTTCTTGTACTCGCGCTGGGTGTCGGCCTCGTCGACGTGGAACGAGTAGCCGTCCTTCATGATGAACTCGCGCCCGCGCATGAGGCCGGCGCGCGGCCGCAGCTCGTCGCGGAACTTGGTCTGGATC
>CAZPUH010000302.1:0-4242 GCA_964589215.1 uncultured Myxococcales bacterium | reverse complement strand
ACGGCCGGCAGCGGCGGCGCCGCCGCGGGCGGGTCGTCCGGAGCGGCTGGCGCGGGCGGCGGCGCGGCGGGCGCCGGCGGTACCGACCTCACCGGATTGGCGGGCGCCGACGGCAGCGCCGGGGCTGCCGGCACCGGATCGTGATTTCCAGAATGGACAACCGAGCGAATATGTTCGAAAACCACCATCAACTCGCCAGGCCTTCCCGATAGGGGAACCGATGCAGGTCGTTTGCGCCACGTGCCAGCTCAGCTTCGACGCGCCAGAAGGCGCGACCGGGCTCGTTTGCCCGATTTGCCGTGGACCGCTGCGTCCCCAGTCAGGGGACGGGGCCGCGCCCGCCGCCAAGACCGCCCACGAGTGGGCGGGCGGCGATCTCGACGACGTGATCGCCATCCTCAGCGCGCCGGCCGTCTCCGCGCGCGTCGAGGTTCTGG
Source organism: uncultured Myxococcales bacterium (assembly GCA_964589215.1). Taxonomy (GTDB): domain Bacteria; phylum Myxococcota_A; class Polyangia; order Fen-1088; family Fen-1088; genus JADGRB01. The sequence goes on along the minus strand of CAZPUH010000302.1, from coordinate 3,805 downwards.
CGCCCAAGGGGGATGACGTCCTCGGCGAGGTTCACCTGCTCGCCGGCGGCGTGTCCGAATCGATCTTCGGTGGCAAGTCGACCGACGACGCGCTGGATCGCCTGCGCGCGCTGAACCCGACCCGCTTCAGGATCGAGCAGCGCCTCCCCAACCCCGTCGACGGCAGCCTGACGAACCCCGGCCCCGAAACGGGGACCCTGGACGGCCGCGCGCTGGCGCACCTGATGCGCTACTGCGAGGACTATGTGATCTCCTGCGCGATCGAGGTCTGGCGCGGGAACGAGACCGCCCGGGTCGAGTACCGCCGCGGCGAGATCAGCGGCGTGACCGTGGGCGGCATCGACGCGCCCGAGCGTCTGGCCGAGGTGATGCAGTGGTCGTCGGGGAACTACCGGCTGATCGTCCCGCCGTTCCAGATGCCGGCGACCGCGCCCAAGCGGACCAAGGCGGACAAGTCGGCGGTCACCCCGGTGCCGGTGCCGGCAGCGTCGGCGCAAGCGGCGCGGCAGCAAGCCACCGCGACCAAGACCATCTTCGGGATGCCCGTCGCCGACATCGCCAAGGCGCGCATCGCGCCCGAGGCCGCCAAGCCCGCGGCGGCGACGCCGGCGCCCCAACCCGTGGCTGCGCAGGCCGCGCCCGCGGCGACGCGCGCCCCGACGCCGGCGGCCGGTCAGAGCCCCGTCGGGACCCCGGCCCGCAGCAACACGCCGGCCCCGATGGCCGTGCCACGTGACAGCAGCCCGACGAGGACGATCTTCGGCGTCCCCGCTCCCCAGATGCCCGAGGGCTTCGTCTCCGGTCAGGCCGCGCGCGAGCCGGCGGCCCCCGCGGCCGAGGCGTCCAAGCAAGAGTCGGCGCGCCAGGAGTCGGCCAAAGAAGCAGCGAAGCAAGAGGCGGCCCGCGCCGAAGCCGCAAAGGCCGAAGCGGCCCGCGTCGAAGCGGCCAAGACCGAAGCAGCCCGCGCCGAAGCCGCGCGGAACGAAAAGAAGACGGGCGCGCGCAAGGTGGAGGTACCCGCCCCCGCCATGGCGCCGCCGCCAGCCGCCGCGCCCGCAGCCGCTGCTCCGGCAGCCGCCGCGGCAACGGAAGCGAGCGAGCCGACCACCCGCCCGGGGTTCGAGCCGCGTCCGGAGGGCCGCAAGCGCCCCGAGCCCGCCGTGACCCAGCGGGTACCCGCCGCTGGCCAGACCTCGGTCGCCGCGTACGTGGGTGTCGGGTTCGCGTTCGGCCTCGCGCTGCTCGGCATCTACGAGCTGTACGCCATGCTGGCGCACTGAGGCCGCGTGCTCAGCGCGGTCGTCGACGCCTATCGCCGCACCACCAAGCCAAAGGACATCCTCTGGAACAAGCTGGTGGCGCGACCGCTCGCCGCCGTCCTGATCGTGCCGCTGGCGCGGACGCGCGTGACGCCCAACCAGGTCACGCTGGCCACGCTGCCCGTGTTCCTCATCGGGGCCGCGATGCTGATCGCCTGGCCCACGTGGGGCGCGCTGTGCGCCGGCGTCGCCGTCCTCGAGCTGTCGTACGTGCTGGACTGCGCCGACGGCCAGCTCGCGCGGCTGCGGGGCACGTCGTCGCCTGTGGGGGCCCACCTCGACTTCCTGATGGACGAGCTCAAGGCGTTCGTGCTGGTGGGCGCCGTCGCCGTCCGGCTCTGGCGCCCGCAGCACGATCCGCGGTTCCTGCTGGAGGGCGTGGCGGGCGTCGTCGTCCTCGCCAGCGCCATCAGCCTCACGACCTTCGTCCGCCGGCCGGAGTACGCGGCTGCCACCGGCCGCGCGGTCGCGCACGGCGCGGGTGACTACGGCGAGGGGTTCGCCGCGGCCGCCGCCAAGCCGGCCCGGCGCTCCCCGCTGGCGCTGGTCGAGGCGATCGGGCGATTCGTCGTCCACTATCCGAGCTACATTCTTTTCGTGGCGCTGGCGAACCGCATCGACCTCTTCCTGCACGCGTACGTGGCCATGAACGCCGCCTACGCGGCGCGCTCCCTGCTGGGGATCGGGCGCGCGCTGGGGCGCTCGCGATGAAGGCCATCATCGTCGCCGCCGGCCGCGGGCGCCGCCTGGGGCAGGAGACGGAGTCGATCCCGAAGTGCATGGTCCGCGTCGCCGGGCGCCCGATCCTGCACCGCCAGCTGGAAGCGCTGGCCGCCGCCGGCGTCGACGACGTGGTGATCGTCCGCGGCTACCGCGGCGATCGCATCGCGCCGCACGCCGGCGGGCCTCCCGTGCGGTTCGTGGACAACCCCGCGTGGGCCGAGAACAACATCCTGACCTCGCTGTTCTATGCCGAGGCCGAGATGCGGGACGGGTTCGTGTTCTCTTACTCCGACATCGTTTTCGCCCCCGACCACGCGCGCCGCGTGGTCCAGTCGGCCGGCCCGGTCGCGCTGATCATCGATCGCCGCTGGCGGGACGCCTACGAGGGGCGCCTGCAGCACCCGGTCAGCGAGGCCGAGCTGGCGCGCGTCGAGGATCGCCCGGGCGGGCCCGTCGTCTCTCGGGTCGGCAAGCGGCTGGTCCCCGAGCACGAGGCCGCCGGCGAGTTCAGCGGCCTGGCCCGCTTCACCGCAGAGGGCGCGGCCGCCCTGGTCGACGTCTGGCACGCGGCGCTGGCCCACGGCCGCACCGCCCCGTTCGGGGCGGCCGCGACCCTGAACAACGCCTACCTCAGCGACGGGTTGAACGCCGTCGCCGACCGCGGCGTGGCGCTGCGCCCCGTGCTGGTCGACGGGGGCTGGCGCGAGATCGACACCGAAGAGGACCTCGCCCGCGCCGAAGCCTCGGTCGCCAGCTGGACCTGAAGGGCGCATGCCCGGCCCCGATCCCGCGCACTGGCTGCACCGGCTGACCGCCGCCGAATGGCTGGCCGCGGCCGCCACCGAGCTGGCGCACGCCGAGGCCGCCGCGGAACGTCGCGCATCCCGGGTGGCCCTGACCCACGCCCGCCGCTCGGCCGGAATGGCCTGGAACGCCGTCCTGGTCGGGCACCCCGATGAGCGCGCCGGTCGCAGCTACATGGACCACGTGGTCGCCCTGTGCGACGACCCCGCCGCGCCCGAGGCTGTGCGGGCGGCCGCGCGCCTCTTGCGCGAAAGCTCGACGGTGCCGCCGGCCCTCATCAAGCTGGCCGCCCCCGGCGCGCCGCCGGACAGCCGGCTCGTCCGGGCCGCCCGCGACATCGTGGAACACGCGACGCGCGTCGTCAGCCCCTCCTAGGCGAAGCCCTTCATTCGCGGTCCGGGAGGGAGCTTGGAGCACCCTCCCCCACCCCGCCTTGACCTTGCCGAAGCTAACGCACTATCTTTAGGCCCACTTCGAAGCTGCGCAGTACGCGGTCCCTCGGAATGAATCAATCCTCAAGGAGAAAACCAAGCTCATGAAGAAGGCTGATCTGGTCGACGTCGTGGCGCAGCAGAAGAACCTGCAGCGACAGCAGGTCGAGACCACCATTGACGCGCTCATCGATGCCATCGCCGACGGGCTTTCGCGTGGCGAGCGGATCGATCTGCGTGGATTCGGCGCGTTCGCCGTTCGCGAATCGGCGGCGCGTACCGGGCGCAACCCGCAGACGGGTGCCCCGATCGAGATCGCGGCGCGCAAGGTCCCCACCTTCAAGGCGGGCAAGGAGCTCCGGGACAAGGTGAACCGCCCCGCCTGATTGGTGAAGGCGCCCCCCCCTCAAGAACCGCACCGCCAGGAAGCACGAAGGACCAGGAAGCTCGATGGGTACCCGACTTTTCATCGGCAATCTCTCGTACAGCGTCACCGAGCAGGAGCTCAAAGAGACGTTCACCGGCGAG
>CAZPUH010000301.1:0-2121 GCA_964589215.1 uncultured Myxococcales bacterium | reverse complement strand
GAACCACGCATGGCCAAGAAGCGCATAGGCGACCTGCTGCTCGAGCTGAAAGGGGGCGCGGGCTCGACCCTGACCCCGGCGGTGATCGAGCAGGCGGTCGCGACCCAGCGCCTCGAGGGTGGGCGGCTGGGCGAGATCCTGGTCCGCATGCGCGCGGTCACCGAGGAGGACCTCTTGCAGGCGCTCGGCCAGCAGCTGGGGATCGGCTACAGCGCCGATCTGAAGATCGACGAGGTCGACACCGATCTGGCCACGGGCGTGCCGATCGGGTTCGCCAAGCAGCACCGGCTGCTGGCGGTCAAGCGCGACGGCGACGTCACGCTGGTGGCGACCGCCGACCCGCTGGACGTCGGCGCGCTGGACGACCTGCGCATGCAGCTGGGGACGGAGGTGCAGCCGATCCTGGTGCCCTCGCAGCGGATCCTCGAGGTCATCAACGACGTCTACGGCCGCAAGCACGACAAGGGCGGCGACCTCGGCGAGGGCGAGAACGAAGAGGACGAAGGCGGCAGCGAAGAGCTGGTCGACATCCTGGAGATCACCGACGAGGCGCCCATCATCCGGTGGGTCAACTCGCTGCTGTTCAACGCCGTCAAGGAGCGGGCCAGCGATATTCACATCGAGCCCGGCGAGAAGGAGGTCTTCGTCCGCAACCGGATCGACGGCGTTCTCTACGAGGCGCGGCGCGCGCCGCGGCAGTTCATGCCGTCGATCATCTCGCGCGTGAAGATCATGGCCGGCCTGAACATCGCCGAGAAGCGGCTGCCGCAGGACGGCCGCATCCGCCGCAAGATCGCCGGCAAGGACATCGACATGCGCGTCGCGACCATCCCGACGGTGAAGCAGGGCGAGCGCGTGACGATCCGTCTGCTGGACCGCGAGTCGGTGCTGCACGACCTGGCCGACATAGGGTTCGGCGACGACCACCTGCGGCAGATCGACGACCTCATTCACCGGCCGCACGGGATCATGCTGGTGACGGGGCCGACGGGGTCGGGCAAGACGACGACGCTTTACGCCTGCCTGGCCAAGATCAACTCGCCCGACCTCAACATCCTGACCATCGAGGACCCGGTCGAGTACCAGCTGGACGGGATCTCGCAGACGGCGGTCAACGAGAAGATCGACCTGACGTTCGCGGCCGGGCTGCGGTCGTTCCTGCGTCACGACCCGGACGTCATCATGGTCGGCGAGATCCGCGACCGCGAGACGGCGGAGATCGCGATCCAGGCGTCGCTGACGGGCCACCTTGTGCTGTCGACGATCCACACCAACGACGCGGCGGGCGCGATCACCCGTCTGGTCGACCTGGGCGTGCAGCCGTTCCTCGTGGCCTCGTCGCTGATGGCGCTGCTGGCCCAGCGGCTGGTGCGGCGCCTCTGCAAGGAGTGCCGCGAGCCCTACAAGCCCGAGGCCGAGGACCTGCTGAGCATCGGCATCGATCCCAAGGCGTTCGCGGCGGGCAAGGCCAAGCGCGTCTACTTCAAGGGCGACGAGACCTGGGTGCCGCCGCCCGGCATGCTGTTTCGGGCGAAGGACGGCGGCTGCCCGGCCTGCCTGGGCGCCGGCTACAAGGGGCGAACGGCGATCTACGAGCTGCTGCCCATCGACGAGAAGATCCGGCAGCTGACGATCAAGAACGCCGACGCGCAGACGGTGAAGAGCCACGGCCAGCAGGCCGGCATGCGCACGCTGCGCGAGGACGGCGCGCAGAAGGTGCTGGCGGGCATGACCACGGCGGCCGAGGTCCTGATGATCACCACGCAGGACGTGGAGTGACGAGCCGTGCCGGTCTATAGCTGGAAGGGGCTCAACACCGCGGGCAAGACCGTCACCGGCACCCGCGACGCCGACGGGCCGAAGGCGCTGCGGCAGGCGCTGCGCAAGGACGGCGTGTTCATCACCGAGCACCGCGAGGTGCTGTCGGGCGGCCAGCGCGCGGCGGCGCGCCCGACGGGCGGCGGCGGCGAGAAGGTCTCGGTCTTCAAGCGCGAGATCGACTTCAAGGCGATGTTCGAGCGGGTGCAGCCGCAGGAGATCGCGGTGTTCACGCGGCAGCTGGCCACCTTGATCAAGGCCGGCATCCCGCTGGCCGAGGCGCTGGGCGCGCTGGCCGAGCAG
>CAZPUH010000300.1:0-1628 GCA_964589215.1 uncultured Myxococcales bacterium | reverse complement strand
GGCCGGCCGCGCTCGGCCGGGCCGCCGCCAGCGCCGGGCTGGCGAGCGCGACCGCGTCCGCGCCCAGAGGATGGGCCGCCAGCGCGCGTGCCGCGCGCGGCAGATCCCGCATCGGCAGCAGCGGCGCCCGGAGCAGGACGCGAGACAGCGGCGTGTACACGCCGCCAGAGATTACTCGCGCGCGCGATTAGCGGTAGGGGCTGGCTTCGGCGGGGCGCGTGATCGGCTGGATGGAGTCCTGCGGCTTCGTCGGATCGTTCAGGTTCTCGGTCGCCGGGAGGCTCTCTTCCTGGATGCGCCCGACGGTGACGGCGTCCAGGTTGTCGCCCATGCAGGCGTCGATCTCCGCCGCCAGGCTGGTCACACGTTCGTGGGCCGTGGCGATGATCGCGAACTGCGACTGCATGACCACCACCTGCGTCTTGAACGTCCGCAGCATCAGGTAGCGCGGCTCGGTGAGGGTGATGACCGACTTGATCTGGTCGACCTTGTCGTCGATGCAGGTCATGCGGATGATGTCGTGCGATCGGTAGGCGAGGATCTTCACGTCCTGCGCGTGGTCGATGGCCCGCCGCATCTCCTGGTCGTACTGCGTCGCCAGGCCCAGCATCTGGTCGGACGTGTAGTTCTCGATTGCCTTGGTCACGCCCGATTCGCGCGCGGTCTGTCCCTCGGCGACCAGCTGCTGCGCGATCGTTTGCTCCAGCGTCGGCGGGGCGGGGTTCGTCGCCTCCTCGGCTGCGTAGACGGCACCGGCCAGGCCGCACACCACGACGCCGATCTTGACGATCCTCCCTCGCATGCGAGGGACCATCGGCGGAGATCGGCGTCCAATTGAGGGGGGTGCGACGTCACGAACGTGACGCCGCGGCCCCCGACTACGGCATCCGGCAGCTCTCGGCGCCCGCGGCCGGCAGGTAGCAGTTGTTCGTGTAGTCGATGACCATGCGGTCGGTGTTGAACCGCCACCCCAGCGTCCGGATCGTCCGCTTCATCCGCTCGATCCAGCCGCGCGGCACGCCCAGGTCGTCGCGCTCGTAGTAGAGCGGGATGATGTCCCTCTCCAGCGTCTCGTACAGCGACTGCGCGTCCCGCCGGTCCTGCTCCTCCACGTTGACGTGGGTGACGCCGTCGCCGATCGCGAAGCCGTTCAAGCCGTCGTAGGCCTCCGCCCACCAGCCGTCCAGCACCGAGAAGTTGAGGCCGCCGTTCAGCAGCACCTTCTGACCGCTGGTGCCGCTGGCCTCCTGCGGGCGCCGCGGGTTGTTCAACCAGACGTCCACGCCCTGCACCAGGTGGCGGCCGACGTTGATGTCGTAATCCTCGATGAAGATGACGTGGTTCTTGAGGTCGCTGTTCAGCGTCGCGTCGTGCACCGCGCGCAGCACCTCTTGACCCGGGCGGTCGGCCGGGTGGGCCTTGCCCGAGAACACCAGCTGGACGGGCCGCTTGGGATCCAGCAGCAGCGGCCGCAGCCGGTTGATGTCGCTCAGGATCAGGCTGGCGCGCTTGTAGGTCGCGAACCGGCGCGCGAACCCGATCGTCAGCGCGTCCGGATCCAGCGCGTTGGCCGCCGACGTCACGAACTCTTCGGGGTATTCGTTGCGCCGCCGCTGCTCGGAGACGCG
>CAZPUH010000299.1:0-2807 GCA_964589215.1 uncultured Myxococcales bacterium | reverse complement strand
GCACGATCATGTAGGGGAAGACGACCAGATCCCGGATCGGCAGCAACGGCAGCACGTCCGGGATTTGGGGCTCCGCCGGACGTCCACCCTCATGCGTGGTCACGCCTGCACCATATCACGGGGCCCGGCTGCCGTTAACAGACGGGCCGCCGGAGGTGGTGGCCAGCGCAATCGCGTTCACGGTCAGCGCCCACACGCGCCCGAAGGCGTCGGGGGCGGCGTCGCGCAGACTTCCAGGAACCATCTCGGGCGCGTCCGCCAGCGCGCGATCCCAGCCGCCCCCGATCGGCACGGGGCGCAGCCCCTTGTTCGTCGCGGCCCAGAGCGTCCCGCGGCCGTCGGTGGCGAGGCCGTGCACCGCGAGCTTCTCACCGCCGAACGGCCGGAACGCGTGCCCGTCGAAGCGGGCCAGCCCCTCGGACGTGGCTGCCACGATCGTGCCGTCGGACGCGCGCTCGACGGCCCAGACCAGCTCGCTGGGGAGCCCCTCGGCTTCGCCCCAGGTCTCGAGCTGGCCCTGCTCGAATCGGCACACGCCGGACAGCGAGGCGAACCACGTGGCGCCGCCGTCGAAGAGGACGTCCTCGAGATCGGCGGGAAGCGGCAGGGACTCGGCAGGGGGGCGCACGCCCGGCTTGCTCGCGTGGTGCTGCACGCTGATGCCCGTCTGCAGGTCGACCTCCACCGCGCCGCAGCCCACGTCGTCACCGCCGCTGGCGGCGCGCAGCCCGGCCCACAACGTCCCCGCGGGCGAGACCGCCAGGAACGACAGCTGCGGCGTCGTGTGGGGCGGCAAATCGATGAGGACGCGAGCCGCGGGGCGCCAGCTGTCGTTCGCCGGGGACTGGGTCCCCTGTGCGATGTGCGGCGCCGGATCGCGGCGCGCGATCACCAGCGCGTTCCAGGGCGGTTCGGACCAGACCGCGTAGGCGGTGCCGTGGCTGTCGGTGGCGACACCCAGCACCTGCGCGGCCGGCGCGTCGGAGAGGCTGGCCTTCTCGTAGCGGGCGCCGTCGGTGCGCCAGGCCTTCCCGGGCTCCGTCACGACCAGGCAGCGGTCGGCGGCCAGGCACGCCACGGAGAAGTGCTCGGCGTCGCCGACCAGCTGCGACCCGTCGAGAAAGATGGGGCGGCCCGCCGCCGCCTTGGCGACCCCCAGCTCGGACGTGCCACAATAGACGTCCCCGCCGGCCGCGGCGGCGACGGTGACGCCGGGCGGAAGCATCAGATCTAGCGGCACGGCCGCCCACCGCTCGTGCTCGCCCGGCCCCGCGGAGCCGCCGAAGCGCAACCCGCCAGGCGGAACCGGCTCGCCGGGCGCGAGCGGCTGCAGGCGGAACGCGCGCTCGCCGCCGCGCGGGCCGGCGATGAGGACCGCGTCGCCGCCGCGCTCGACCAGCCCGCGAACCAGGACGCCGGCGGGAGCGATGAGCTCGATCGTGCCCGCCATCGTCAGCGCGTAGAGGCGCCCCTGTCCCGCGAGGTTGCCGGCGGCCAGGTGCGTGCCCGTCGCCGTCGTCGCCATTCCGACGATCTCGGGCGCGCGCACGGCGGCACCGCCCGGCACAGGCGTCGTTCCGCGATCGTCGGCGTGATAGAGGCCGTGCCCCGTGGTGGCCACCCAGGCGCCGCGGCCCTCGGCGTCGATGCCCAGCCAGCTGACGCCTGCGCCGTCGATGCCGTCGAGCACCGACCAGCGGTGGCCGTCGTACCGGAACAGCCCGCCGGGGCCGCCGGCCCAGGCGCCGCCGCCCTTGCCGGCGGCGCGCGCGGCCAGGCAGGTCACCTCGCCGGGCGAGCCCGTCGACTGGTAGCGCCAGTCGCCCTGCTTGTCGGCGACGAAGCGGCCCACGTCGCCCGAGAACGCGACCCAGGCGCTGCCGTCCTCGTCGGCGGCCAGCGCGGTGATCGACGCGCCCGCCAGCTGGGCGTCGCCGACCACCTCCCAATCGCCGCTGGTGACATCCCAGCGCCGCAGCCCGGGCGCACCGACGGCCCACAGCGACGGGGCGAAGCCGGCGATCGCGGTGATGGGCCCCGTCTCGGCGCGCTCGACGACGACCATCGGTCCCGGCAGCGCCGACGTGACCACCGGCGCGACGCCGGCGCCCGCGTGGCAGGCCGACAACGCGAGCGCGCACCCCGCCATCGTTCCCGCGAACCCCATCAGCCGCATGCCCGTCGCTACTATGCCCGGCCGCGGCACGTCAAGACCAGCGCGCGACGTCCGGCGGGCGCTACTATGGGCGCGTGCTGCAGACGGTCTCCCTCTGGGCCGCCCTGACCGCGGCAGCCGCCGTCCCGCTGGCGCCGGGTCGCACCACCGTCGTCGTCGTGTCGGAGGACGTCGGCGCGCCCGTCGAGCGCGCGTTCCCGAACGAGTGGTACCGGCGGGCCGCCGAGGCTGACGCCGACGAACGGTGGGAAGACGCGCACGCGCTCTACCGGCGGGCCGCCGAGGAGTGGGCTGCGCGCGCCCGGCGGCAGCCGTCGCCAGCGCTGGACCTGGCCGTCGCCAAGGCCGAGCACGAAGCCGACCGGTCCGAAGCGCTGGCCGTGCGCGCGCGGAACGCCAGCTTCGGCGGGCGCATCCCCGACAACCTGCGGGAGACCTTTCGGCGGCGGCAGGCGTTCGAGGAGGGGCGGCTGCTGCGCGACAAGCTGATGGCGGCGCGGGCGGCCCTGGGCCGCGTGCCGCCCGGCCTGTATGCCGACGCGCGGGCGCGGCTGCGCGACGCCGTCGATCCCGAGGCGACGCCGGCGCGAAACGCCGAGGCGCTGCTGTGGCGCTGCGCGACCGAGGCCGT
>CAZPUH010000298.1:0-2204 GCA_964589215.1 uncultured Myxococcales bacterium | reverse complement strand
CGGGCAGGAACTCGAACCAGGTCGCGTGCGGGTTCATCGAGCTTCTTCTCCTTCTACGAGAGCGCCGCCGGTCATGCCGACCAGCAGGATGGAAACGACCAGCGCCGAGAAACCCAGCGCGAACGGCATCAGCGCGAGCTTCGCGACGCGCAGGGCCACGTACACCAGCACGAAGAGGCCCGTCATCTTCGCGAACAGCCCCAGCGCCAGCCCCCACGGCGAACCGCCGGTGCGGACGGCGGCGACGGCCTTCGAGCCCAGCTGGGCGAGGAACAGGAAGTCGGCGCAGGCCACGATCGCGCCGGCGGCCGCGCCCAGCGTGCCTCGCGGCCCCCAGAGGATGCCGGCCAGGGCCGTGAACGCCACGCCCAGGACCAGGTTCGCGCCGGCGATCTTCTTAACGGCCGGGTTTGTGGGAACCAGCGTCACCGGGCCCCCCCGCATCGTCGCCCTGGTCGCGCTTGTAGGCGCGCGTCACGCGGACCAGCGCCTTCACTGCCGCGCCGATTCCCGCCATGAGCCCGATGTAGCCGATCCAAGGGTCTGTTCCGAATTTGTGGTCGAGGTAATGTCCGCCGAGATACCCAATCCCGATCGCGGCTGCGATCTCGATGCCGACGGCGCCGGTGGTGCCGGCAATCCGCCACATTTTTTTCGCTTCCGGGTCGATGGGCGGCGTTGCGGTAACACGGCGGCCGCCAGAAATCAAGCGTCGGCGGCCCGCACAAAATTCCCCCTCGGAACCCTCTAACCCGTGCGCGTGAGATTCCATCTGTCAGGTGCGGTTTTGCTGGCGTTGAACGCGCCGGCCGCCGCGTGGGCGCACGCCAGCGGGATCGCGGCCGAGGGCTGCGAAGGGTGCCACTCGGGGGGCCAGACGCCGACCGTCACCGTGACGGCCAGCCCGATGAACCCGGCCGTCGGCCAGCAGGTCACGGTGACCGTCACCGTCTCGGAGACGAACGGTCCCGTCGCGGGCTTCTTCCTGACGGCGGACGCGGCGGCGGGCACCTTGAAGGCGATCCAGGCCGGCACGGCGCTGAGCCAGGGCGGCGTCATCCACACGATGCCGCACACGGGCGCGAACGGCGCGACCGTCTTCCAGGCCGGTTGGTCGGCGTCCCAGGCGACCGGCGTTCGGTTCACGGCGTACGCGCTGTCCGCCAACGGCGACGGCACGTCGCGCGGTGACGGGGGCGGGGAAGCGACGCTGGCGATCACCGCCGGCTGCCCCGGCACCGACTACTACCTGGACCAGGACGGGGACGGGTACGGCACCAGCGACCCGGCGTACCCGGTCTCGCGCGATTGTGCGCTGCCCGCCGGGTACGCGCTGGTGGCGGGCGACTGCGACGACTTCGACGCGTCCATTCACCCCGGCGCTCGAGAGGTGTGCGACGGCAAGGACGACGACTGCAACGGCCAGGTCGACGAGGGCCTGCCGCGACAGTTCTACTGCCTCGACCGCGACGGGGACGGCCACGGGGTGCCCGCGGAAGGCGAGCAGGCGACCTGCCGCGCGATGCCGGGATACGGCGACTGCGGCGGCGATTGCGACGACGCCGACCCCAGCAAGTACGTCCAGTTCAGCTGCGGCACCGGCTGGTGCCGGCGCACGGCTGTCGGGTGCTCGACGGTGTGCACGCCGGGGTCGCCGGTCCCCGAGGTGTGCAACGCGTTCGACGACGACTGCGACGGCGTCGACGACAACGGCAGCGACCTGCAGCTGTGCGGCGCCGCCGGGCTCAAGTGCGTGGCCGGCGTCTGCGTTCCGGCGGCCAACAGTGGCGGCACGGCGGGCGGTTCGGGCGCGGGAAGCCGTCCGGACGCCGCGGCGGGCACCGGCGGCACCGGCGCCACCGAGGCGGGCGGCTGCGCACTGGGGCGGTCGGGTGGAAAAACCAGCCAGGGCGCCGCGGTCGCGATGGCCCTGGTACTGGGGGCGCTGGCTCGCCGGCGCCGGCGTGCGTAGGCGGCGCGCCGGTCGCGCTGCTTCTTCCGTCGGGCGGGAAATGGCGCGACGGGCGAATCGGCGCGCGCCGGAATACCCGGTCCGCATGATATGGTCGAGCTCGTGAGAGAACCCGGAACCTCGCTCATTGCATGGCTGGTGGTGGCTGGAACGGTCGGGATCGTGGGGGCAGGAGGGTGCGGAGGAGGCGGGGCGCACAGCACCGGCGGGGCGGGGCACGGGGGCGGCCGTG
>CAZPUH010000297.1:0-1591 GCA_964589215.1 uncultured Myxococcales bacterium | reverse complement strand
GAGCTGAAGGTGGCCGAGGACGACCTGGGGAAGGTCATCGGCAAGCAGGGCCGCACCGCGAAGGCGCTGCGGACCATCCTGGCGGCTGCGTCGGTGAAGACGCGGCGCCGGGTCATGCTCGAGATCCTCGAATAGCGACGCCGGCCTCGGGCAAGGGTGGCGAGGTGCCGCCCGACACGCTGCCCATCGGCGTTCTGGGGCGCCCGCACGGCGTCGCCGGCGAGATCTTCCTGCGCCCGTACGACCACGGCGGGGACGCCGTCGAGGAGCTGACGGAGATCCTGGTGGGTCGCGACGGCCGCTGGGGGACGCGCCGGCTGATCGCATGGCGGCGCGTGAACGAGGGGTACCTGGTGCGCCTCGACGGCGTGAAGGACCGCGAGGCGGCCGCCGCGCTGACGCTGAGCGAGGTGCGCGCGTCACGGGCCGCGCTGCCGCCGCTCGAGCCCGGCGAGTTCTACGTCGAGGACGTGCCCGGGCTGGCGGTCGAGGATGAATCGGGCCGTTCGCTGGGGACCGTGCAGGGGACGTTCTGGAGCGGCGCGCACGACATCGCGACGGTGGTCGCCCCCGACGGGACCGAACGGCTGATTCCGCTGGTGCCCGCGCACGTGGTGTCCGTCGACGTCCCGGGCCGTAAGATGCTGGTCCGGTGGGACGATGACGACGACCAGTGAAGGGACGACCGGCCCCGCGTCGCTGACGTTCGAGATCGTCACGCTGTTCCCGGACGTGATGGCCGGGTTCCTCTCGACGACGGTCATCGGCCGCGCCATCACGGCCGGCGTGCTGGCCGTCCACTGCACGAACCCGCGCGACCACGGGCTGGGGCGTTACCGGCAGGTCGACGACACGCCGTTCGGCGGCGGGCCGGGCATGATCCTGCGGGTCGAGCCGGTGGCGGCGGCGCTGGAGGCGATTGCCGTCGCGCGCGGCCCCTCGCACCGCGTCCTGCTGACGCCCCGCGGGCGCCTCTTCGACCAGGCGCGCGCGAGAGAGCTGGCTGGGCAGGGGCGGGTGACGCTGATCTGCGGCCGGTACGAGGGAATCGACGAGCGGATCACGTCCATGGTCGACGAGGAGCTGCGCATCGGCGATTTCGTGCTGGCGGGCGGCGAGGTGGCCGCCGCGGCGATTGTCGAGGCGGTCGGGCGCCTGGTCCCGGGCGTGCTCGGCTGCGGTCAGTCGCCCGCCGACGAGTCGTTCTCCGCGGGGCGGCTCGAATACCCGCAGTGGACCCGCCCGGCGGTCTGGCGCGAGCACGCCGTGCCCGAGGTGCTGCTGTCCGGCAACCACCGCCTCATCGACGAATGGCGGCGCGCCGAGGCCGCGCGCGTCACGCTGGCCCGGCGCCCGGACCTGGTCGCGGCTCATCCGCTGTCGGACGAAGAACGGCGCCTCCTGGCGCAAAGCGGGCCGGACCCTGCTCGCCGCACTTGACTCGGGCCGCTTACCCGTCTAGATATGCGGGCTTTCCCATGAGCCAGAACCCGCTTTTGCGTGAGATTGAGAGCAGCTACCGCCGAACCGACCTGCCCGAGCTGCGCTCGGGTGACAGCGTGCGCGTGCACACGCTGATCAAGGAAGGCGA
>CAZPUH010000296.1:0-6176 GCA_964589215.1 uncultured Myxococcales bacterium | reverse complement strand
CGCCGCCCCCGATCTGGCCGCCGCTGCTGGTCCCGCCGCTGCCCGGGCCGACGCGCCCCCCGCTGCCGTTCACGCCGCCCGAAGCGGACGGCCCGGGCGTCCCGCCGGTGCCGACCGTGCCGCCCGTGCTCGGCGTGCCCCCGGTGCCCGGGGTGCCGCCCGTGCCGGCGGGTGAGGAACCGCCGCCGGACGAGCAAGCGCCCGCCATCATCACCAGCGCGGCCAGCGCCGCCAGCCCCACATGCCGGCGCGTCCCCGATGCCCGGTCCATGACCGGTATTGTCGAAAGCGCCCGGGGATTGTCACGGACCGGACGCCGTCAGGCGTCGTCGCGGTCCATGAAGGCTTTGAGGCCCCGATTGCGGGCCGGATGACTGAGCTTGCGCAGCGCCTTGGCCTCGATCTGCCGGATTCGCTCGCGCGTGACGTCGAACTCCTGCCCGACCTCTTCCAGCGTGTGGTCCGACTTTTCCCCGATGCCGAACCGCATGCGCAGGACCTTCTCCTCGCGCGGGGTCAGGGTGGCCAGCACCTTGCGGGTCTGCTCGGCCAGGTTCGTCGAGATCACCGCGTCGGCCGGCGAAATGATGCTCTTGTCCTCGATGAAGTCGCCCAGCCGCGAGTTCTCGTCATCGCCGAACGGCGTATCCAGCGAGATCGGCTCCTTCGCCAGCTTCAGGACGCGCTGCACCTTGTCCGGCGAGATCTCCATCTTGGCGGCGACCTCGTCGGGCGTCGGGTTGCGCCCCAGGTCCTGCACCATCGACCGGCTGGTGCGCGTCACCTTGTTCATCGATTCCAGCATGTGGACCGGACTGCGAATCGTGCGGGACTGGTCGGCGATCGCCCGCGTGATCGCCTGGCGGATCCACCAGGTCGCGTACGTCGAGAACTTGTAGCCGCGGCGATAGTCGAACTTGTCGACCGCCCGCATGAGCCCGATGTTCCCCTCTTGAATGAGGTCCAGGAACTGCATCCCGCGGTTCGCGTACTTCTTGCCGATCGAAACCACCAGCCGCAGGTTCGCCTCGATCAGGTTCGCCTTGGCCTTCTCCGCCATCCGTTCGCCGGCCTGAACCTCGCGCATCGTTTCGCGAAGCGCGCTCTCCGTGAGTCGGGCCTCGCGCTCGACGGTCTTGATCTCTTTCTTGGCGGCCGCGATGACCCGCAGCATGCCGTCGACTTCGCCCGGGCGGATGCCCACCTTCTTGGCGGCCGCGCGCTGGCGCAGGGCCGACGTCCGCACGCCGCGCAGGGTCTTGTGGAACTCGCTCAGCGAAAGCCCCGACCGCTGCTCGCAGGCCAGGATTCCGCGGTTGGCCTCGTCGATGCGGCCCAGGAACCTTTTCAGCTTGAGGACGATGCGGTCGATCTGGGCCTTTTGCAGCCGCATCTCGCCCAGCGCGTCGACGATCTCCAGCCGCAGCGCCGCCATCGCGGCGCGCACCTTCTTCTTGGCGATCTCGGACGGCTGGTTGGCCAGCTTTTCGCCCAGCTTCTCCAGCTGGTTCCAGAGCCGGCGGATGTTGTCGAACCCGGCGCAGACGCGGTCGACGTGCGCCTGCTCGTCGAACTCGCCGTCTTCCTCGTCGTCGATGTCCTTGACGACCTCTTTGACGCGGATCTTCTGGTGGCGCAGCTCGTCGGCCAGCTCGAGGATCGACTCGATGGCGACCGACGAGTTCAGCACGACCTGCAGCACCCGCCGCCGCCCCTCCTCCATCTGCTTGGAGATCTCGACCTCGCCCTCGCGGGTGAGCAGCGCGACGGCGCCCATCTTGCGCAGGTACAGCCGGACCGGATCGACACCCGACGACCCGCTGTCGGCCGCCTCCTCGGCTTCCGCCTCTTCCTCTTCGGCGTCTTCCTTGTCCGCGTCTTCCTTGTCGACGGCCGCGGCGCGGGCCTCGTCGCCGTCGCCCTCTTCGTGCTCGTCCTCTTCGTCCACTAGCGCGGCGGCGCTGGCCGTCGGCGCCCGCTTGCCCTTGGGTGCGGCGTCCACGAGCTCGATGCCTTCGTTGGACAGCAGCGACAGCCACTCGTCCATCCGCGCGGGCGACGTGACGGCGGCGGGCATCAGGTCGTTGACCTCGTCGTAGGTCAGGAAGCCCTGGGCCTTCCCCTTCGCGACGAGCTCCAGCTTCTTGCGCTCGGTCTCCTTGTCGGGCGCGTCCGGCGCGCGGGCGGCGCCACCGGCGCGATCGACGCCGTTCGAGGCGGCGCCGGCGGTCGCGCGACGCACGCCCGGGCGCGAAGCGCTAGCGCTCAATCGGGCCACCGGGCGTGTCTGGGCGGATGAAAATCAAGGTGTGTCCGGCCAGGAGACGATCCGCCCGCCGCGAGAAAGACGTGGGCAGATATGAGCCGATCGGTCCTCATATTCAAGCGGGAACGACCGGAAGGCCAGAAAACGACCCTTCCGGCGCCTCCGGCCGTCCGCTTGGAGGTGCGCGACCGCCTACTTCTTGGCGGCGGGCGCGGCAGCCGGCGCCGGGGCAGCGGCAGCCGGGGCAGCGGACGCTGCCTTCTTGTGAAGCTCCACGTCCAGGCTGAGGGTCACCTCGTCGCCCACCAGCACGCCGCCGGCGGCCTCGAGGGGCTTGTTCCAGTTGAGGCCCCAGTCCTTGCGGTTGATCTTGCCGGTCGCCGACGCGCCGCGCGAGAGGCCGCCCATGATGTCCTTCACCTCCGGGGTGGGCCCCTCGACGGCCAGGGTGACCGGCTTGGTCACGCCCCGCATGGTCAGGTCGCCGGTCACCTTGAACTTCCCCTTGCCGGCCTTCTCCACCTTCGTCGACTTGAAGGTGATCTTCGGGTACTTGGCGACGTCGAAGAAGTCGGGCGACTTCAGGTGCGCGTCCCGCTTCGGCTCGCGCGTGTCGATGGTCGACGCGTCGATCTCCACGTTGACGGCGCTCTTGGTGGGCTCCTTCTCGTCCAGCGTGACCTCGCCGGTCATCTTGCCGAAGTGGCCCTTCACGTTGGACACCATCATGTGCCGCACCGAGAACTCGGCGCTGCTGTGGCTTGGATCGATCTCCCACGTGGTGACCGGATCGGCGGCGCGCGCCGCGGTCGTCAGGGCGAACAGGCCCGCCAGCGTGGCGGGTAGAACGAAGGCGAGGGACCTGGATGTCATCGAATTCTCCTCTGGAAGACGATGGTCATAGGCCCCTCGCCGGCCGATTGCAAACCGGTCGAGCTTACGGTTTGCCGACGAACGTGGTGACCGACTTCGCCTCCAGAGAGGCGGAGAAGCGCCCGCCCGTGACGGGGATGGCCGTTCCGGCCGCCAGCTTGGAGCTGCTGGTCGTCACGTATGGCGTGACCGAGGCCGGCCAGGCGTTGCCCGCCACGAAGAACGACACCTGCGCCGCGTTGCCGCCGTTGACGACGACGATGGCCACCGTCCCGTCCGACTTGTTGGTGAACGCCACCACCAGCGGCACGGAGCCCGACGCCTTGGGGGCGCCGCTGACGTCCACGCGATAGTAGCCCGGGCGAACGAACTTGCTGAAGTTACCCAGCGCGTACACCTGCGGCGGCGGGCTGTTGACGTTGGGAACGAACGCCTCCGTCCACCAGTAGTGCCAGCCGTTGACTCCGCCCGTCGTGAAGGCGGCGTACACCATGGTGGCGATCGTGATCGGTCCGGTGTCGCCCGGCGTGCACTCCGTCTCCCAGACGTGGTGCGTGTTGTTCGACGGCGGGGCGGGACGCGCGTAAGTGCCCGCGCTGGTGTTGCCGTAATCGTGCGTCGCGATCGGACCGACGTACATGTTGGCCATCGGGTCGGCGATGATCGCCGGGCCGTAGCCGTCGCCGCCCCACAGGTTGCCCCAGTTGTCGGGCTCGGCCGCCAGCACCTTCACGGGCGGGCTCAGCGCGGCCAGCTTCGGTCCCAGCGCGTCGATGAACTTCACCATCTGGTTCTTGTCGTAAACGCACGCTTCGGAGGTCGGGTTGAAGTCCGGTTCGTTCTGCGCCGAGATGGCGTAGAGATCGACGCCGCTCTGCTGCTTGTAATAAGCCGGGAATGCGGCCAGCAAACTGGCCCACGCGTCGTAGTCTTCCGTCTTCAACGTGTCGTTGCTGGCGCCGCCGTTGACGTTGTTGTTGTTCTTCATGGACGCGGGCGGCGACCAGGGCGCCGCCCACACCTTGCAATCGGCGCCGGCGTACTTGACGCAGGCCTTGCCGTCGGCGATGCCGGCGTTCCCCATCATCACGCTCTTGCCCGAAGCGCTCTCGATGCCGACGCGCAGCAGGGTCAGGCCGATGCCGTTGACCGGGTCGAACAGCAGCGTCTGCATGGCGGCCGACGACGAGCCCTGCCAGACGTCCGCCTCGCCGAAGCCGTCGACGACCTGATAGGTCTTCGTCGGGTCGACCGAGATGTCGCCGGACTGCGCCGTGCCCGGCGTCTTGTTCCCCACGTAGGCGCCGCCCGAACCACCGGTGGCGGCGGGCGTGCCGCCCGTGGCGCCGCCGCTGCGCCCGCCCGCCGCACCCGCCACGCCACGTCCGCCGAGACCGGGTGAGCCGCCGGTGGCGACGACGCCTCCCGTGCCCGGCGAGCCGCCCGTGCTGCCTCCCGTCCCGACCACGCCGCCCGTGCTGGATCCGCCCGTCGCGGGGTGTCCCCCCGTCGAGACCGTTCCGCCCGTGCCGGTGCTTCCGCCCTGGCCGGGCGATCCGCCCTCGCCCTCGAGCGTGCCGGAGCCGGCGGAGCAGGCAAGGCCGCCCGCCAAAATTGCCGCAAGCAGCGGCCTCCGAAGGAAATGATGGTCGTGCATGCGGGGCTCCCCTGGGTGTCGCGACATCCGCACGGGTGTAGGTGCGGGCGAGACGCCCCGGGTCGCTCGACGAGCTCCCGGAATTCGCGTCTCGCCGGGGAACTGTTCGCCCCCACAGGGGATTGTCATCTCATAAGTGTCCGCCCTCCTCGGCAGGAGGCGACGGTCACCGCCGATCCCCGACGGCGGGGCGCACCCGCCAACGCGTTGACGGCCGCCAAGCAATGAATTCACGCCACGTTTGCGGCTGCGACGCAGCGGCATTGTGTCACTTCGTTGTCCAGATCGTTGACGACATGCGCCGACAGGTACCCCAAACGGGTTCGGTCGCGCATTTGTGAACCCCTCGCCGTACCGCCGGCGGTACAATCGAGGACACGATGTCGTCCCATGTTCCGGGTGCGCTCTTCCCCGGCACAATGATCGGCGCCAAGTACAGGATCGAGCGCGAGATCGCCAGCGGTGGCCAGGGGAGCGTCTACGAGGCCACGCACATCCGGCTGCGGCAGCAGGTGGCGATCAAGTTTCTTCACGTTCATCGCGCGCAAAGCGGCGCGCGTGTCGAGCGCCTGTTCCGCGAGGCCCGCGCTGCCTTCCGCGTGCGCAGCGAGCACGTGGCGCGCGTCATCGACGTCGACATGATCGACGACACTCCATTCATCGTGATGGAGTACCTGCGCGGGATCGACCTCAAGACGTTGATCGCGACGCGCGGCCCGCTGCCGTGTCGGGAGGCGGTCGGCCTGTTGCTGCAGGCCTGCGAGGGCGTGGCGGAGGCGCACGACCTGGGGATCGTCCATCGCGATCTCAAGCCGTCCAATCTGTTCCTCGAGGAGCGCGCCGACGGCCCGCCGGTGGTCAAGGTCCTGGACTTCGGCCTGTCGAAGACGGTCGCGTCCAGCAGCGCGCCGCCGGAAGACCTGGATCTCACGGAGCCGCTGGTCCTGCTCGGCTCGCCTCGCTACATGTCGCCCGAACAGGCGCGCGATCCGCGACAGGCCGACGCGCGATCGGACGTCTGGTCGCTGGGGCTCATTCTCCACGAGCTGCTCACGGGCCAGCCGGCGTTCCGAGCCAAGACCAAGGCCGACGTGCTGGCGCTGGTCCTGCTGAAAAATCCGACGCCCGTCTCTTTGCTGCGGCCCGAGCTGCCGCCCGATATCGAGCGGGTGATCCTGCGCTGCCTCCAGAAAGCTCCCGAGCATCGCTTCAGCTCGGTCCGCGAGCTGATGACCGAGCTCGCGCCGTTCGCGGGCGGCGCCTCGGCCGGGCGGCGCGCGGCGGGCACGCGACCGCCTGCGCGGCGCCGCCTGGCCCTCTCGGTCGGCGTGGCGCTGCTGGGCGCCGCTCTTTCGGCCGGGGAAGTGCTTCACATGCGTG
>CAZPUH010000295.1:0-4348 GCA_964589215.1 uncultured Myxococcales bacterium | reverse complement strand
CGTGCGGAGTGCGTGATGCTGAACAAGGGACAGTTCTTGCTGGACGCACTGGAGATCGTCGACGATGTGTTCCGTCGGATGGACGGCCACCAGCACAAGAAGATGGCCCGGCTGCGTGCCTTGCACGCCTGGTCATGACGGCTGACCTGGGTCTGCCGGCCGCCGAAGCCAACGGCTTCTACTAGTGCGCCGACGGGCCAACCCCCAGCTGCGATCTGCTCGTTCAGCTGCGCGGTGGCTTCCACCTCGAGCTGCGTGGCGCCGGCACGACCTCGCGCGCCGACGTCGACGCGCTTGCGCGCGGACTGCCGCTGCGAGACTGGGCGGGGCTGTGAAAGCGCGGCGCGCTGGGGCCGCCGGCACCGGTCAAGAATAGGTCGACCAGCGCAGCCGGCCGCGTGTTCCCTGCGGGTGCCCGCCCGGGCGCGACATGGGTCTCGAAGACCGACAGGATGACCTGGCCCGGCCCGCCGAGCGCAATCAATCCGGCCAGCAGCAGCGCCTCCGGGACGTCGCGCCGGAAGAGGCCAGCCTCGACGCCGTCGGCCACCATGCGGAACAGCAGCGGCAGGTGGCCGCGCTGGAACCGCCGGATCAGGCGACTCAGCCGCGCCGGCGAGGTGAGCGCCTCGCGCAACACCAGCCGCATCACCTCCCGTTCGTCCCTGTTCGCGCCGGCGACGCGCTGGTAGAGCGCCTGCAGCCGTTCCAGCACGGGCCGCGCCGGGGCCAGTTGCGCCTCCAGGTCCCGCAGCAGCGCCACGTAGACCTCCTCGACCACGGCCAGCAGCAGGTCGTCCTTGGTCGGGTAGTAGTAGTAGATCATGCCGATGTTCGTGCGCGCGTCGCGCGCGATGGCCCGCAATGACGCTCCGTCGACGCCTTCGGCCAGGAACCGGGCGCGCGCGGCGCGGACGATCCGCGTTGAGATGTCGCTGGGCGTGCGCGCCATCAGCCGACCTTCTTCTTGAAGCGCAACGCCGCGATGGCCACCAGCGCCACCACCAGGCCGGACAGCCAGACGAGCTCGCCGCGGAGGTCGGCGAACCCGGCGCCGCGCAGCGCGATGCCCCGGACGATTCGCAGAAAGTGGGTCAGCGGCAGGGCCTGCGCCAGGAATCGCGCCGCCCGCGGCATGGCGTCGAACGGAAACATGAACCCGGAGAGCAAGATGTTCGGCAGAAGAAAGAAAAAGGACATCTGCATCGCCTGTTGCTGCGTCTGCGCGAATGTCGAGAACACCAGCCCCAGGGCCAGGTTCGCGGCGATGAACAGCAGCGCCAGGACGTAGAGCAGGAGCAGCGAGCCCACCACGGGGGTCCGAAAGACCGTCGCCCCGACCAGCAGCACGATCGTCATCTGGACGTAGCCGATGGCCACGTACGGCACGATCTTGCCCACCATCAGCTCCAGGCGTCCGATCGGCGAGACCACCAGCTGCTCTAGCGTGCCGCGCTCGCGTTCGCGCGCGATGGCCATGGCGGTCAGCATGATCATGGTCATCGTCAGGATCACGCCCACCAGTCCGGGAACCACGAAGACGACGGTCCGCAGCTCCGGGTTGTACCAGGTCTCCGGCTCGATGCTCAGCAGCGGCGCGCTCGCTCCGCCCTGGAGCCTCAGATGCGCGACGCTCAGCTCGGCGTTTCGTGCGGCGATCAACCCGGACGCAGCGTCCGTCGCGCTGGCGACGGTCTGAGGATCCGAGCCGTCCAGGATCAGCTGCACCCGCGCGGGGCGCCCCAGCCGCAGGTCCGACGCGAAACGCATCGGGATCACGAGAGCCGCGTGGGCGCGCGCGGATCGCAGCGCGGCCTCGATCTCCGCGTAGTCGCGTACGTCGCCCACCGTGTCGTAAAACCCGGTCGCGACCAGGGAGCGGACCACGTCGCGCGACGACGCGCTCTGGTCCTGATCGTAGACGACCAGCCGCACGTGCCGCACGTCCGTGTTGATGGCGTACCCGAACAGCAAGAGCTGCATCACCGGCAGCACCGCCACCATCGCCAGCGTCAGGCGATCCCGGCGCAGCTGAATGAGCTCCTTCCAGGCGATGACCAGGGCCCGGCTGCTCATGCGGCGGCTCCGGCGGGACGGGGCTGCCGCTCGACCTGGCGTACCATGGCGACGAACGCGTCCTCGACGGTGACGCGCACCTCGCGCGCCGCGCCCGCGGCCAGCCCGCGCGCGGTCAGGATTTCCCGGACGGCGACAACCGGATCTCCCGCGCCCCGCAGAAGGATCCGGTCCCTTGTCCCGTAGTGGGCGATCTCTTCCACGCGGGGGTCGGCGCGCAGCGCCGCGCTCGCCCCGTCGGCTCGGTCGCTCTGCAGCTCGACGGCCTGCAGCTCGCGCCGGGCGACGATCTCGGCGGGCGTGCCCACGTCCATCACCGCTCCGTCGAAGATGAAGGCCAGGCGATGGCACCGCTCGGCTTCGTCCATGTAGTGCGTGGTCACGAGGACGGTGGTTCCGTCGCGCGCCAGGCCGTGGATGACGTCCCAGAACTCGCGCCGGCTCACGGGGTCGACGCCCGCCGTCGGTTCGTCCAGGAACAGCAGGGGCGGGTCGTGGAGCGTGGCGCTGGCGATGGCCACCCGCTGTTTCCAGCCGCCCGACAGCGTCCCGGCGAGCTGGTCGCGCCGCGGACCCAGGCCCGCGCGCTCGACGGCGGCGGCGATGCGCGCCGTTCGCTCGCGGCGCGGCACCCCGTAGAGCCCGGCGTAAAACCGCAGGTTCTCGGCCACCGTCAGGTCCTCGTAGAGGCTGAACCTCTGGGTCATGTAGCCGATGCGGCTCTTGATCTTTTCCGCCTCGGTGGCGAGATCGAACCCCACGACCCGGCCACTTCCGCCGGTCGGATCGAGGATCCCGCACAGCATCCGGATGGTGGTGGACTTTCCGGCGCCGTTCGGCCCCAGCACGCCGAAGATCTCGCCGCGGCGGATCGTCAACGACACGTCGCGGACCGCCAGCAGCGTCCCGAACCGGCGGGACAGGTTGTGGGTGACGACCACCTCGTCGCCGGCCGGCGCGCTCGTCGTGTCGGCGGGGCTGGGCTTTGCCCGGCGGAGTCCTCCGGGGAGGTTCAAGGAACGCTCCCCGCGTCCCCGCCCGATGGCGAGGCCGCTCCGGCGCCCGCCACGCGGACGAAGATCGGAACGCCCGCGTGCAGCTCCCGCCCCGGGTCGTCGAAGCGAACGCGCACCCGGATGACCAGCGTCGCTCGCTCCGTCCGGCTGAACAGGTACCGCGGCGAGAACTCGGTGCGCCGCGAGATCCGTTCCACCCGGCCGCTGACCGGGTGGCGCAGCGAATCGACGCGCGCCTCGGCCGGTGCTCCGACGGCCACGCCGCCGATCGACCCCTGGGGGACGAAGACGTCGGCGTACGGGCGCGCGGTGTCCGCGACGGTCACGACGGGCAGGCCGGCCAGCGCCAGCTCGCCCGGGCGCAGGTGGACCTCCAGGACCTCGCCGGGGTCCAGCGCGCGCAGCTCGAAGCGCGACAGCCGCTGCCGCTGGACGTCCGTCGACGCCTGGGCCGCGGCCACGCGGTCCTGGGCGGCCGCGATCTCTTGGACGCGCGAGCCGCGGCGCGCCGCGCGGAGCGCCTCGGCGGCCGCCCGGGTCTCGGCCTGGGCCCGCAGAAGCTGGGCCTGCGCCTCGTCCAGCGTCGCCTGCGGCGCCGCCTGCGCCGCCACCAGCTTGCGCGTGCGATCAGCGCTGGTCCGCATCAACGCTTCGTTGGCGCGCGCGGCGTCGAGCCGGGCGGCCAGGGCGTCGACGTCCTCCGGACGGGACCCGGCGCGCAACAGGAGCAGCTGCTGCTGGGCGGCGCGCGCCTCGCTCTCGCGGGCCGCCAGCGTGCTTTGCTCGACGTCGGGCGCGATGCGCGCGATCAGCGCCCCGGCGGCGAGGCGATCGCCCTCATGGACCTGCACCTCCGTCAGGCGCCCCGTGAGCTCGAACGCGAGATCGCGCTCCTGGTACTCGAGCACGCCTTGATAAAGGTCCGCCTCGGGCGCGGGGCGCGCGCAGCCGGAGGCAAGCGCCAGGGCCATCCCCAGCACCAGTGCGGCATTCTTTATCATGCGACTGATAATAGCCGAAATGCTCCTCGTCGGATCTGCCGTTCTGGCCCTCGCGGACCCTCAATTGCGGGGAGGCGGCGGCCGCGTCATCATTCGCCCGCTGAGGAGGTGACGGGATGATCGTGAAGCGGCTGGCAAGCGAGCGGGGACACGCGGACCACGGGTGGCTGGACTCACGGCACACCTTCTCGTTCGCGGACTACTACGACCCGCAGCACATGGGCTTTCGCGCCCTGCGGGTCATCAACGAGGACC
>CAZPUH010000294.1:0-9406 GCA_964589215.1 uncultured Myxococcales bacterium | reverse complement strand
TCCCGTGGCGCCCCCGGGCGCCCGCCCGGCGCCGCCGCCGGTCGCGCCCGCGCCGCCGCCCGTTCCGGGCGCGATTCCCCCGGTGCCGGAGCCGCCGGTTCCCACCCGGCCGCCGGTGCTGCCGCCGCTGCCGGTCGTCGGGCCGGATGTACCACCGGTGGACGCGCCACCCGTGGCGGCGCCGCCCGTTCCGGTGCCACCGCTACCCCCTGTGACGCTGTTGCTGCTGCTTCCGCAGGCCGACAGGCCGGCCGCGAGGGCCAGCGCCAACACCACTTCGATTCGGCGGCGCGCCATGCCCCAGCTTAGGGCATTTCAGGCGCGAAATACGTCCGATGAATGGCCCCGGTGGGCGCTCGCTCACCGCATCGCGTGAAAGCACGCTTCAATCACGAACTGGCACGAAACCAATGCTAGCCCGGCGCAGAGCCCAATCCCCACCATCTTCGCCGCGAACCCCAAGCTTCCACCCGTCTCGCCCCTGACCCCTGTCGGACCCCCCACCAGACTCACCTCGACCCCACCTCTGCTCATGCGCCGGGCCAGTCCCCACGTCATCCGTCATCCCTCCAGCTGGCTTTACCGTAACAGGAGGTCGGTCAAGAGGCGGTTTCGACGCGGAACGTTGTGTGTAAAAACGCGCACGCGGTGCTAGCGTTGCGCGCCTGACCCTCCGGACCGAGCTCTCGCTGGTTTTGTCCTCGTTGCTGGTCGTGTCGATCGGCCTCGCGGGCGGCACCACCATCTACCAGTCGGCGCGCACCATGCGCCGCGAGCTGACGACCGAGTACCAGCTCTTCGCCGAGAACCGGGCCTTCGCGCTGCGCGACAACTTCGAGATTCTCGAGGACGAGCTGAAGCGGCTGGCGCTGCTGCCGGAGATGAACCCCACGGACGCCGATCTCCTGCAGGAACAGCAGATCCTGGCCGGCGCCCACGCCCACTCCGTTTTGTACAACACGGCCGTGCTGCTGCTGGATCGCAACGGGCGATGCGTCCGGTCGGTCCCCGACCGCTCGGCGTTCGGCGGGCAGAACTTCGGCGACCGCCCCTGGTTCCAGGCGGTGCACGCCGGGGCGGCCGGGCCGCTGTTCCGGATCACCGACGAGCCGGCGCTGGGGCAGACGCTGAAGATCGTCCAGCCGGTGGTGCGCGGGGCGGTGTTCGCCGGCGCGCTGGTCGGCGTGATCGCGCTGGCCGAGAACAACCTCATCTCGCCGACGTTCCATGAGAACCTGCCGCCCCACACCGACGCCGTGCTGCTCGACGAGGACGACGGCACGGTCATCTACCCGCCAGGGCGCGCCACGCCCGCCGATCGCTCGGGCTGGGCGGACGCGATCGGCGCCGCGCGTTCCGGGGCCACCGGTACGCTGATCCGCGAGGCCGACGGACAGAAGACGCTGTTCGCGTACTCGCCCGTCGGCGGGGCCACCCGCTACGCGGTCGTCTTCGCCTGGCCCTGGCGCGTGCTGACCGCCAACATCGAGCAGCAGGGCGCGACGCTGGCCGGCATCCTGGTGTTCGGCATCGTCGTGTCGCTGTTCGCCGGGCTGGCTCTGTCCGCTTACCTCTCGCGGCCGCTGCAGGCTCTGGCTGACGGCGCCATCCGCATCGCGCGCGGGCAGCCGCGGCTGCCCGACACCGCGGCGCGCCCGGCGGGGACCGAAGAGATTTCGACGCTGCTGGGCGCGTTCCGCCAGATGGAGCAGGCGATCCAGAAGCGAGACCAGGACCTGCGCGAGGGGGCCAGCCTGCTGGAGCAGCGCGTGCGCGATCGGACGCAAGAGCTGGTGGCGATCCAGGCGGCGCTGGTCGACGCCGAGCGGTTCGCGGCGATGGGCAAGACCTCGGCGGCCATCGCCCACGAGCTGAAGAATGCGCTGAACGGGCTGGGCATGGCCGTCGAGCTCATCGCCCAGGATCCCCAGAACAGCGCCCGCCTGGCGCGCCTGCGGCCGCAGGTGCTGGGCGAGATCGCGCGCCTGCGCGACGTCGTCGATTCGCTGCTGTCGTTCTCGCGGTCGCCTCGGATCGCGCGCGGGCCCGCCGATCTGACCGGCGTCGTCGCGCGCGCCGCCGAGGCGGTGGCGGACCTGGTCGCGGACCGCGCGGTCACGTTGCGCGTCGACGTTCCGGCGGCCATGCCGGTCTGGTGCGATGCGCATAAGATTCAGGGTGTGCTGGTGAACCTGATCAAGAACGCCGTCGAGGCGGGGCATGCCGTCAGCGTCACGGCCGCGATGCGCGGCGGCGAGGCGGTGGTGGAAGTCGCGGACGACGGACCCGGTTTGTCGACCGAGGCGCGCGAGCACCTTTTCGAGCCGTTCTTCACCACCAAGCCCAACGGGACGGGGCTGGGCCTGCCCACCTCGCGCCGGTTCGTCGAGGCGCACGGCGGCCAGATCGAGGTCGAGCGCGCGCCGCAGGGCGGGGCGCTGTTCCGGGTCCGGCTGCCGATCGCCACGGCCGCCGAGGAAGATGCCGGCGGGCGCCCGCCCGCGGCCGGAGACACTCGCACATGAAGCCGACGGTCCTGGTCATCGACGACGAGAAGACGTTCCGCATCGTCGCCGAGGAGGCGCTGGCCTCCGAAGGGTTCCTCGTCACGACCGCCTCTAGCGGGCAGGCCGGTCTCAGCGCCTGGCAGCGGGAGCCCGCGGACCTGGTGATCCTGGATCGCAACCTGCCGGACACCGACGGGATCGCCGTGCTGGAGGCGCTGATCCGCGAGGCGCGCGAGCGCAACGTGGACACGCTGGTGGTGATCGCCACCGCCTACGCCGACGTGGCCAGCGCCGTCCAGGCCCTCAAGCTGGGGGCGTTCGACTACCTGTCGAAGCCCCTGCAGCTGCCGGAGTTCGTGGTCACGGTCCGCAAGGCCATCGAGGCGCAGCGGCTGCGCGCGCAGGTGCGCCAGCTCGCCGACCGCGCCCACGCGGCGATGGGGGACTTCGTCGCCGGCGTGTCGGCGGCGATGCAGAAGGTGATCGACATGGTCGACAAGGTCGCCGAGGCGCCCGACACGACCGTGCTCATCCAGGGCGAATCCGGCACCGGCAAGGAGCTGATCGCCGACCTCATCGCGCGGCGCACGCGCGGCCGCAAGGAGGGGCCGTTCGTGGAGATCAACTGCGCCTCGGTGCCCGAGAGCCTTCTCGAGAGCGAGCTCTTCGGCCACGAGCGCGGCGCGTTCACCGACGCCAAGACCCAGAAGCGGGGTCTGTTCGAGGAGGCGGACGGCGGGACGCTGCTGCTGGACGAGGTCGGGGAGATGCCCGTCGGGACTCAGGCCAAGCTGCTGAAGGTCCTGGAAGAGATGACCTTCCGCCGGCTGGGGGGGACGCGCGACCTGTCGATCAACGTGCGCGTCGTCGCCGCCACCAACAAGGAGCTGGCCGACGAGGTCGAGCGGGGCGCGTTCCGACTGGACCTCTACCACCGCCTGGACGTGTTCCACATCCGCGTCCCGCCGCTGCGCGAGCGCCCCGAAGACATCCTGCCGCTGGCGGCGCACTTCCTGTCGCGGTTCGCGACCCGCATGCGCAAGCCGGCCAACCGGTTCTCGCCCGAGACCGAGAAGCTGCTGCTGGGCTACGACTACCCGGGCAACGTCCGGGAGCTGCGCAACATCGTCGAGCGGGCCGTGATCCTGTCGACCCGGGACGCCATCGACCCGGACTGCATCGTCATCTCCGGTCCCAGCCGCGCCAGCACCACCCCCGCGGCGCCCGTCTTCTTCTCGCTGGACGTCGACGCGGCCGGCAAGCCGCCCGATCTCGAGGCGCTCGAACGCGCCTACATCGCGCGGTTGCTGGATTTCGCGAACGGCAACCGCACGGCGGTGGCCCGGCTGCTGGGCGTGTCGTACCCGACGATCGCCAAGAAGATCGCCGACTACGGGCTGGCCTGACCGGCGTCCGGGTTCGCGCCGCCCGTCGTGGTCGTCGTCGTGTCAGGGCCGTCGGGCACCTGGTAGCTGGTCAGCACCTCCAGGTGGCCGCTGTTGTTCTGCTCGCGCACCTTGCCGACGCCCGGCACGAACCACTGCGTCTTGGCCGACCCGCCGCTGGACGTGTCGGTGCGCGTGATGCGCACGGCGCTGAACGTGCCCGCCGGCACCGTGACCGTCTCGTTGACCGCGTCGCAAGACCAGTTCTCGGTGACTGTGGTCGTCTTGGCCGGCTTCTTGGCGCTGCTGTGCGCATCCTGATACGTGGCCTGCCAGGCCGCGCCCGCCGTCAGGTGCTCGGGCGATTCGTCGATGCGCAGGTTGTAGGGCATGTACCAGTCGTCACTGGAGAGCGCGCCCGACGCGTCGAGCGACTGATCGTGCAGGCGCCGCACGTCCGTGGCCGTCGACTGATACCAGGTGTACTGGGTGCTGGACTTGACCGTCTCGCTGGTCTTGTAGGTCATCGTGCCCGCGAAGGCGCCGCCCACGTCCTCGAACGCCGTGACGGTGCTGGTCTTCGTGTAGGCGACGTTGTTGGTGTCCGTCACCTGGTACACCCACACCGCGCCGACCGACAGCGGCTGGTAACGCCCCATCGTCGTCGTGGGCACCGCGCCGTCATCCGCCAGCGGCGTCGTGACGCCGACGTTCGTCGTGCCGTTCCCGTTCGCGCCGCATCCAGCCGCCATCACCAACGCCCCCCAGATCCCCACACACCAATGACGCAAGCTCATGTCGCATTCTCCTTTTAGGACCACCACTCTCACCCTGCCGAACCGTTCTTCCCCTCGTCGATGCTGACGCTGCGCACGCCGCTGACCTGCGCGTCGTCGAGTCGCCGCATGATCTCGGCGGCGTCCGTCGTTTCGCCCAGCACGGTCTCGACGACCAGCCGCCCCACGTCCGTCTCGGACCCCGGAAGCTCCAGCAGCCGCGCCCCCGGGAACGAGGTGTGAATGCGCGTCCAGGCCTCGCGCGGCCCGGCCACCAGGATGGCGATCCGCATCAGCTTCAGCCTGGCGCGGCGGCCGGCGTCGAAGAGGGCCAGCACCACCGCCGCGAACAGCGTCGCGACCAGCGCCATGGGGACCGCACCCAGCCCGCACGCCATGCCGATGCCGATCATCACGAACATGACCGCGGCGTCGCGGGTGTCCTTGATGCCGGACCGAAACCGGATGAAGCCGCCCAGGCCGACCAGCCCGAACGCGCGCGCCGTGCTGTGACCGATGACGACGACCATCAGCGCGCCTGCGATGGCGATCAGCGTCTGGGCCTGCGCGACCTCGCGCGCCGGGGGCAGGGCGTTGGGCATCAGGCGCCGCCACAGCCGGAAGCCCAGGAAGCCCCCCAGCGCCGCGGCGATGATGAGGCGCACCAGCACCACCTCGAACCGCGCCAGGCCCATGCTGTCCAGGCCCAGCGTGTCGTTGAGGTCGAAGCCTGCCATGGCGCTGCTGGGGCTCTCTCCCACGTCAGGCCGCCATCACAGAGGGCGTCAGACTGGCGCCTGTCGCGATGTTCGCGGCCTGCTTCAGCAGGGAGATCTGCTCCGGGTGCGCGGCCAGCGCCCGCATCAGCAGCTCGTGCCCGCGCTGTCCGCTGACCAGAACGCCCAGGCTCTTGATCGTGTTGGCCGGCCAGATGTCGAGGCAGGTCTCGCGCAGATCCCAGGCGGTCGGGTGGTCGAGCCCGGCCAT
Organism: uncultured Myxococcales bacterium; assembly: GCA_964589215.1. Taxonomy (GTDB): domain Bacteria; phylum Myxococcota_A; class Polyangia; order Fen-1088; family Fen-1088; genus JADGRB01. The sequence continues at coordinate 3,751 of CAZPUH010000294.1, read as the reverse complement.
CGAGTCGAGCGCCTCGCGAACCCGGGTCGCGTTGGCGACCCGCAGCGCCCAGGCGCGCGCGTCGTCCATCCCGGCGATCGTCGAGAGGACCGCCTTGGGCGCGCGGCCGATGGCCTTCTCGCGCCAGTTCCAGGCCCGGTCGCTGGTGGTCCCGCGCAGCGAGGTCAGCGCCGCCACGGGCGCGTTCTCGCGGGCCGCCTTGCGCATGTCCCAGGCCTGCGCGCCGTCGAGACCGGTGACCGACTTGGCCAGCGCGCGCGCCCGGTCGTAGGTGTCACAGGCGCGATCGAGCCCGCCGCGTTCGGCGATCCAGCGGGCCCGTACCTCCCACGCGCGCGGCGAGTCGAGCAGCGCCAGCGAGGCCAGCACCGCCTCGGGCGCGCGCCCGTAGAGCTCCGCCCGCAGCGCCCACGCGGTCTCGTCGTCGAGCCCCTCGAGGCTGGCGGCCACGGCCGCCGGGACCGAATCGGCCAGCAGCTCGCGCAACGTCCAGGCTTCGGGCGTGGCGGCGATCGTGTCCTCCAGCGACATCGCGACCTCGGCGGGGGCCGCCTCCATCAACAGACGGCGCAGCCGCCAGGAGACCGGATCGCTGAGGCCGCGCAGCCCGCGCGCGATGACCTTGGGGGCCGCGCCCGCCAGCGACATCCGGCGCGAGTCGATCTCGGCGCCCGACATCCCGGCCAGCACGTAGGCGGCCAGCGTCGGCTCGCGGAAAGCGCGGCGGTCGACCCAGGCCAGGAACGCCTGGTAGGCCGCCGCCACGCTGTCGATCGGCGCCGGGGCCACCGCGGGCGCCGGCGTACCCACGCGCAGCATGCCGCCCGGCACCTGTTCACCTGCGCGCGCCCGCAAGATGAGGTCGGTCAGCGTCGCGACGACCTGATCCAGGTCGGCGTCCGTGTTGTCGACGATCACCCAGCGCGCCGGATCGCTGTCGGCCAGCGCCCGGTACCCGGCGCGCAGGCGCACCTGCAGCCCGCTGCCCGTGAGACCCTTTCTCGAGACCGGACGCCGGTCGGCCGGGTTCATCATCTTCGAGACCTTGCGGCGCCCGCGCGCCACCGACGGGTCGACGTCTATCAGGAACGCCAGCTGCGGCCAGACGCCCGCGGCCGCGGTCTCGACGATGGGGCGAATGTCGTCGGCGGGCAGATCGCGCCCCGCGCCGGCCAACACCTGCGCCGTGTAGAAGTATCGGTCGGCGATGACCACGTCGGCGCGTTCCAGCGCCGGCCGCAGGACCTCCTCTGCCAGCTGCACCTCGCGCGCGACGTACAGCATCAGCTCGGCGCGCGGGGTCAGCGCCATGTTGCGCGCGTCGCGACAGAAGTCCCGGATCTCCTGAGTCACCTTGGACGCGAACGAGCCGCCTTCGCGCAGGTGCTCGACATCCAGCCCGCGCGCGCGCAGCGCCTTGGCCACCCGGTTCGAGATGGTGGTCTTCCCACTGCCGTCGATCCCTTCGAACACCACGAACATCTGGTCTCTCCTAAGCGGCAACGATGGTTGAAGCTGTGGCCAGCACCGGGGCGGCGGGCGGCAGCGGCGCGCGGGGCAGCGTCACCCCGTGTTCCAGCTCGTGCTCGTGCTCCAGCGCCTGCATGCCCATTCGGAACTTCGAGAAGTGCGCCGGCGCGGGGCGCAGCCCCGACAGCAGCGGCTCCAGCCAGCCTGGCAGCTTCCCGGCGAACTTCACCTCCAGAATGCGGGCCGGGAAGGCGGCGACCACCTCGCGCGGCGCGGGCGCGGCCGGCTGCCCGGGGCGTCCCACCGACTGCGGGCGGCAGAACTGCAGCCCCTCGTCCAGCGTGAGCCGCACGGCAGGGTCGTCGGCCGTCAGACAGACCCGGCGGTACCAGGTGGACAGGCGCGGCGCCATGGTCGGGATGGCCAGCTCGCGGGCGACGATGGCCAGCGGATCGCCGGCCGCCGCCGCCTCGCCCGCCGCCGCGGGCGCGCTCAGCAGGGCGCCGATCTCGGCCGCCGAGGCCGCCAGGCGCACCTTGCTGCGCGAGGCGCCCAGGTGCTGCTTGAGCTCGACGTAGCCGATCCCCGAAAACACCGGCGGCTCTTCCGCGGTTGCGGCGAACGCGTATTGCCGGACGCGCAGCCGCCGCGCCGGCTCGTCGACGGACGAGGTCAGATACGCCGCGTCCGCGGTGTCGAAGTAAGTGGTTCGCGTGTAGGCGATCGGATGCTCAGGATCGTAGGTGGTGAGCACCGCGTGTCCGCCTGCACCTTCCAGGAACCGCGCGGTCTCGCTCCGCGTCAGAAGGAAACGCAATTCGTGAGTGAAGGGATCCTCGCCCGAAGAAGCGGCACCCGTCGACGACGCACCCATGTCGGCCCCTCCTTTGTTCGCCACTGCGGCCCGCGCAGCCCAGCAACGCGCATGCACGCCGCTTGGAGTTGCAAGGGCAGTGCCGGGCCTAACCTCCCCGAAACGGCCGAAAGACACGCCCTCGACGCGGCGTCGTTACCAGTGCGTAATCTGCTCAGCCGAACCGAGTTACCGAGCGGGAGAGGGGCGTCGGGCGGCGAGGCGGTCGGCGAGGCCCGACGTGCGCCCCAGAGGGCGCGCGACCGCCTGAGCCAGGAGCGCGCCTCGACCCGCGATCACCATCGACGCGCGGGCGCGGGTCGCAGCCGTGTAGATCAACTCGCGGGAGAGCAGCGGCATGTCGGCGTCGGGCAGCAGCAGCGCTGCGCGCTCGACCTCGCTGCCCTGCGCCTTGTGGACCGTGATCGCGTAAGCGATCTGCACGAGCCCCCGCAGGGTCGCCAGCGGGAACAGCGCCAGCGTTCCGGCGCGCGGGAAAACCACCGTCGCGACCGGCGCCGCGCCTTCGTGGGAGACCGGCAGCACGACGCCCTGGTCGCCGTTCATCAGGCCGCGCTCGTAGTCGTTCTCGACGACGATCACGGGGGTGCCTGACGGTAACGTCTCCGCCGCGACGGGGCCTGTGCCCAGGTCGGCAGCGGCACGCCGGGCGAGCTCCTCGTTGATCCGATCGGCGCCGGCCCGGCCCACCCGGGTGACGGTCAGCAGGCGAGCGCGCCGGTGCCGGTCCATCAGGGCGCCGGCTCGCGCGGTCGACGCGGCGTCCAGAGCGCCCGCGGCGGCCTGCAGCGGCAGGCGCGGATCAGAGTCGGCCTCGCCGGGGTCGACCCGCAGCTGGGTCGCGTACCACCGATCGATGAAGGCACTCAGCGCGCGCCGGGCACCGGCCCCCTCGCCGGGATCCAGGTGCTCGAACCCGGTGAACCGCAGCGCGGCGGGATCCGAGATGGGCGTCCCCGCGGGCGCCTCACCGGCGGCGATGCCGCGCGCGACGGCCAGGATCTCGGCACCCGCGACGTCTGCTGGGCTCATGCGGTGGCTCTCGCTCAGGCGCACCACGGACCCCGCGAGCGCCGCGTCGCCGGCGGCGGCCAGATCGCGGAACACGCTGCCCGCGGCGATCGCCGGCAGCTGGCCGGCGTCGCCCACCAGCACCAGCCGCGCCTCGGGCCGCAGCGCGCGGAGCAGCTGGTCCAGCAGCGCGAGGTCGACCATCGAGGCCTCGTCGACGACGACCGCCAGTTGGGGCAGGGGATTGTTGGGGTGGTGGCGGAACTGCCCGCCGGCCAGCCCGCGGCGCGGCGCGAAGCCCAGCAGCCGGTGCAGCGTCGTCGGCGGGGGCACGTCCGCGCCCTCCGCGGCCAGCGCCTCGGCGGCGCGGTTGGCGGCCTTGCCGGTGGGCGCGGC
>CAZPUH010000293.1:0-7728 GCA_964589215.1 uncultured Myxococcales bacterium | reverse complement strand
CCCCGCCGCCACGGGCGCCGAACCCGCCCCCTGCCCCGCCGCTGCCGCCGGCGCTCCCGCCACTGCTGCAGCCTTCGCAGGCCACGCAGGCCGCAAACAGGGCACCGCAGATCGCCGCCCGCGCCCGAACCTTCGCGAATTGTGAACGCATGCCGCGGCGAACATGCGATTCGGAAACGCGCCGTCAAACCCACACGGGCGCGGACCCCGCACATTCCAACTCCGCCCTACGGGCGGCGAACCTTCAGCAGAAGACCCTACTTCTTGTTCAGCTTGACGTAGAAGTCTTCGGATTTGACGTTCGCGAACGGTCCTGTCCAGAACTCGAATCCGACGGCGATGGCGCGGACCGTGTCGCCGGGCAGCATGAGGGCGGTCGTCGTCGCGCTGCGCATTTTTGCGTCGTTGATGAAGTCCATCACGTTGAACTCGAACGCGCAGGCGTCTTGCCCTTCGGTGCGCACGTAGTTGACGATGGGCGCCCCGTTGACGCTGCCGTAGATGATCTTCCAGGTGCCCGGCTCGCCGGCGACGGTCACGTTGTAGAGGTAGCCGCCGCCCGCTGGCTGCCGCAGAGGCGGATCCCGCAGCCACACCATCAGGTAGGACTGGAACGCGGAGGCCGTCCCCAGCCAGATGTCCCACGCGGCGTTGTGCTGCCCGGAGTTGGGCGGCGCGCTCCACTTCCAGCCCGTCCACAAGCTGTCGACGTCCGCGTAGGCGACGGGCAGACCGCAGCTGCCGTGGGTGCCGCTCTCGGAGTACTGGCCGCAGTAGGTGGCCGGGTACCCGATGGGCGTGCCGTCGGGCATCGAGGTGCCGGCCGCGCTGGTGACCGTGAAGGACGTGCCGTTGTACGAAACGTCGGCGCTGTTCCAGCCCATGCCCCACCAGTTGGTGATGAATCGATAGGTCGTGCCGTCCCGGGTCACGTCGGCGCCGAAGTACTTCGCCCCCGATTGCCCCTGGCCGCCCTGACTGGGCGCGCCGAACCCGGGCGCCCCCGTCGTCGGGCCGAGCGTCGAACAGCCCATCGAGCTGCCGCCGGTGCCCGTCGCGCTGGCGCCGCCGGTGCCGGTCGAAGTCGAGCCGCCCGTGCCGGGCGCGCTGCTGCCACCCGTGCCCGTCGGGCTGCTGCCGCCGGTCCCGTCTGTCGACGGCGAAATGATCGCCCCGCAAGCGCCCAGCGCGAACGCGGCCGAAAGAACCAGAACACCTGTTCCGATAAGCGAGCTTCGATTCACCAAGACCTCTGCGGTTAAGGGGGGCGAACATCTTACCCGACCCGCCGCCGCCGCGCCCCGCGGAGCGCGTCAGAACCGTGCCTGGCCCCCCAACGTCACCGCCACACCAGCGTTACGTGGCTTGCAAATGTTCTCGTCGCGTTGGCTGGCGCTGCTCGTAAAGGGGTTCAGCGGCGGGGCGCAGTCCCGCCCGCTGCAACAGGTGTTTGGATGGCGCTCTCGTCTCGTAGGGACCTGAACTCGTAACGCACCACGCGTTCCACAAATCCCAGGCCGCGAAACGTGCGGTGCGCCGTCTCGTTGAAGGCCCACGCTGAGTTCCACGCCCGGGTAGCCGTCCGCTGACGCAGATGCCGCAACCGCTGCGACGAGGGCTCGAGCCACGCCGCGGCGTTGGTGGGACGGCAAGACAGCGAGCTGATCGAGCTCGCGCCACCTTCGCGGGCGGGCAAACGCATCCTCCTCACGGCTCGCATCTCTCGCGACCGCATATCCGACCACGAGGTGCGAGAGTCGAGCCACCACGATCCGCAATTCTGGCTTCAGGAGCGCGCCACGGAACCACTCGGTCACCTCGACTAGGTTCACTGGCTTGAAGACGTCGGGACGTTCAGCGACGTGCAGTTGCTGGACCACTCCAGCCAGTTCGGCAAGCACGGCCTCTTCGCCGGCGACAGCAGCGCCGATTTCGATCTGGTCCTTCACGTCGCCAACCTCGTCCGTCCAACGATCACGCGTTCAGCGGCGGGGCGCAAGCCGTCCGCTGCAACGCGCAGTTACCCGGTGTCCTTCAACGACGCGCCTCCTCCCGCTGCGAGGGTATGTCAGAGCGACGCCAGCAACTGGTCGAGAGCGGCGTAGCTCTGATTCATGCCGGCTTCCATCCCGGACCTGGTCATCGCCTGCAGCTCTTCCTGCGTCTGGAAGAGCGAGAGCGCCACCAGGCGCGTGCGACCATCGCCCAGATCTTCGAGGGTCATTTCATTGACCATCACGTGATCCGGCGCGCCGTCGTACACGAACGTCTGGACCAGCCGTTCGGGCGGCGCAACCTCACGGAAGCTGCCGCGGAACCCGTGAGTCGCACCGCCCGCATGCTCGACGAACCGCCATGATCCGCCGGGCCGCACGTCCAGCTCTTCGACATCTAGCGGGTTGCCGCGTCCCCACCACTGTGCGAGCAGCTTGGCATCGGTCATGGCCCGCCAGACGCGTTCGCGCGGGGCATCGAAGATGCGCTCGACGCGAAACTGACGGTCGCCGGTCCTGGTCACGGTGGCCTGACGGGTCGGGGTTTTGGTCGCGCTGGTCATGGCTTCGGATCTCCTTTCGAGCGCGCCAGGAAGTCACCCAGGCTGTCGAGGCGCGCCTCGAGCATCCGGTGGTAGTTGGCCATCCAAGCCGTCTCTCGATCGAGACGGCGCGGGCCCAGGCAGCAGGTACGGACTCGGCCGGTCTTCCGGGTGGTCACCAGGCCGGCCTGTTCCAGGACCTGCACGTGCTTCTTGAGGCCGGTCAGGGTCATCTGGAACTTCGAGGCGAGCTCGGTGATCGACGCCTCGCCCCTGCCCAGGCGTTCGAGGATTCCCCGCCGGGTGCCATCCGCTAGGGCGGCAAATCCGGCGTCCAACCTCGACGAATACTGAACCACAAGGTTCACTTTAGTCCCGCACCGGCTGTCGTGCAAGGCCAGCCGTCGTTGACCGGGCCGGCCGACGGGAGACAACGCCCCAACGGCCGAGCAGGCGACGGGCTATCGGTCTTCAGCGCGCAAGCTGGTATCCGATCCCTCCGGCGCGGCGACGGGTGCGTGGAGCTCTCACGACCCGCTGTCGCGCGTCTCGCGTGGCAACACAGGTCACTCTCCCGCCGAGGTTTGGAATATGCTCGAGGGCGGCATGATGCGCGAACGAGCTCTGCTCATGACGTCGATAGCTTGCCTGCTGGCCGCTCTCGGCTGCGGGTCGAACCTGACCAACCCGGACAGCGGCACGCGCGGACTTGGTGGCGGCGCATCGGCCGGAGCTCTGGGCAGCGGCGGAGTGGCGGGAGCCGGCGGGATGGGAGGCAGTGGCGGACGTCAGACCGGGGGCACGGGCATCGACGCCAGCGCCGACGCCACTATCGATGCGGCCGCGGGGACCACCTGCGCGGCCCTTGCCGATCCGACGACGTCTCCTCCGCCGTCGCCGCCCAGGGCCGGCTGCCCATGTACCCGCACGCCCGGTCCCGGAAATTCCTTTCAATGCCCGATGGGCGCCGGCCAGACCTCGTACGCGACGATTGGGCCAGCCGGCGGTCAGATCATGCTGCTGGGCCAGCAGAGCAAAACGACCAACGTACCGTTCGGAATCAAGTTCCCGCCGGGCGCTCTGGTGACCGATACCCGAATCTCCGTGACGGAGACCGATCTTCCGCCCCCAAGCGGCGTCCTGGACTGGTCGCCAGTCTATCTCGTCGAGCCGCGCGGGCTCGAGCTGGCCAAGGTCGCCAGTGTGCAGATCCCCTGGAGCTCGAACCTCACCGCCCTCCCGAACACGCTCGGCATCTACGCGCGCGACGAGAGCGGCTCCTGCGCCTTCAAGCGCCTCGTCGACAGCTACACGAATGCCGGGTTTGAGCAGGCGTCTCTAACGCAGTTCGGCTACCTGCTCGTGGGCGTCGCCTCGACGGTCAATCCCGCGACCTGCGGCGCCGACGCATCCGCTGGCGATTAGGGTCCGACTGATCGATCCCATCGCCGCTCCTCAGGTGTCGCTTCGGAGGCGACCCTACCAGCCTTGCAGCAATTTGTAGCAAGGGTGGTTTGGGGGTCAGAGACGGAGGCGGCGATGTCCCGAATCCCCCAGTGATGTCGCTGGTGCCGGAGACGAGACTTGAACTCGTAAGCCCGTGAGGGCGGCGGATTTTGAGTCCGCTGCGTATACCGTTTCGCCACTCCGGCGGTGGAGTGAGGGACGAATGTATACCGCACGAGGCGGCTGGGCGTGAAGGGCGTCCGAACTGGTGGTCAGGGCTCGCCGCGGCCGCCTGAGGCGCCGAAGACCTGGCCGGTGATGTCGGTGGCCTCGCCGGAGGCGAGCAGGACGTAGACGGGGGCGATCTCGACGGGCTGGCCGGGGCGGCCGAGCGGGGTGTTCTGGCCGAAGTTGACGAGCTTGTCGGGGAACTGGCCGCCCGTGACCTGCAGCGGGGTCCAGTAGGGGCCCGGCGCCACCGCGTTCACGCGGACGCCGCGCTTGGCGACCTGCTTGGCCAGCGCCTTCGTGAACGTCACGATGGCCGCCTTGGTCGACGCGTAGTCCAGCAGGTGCGGCTCGGGGGCATAGGCCTCGACGGACGCGGTGTTGATGATCGCGCCGCCCGGCGGCATGTGCGCCAGCGCCGCCTTGCACAGCCAGAACATCGCGTACACGTTCGTCCTGTACGTGGCGTCGAACTGCTCGGTCGTCAGGTCCTCGATTCGCTCGACGGCGTGCTGCTTGCCGGCGTTGTTCACCAGGATGTCGAGGCCGCCCAGCTCGCGCGTCGCCGCCACGACCAGCTGCCGGCAGAAGCCCTCGTCGCGCAGGTCGCCCTGGACGGCGACCGCCTTGCGCCCCGACTCCTTGATCAGCGCGACGACCTCGCGCGCGTCCGACTCCTCGGCCGGCAAATAGTTGATCGCGACGTCGGCTCCCTCGCGCGCGAACGCGATCGCGGCGGCGCGGCCGATGCCCGAGTCACCGCCGGTCACCAGCGCCTTGCGCCCGACCAGCCGGCCCGTCCCGTGATAGCTGCGCTCGCCGCAGTCCGGCCGCGGGGTCATCTTGCTCTGCAGCCCCGGCCAGTCTTGCGTCTGCCGCGGGAACGGCGGCCTGGGATGGGCGGTCACCGGGTTAGGGAGACCGGCCGGCGACGCACCGCCACCGCCACCGGCGCCGCCCGCCTTTGGCTCCGCCGCGCTCGCCGGCGACGCGGCGACGCCGGCCGCCACGGCGGTCGCGATGCCGTACACGACCTCTCGGCGCGAAAACCCGCTGTCACCACGATCCATGATCCGCTCCTTCTTCGATTACGCGCGGTCCGCTCAGCCGCCGCCGCAAAAGAAGTTGGAGCGCGCATCACGCTTGTACAAGCACGCACCACTCCGGATCTCGTGAACGGAAGCCACGAACCAACGCGGCCCTTGCCATCGGCGAACACGCTCGCACATTCGGCGCATGCGTAAATGCCTTACAGGCTTGCTCGGTGCGTTCCTCATCGCCGCGACGTTCCTCAGCTGCGACGCGGCCGACGAGGCGTTCGACTGTCAGTCGGTCTGCCAGCGCTACCACGACTGCTACGACCAGGGCTACGACGTCGGCAAGTGCCGCGACACGTGCCGCGCGCGCGCGGCGCACGACGACTCCGTCAAGCAGGCCGCGGACACCTGCGAATCGTGCATCGGCGACAAGTCCTGCCTCTCGGCGACGTTCCAGTGCGGCAGCAGCTGCTCGGCGATCGTGCCGTAGCCGTCACACGCCCGACGATTCGACGCCCGCCGCGTTGATCGCGGCGCGCGACATGGCTGGCGTGTTGAAAGCGAATCCGACCCGGCCGGTGGCGTCGACGCAGATGATCCCGCCCTCGCCGGCGTAACGTCGCACCGCCGCCAGCGCCTGCCGCGCGGCCGCGTCGGGCGGCGCGCCGGCCAGCATCGCCTCGACGGCCAGCTTGGCAGCGGCCGCCTTCATGAACGCCTCGCCCTGCCCCGTGCACGACGCCGCGCCCGCCCGGTCGTCGGCGTAGGTCCCCGCGCCGACAATCGCCGAGTCGCCGACCCGCCCCGCCAGCTTCAGCAGCGTCCCGCCCGTCGAGGTCGCGGCCGCCACGTGTCCCTGGGCGTCGCGCGCGACGCAACCGACGGTGCCGTGCCCGGCCGGCCCCCCGCGCGCCGCCCGTGCCGCCTGCCATCTGGCCCGCATGCGTTCGGTGATCAGCGCGCCCGCGTCCAGGCGCCGCACCCCCTGTTTCGCGGCGAAGGCTTCGGCGCCGGCCCCGACCAGCAGCACGTGCGGCGTCCGTTCCATCACCAGCCGCGCCAGCCGGATCGGGTTCTTGATGTCGCGCACGGCCCCCACGGCGCCCGCGCCGCCCTGCCCGCTCATCACGGAGGCGTCGCACTCGACGGTGCCGTCCTCCGTCAGAGTCGAGCCCGTGCCGGCGTTGAAGGTCGGGTTGTCCTCGAGCACGGACACCCCCGCCACCACCGCGTCCACCGCCGAGCCGCCGGCCTTCAACACCCCGTGACCGGCGCGCGCCGCCGCCCGACACCCGGCGATGTGCGCCGCCCCTTCCGGATCGCCGTCGTCGACCAGCGACCCGGCGCCGCCGTGCACGATCAACGAAAAGCCCGCGGTTGCTCCAGCAATCGGCGCCGTCATTGTGCGAGGTCCCCCCGATTGTACGCCGCGAGGTCGCGAATTGTCCCCGTCGGCTGCGTGAAGATCACCGCCTCGCCGACCGCCGCGCCCGACAGGCCGTTGATGAGCCCGCCCGTCCAGCGGTTGAAGCCCAATCCCTCGAACAACACGATGCCCAGGTTGAAGACGGCATTGCCGACGTGAGCCCACCACGCCGTCGTGGAGTGCTCGTTGCGCGCGTCGCGCACCAGCCTCTGCTCGGCATCCGCCAGCAGCCGGCACACGTCCGCGTCGCTGCGCGGCGGCGTCGCGACCAGCTGCGCGTGCAGCTCGCGCGAATCGGCGATCACCTTGGGCGGTGACAGCACGAACGGCAGCACGCCGATCGCCGCCGCGCCCGCGCCCGTGTAGTAGTCGATGCGGTCCTCCGGATTGACGAACGGAACCGCAATCAGCGTTCCGATGCCCGCCGCGCCAATCCCGATCCCCCATCCCCAGTTCCAAAAACTCATTCGAGGCGCCTCGTGCGCCAGGCGATGATCGATCCATTCGAGGCGCGCGTGCCCGTCGATCTCCCCCAGCTGCGGCTCGGCCCCCGTCGGGGGCGCACAGGAGACGTGCGCCTGCGCCAGCGCGGCGCGCGCCACGACGATCGCCGTCAGGCCGGCCCGGATTGTCCATCGGCCCCTTGTGCCTCGGCGGTGGCGATTCACGTTTGACACTATGCCAACCAAGAGCACCGTGCAGAAGGCCAAGCGCGACATGCGCCAAGGTAAAAGCCCCTCGACGGCCGCCGGCGAGTTCGTTCACGAAGAGATGGACCACATTCGCGAGCACAAGCACGGGGCGCGCTCGCCGCGTCAGGCGATCGCCATCGGCCTGTCGAAGGCGCGCCGCGCGGGTGTGCCGCTGAAGGCGCCCCGCCGCGGCCAAACCTCCGAGCGAACCCGTAAGTCGGCGGCGCGCGACGAGGCCACCGGTCAGGGTCGCCGCAAGCCGCGCGCGTCCTCGCCCCGCCGCCGCAAGGCCTCGACGCGCGCGCTGCGCCGCGAGGGTTCGGCCGCCGCCAGCCCGCGCGCGCTGTCGCGCCAGGGGCGCAA
>CAZPUH010000292.1:0-8528 GCA_964589215.1 uncultured Myxococcales bacterium | reverse complement strand
GCCTTCGTCGCGGGCCTGCGCGCCGATCTGGCCGGCGACGCCGGCGCCGCGGCCGAGCGGCTGGCGGGCGCGCTGTCCGGACACGGCGACGCCTGCCGCGCGGCGGGCGAGTACGTGGGCGCCTTGCGCGCGCTGAAGCTCAAGCCGCACGGCGATCCGTTCGCCGCCTTGCGCGCCGAGAACGCCGGCTGCGTCAACCTACCGCGGCGCCGCGCCGAGGTCCTCGGCGGCCTCCGCTGACTCGGCGGTCTCGGCCGACTCGGCGTGGTCGGGCCCGTGCTCGGCGCCCTCGCGGTCCTGCCGATTGCCGCCGTAGTCGATCCACCGGACGTGATCGTCGCGCACGTCGACGTGCACGAAGCCGGACACCGGGTAATAGCCGATGCCGCCCACGCCCATCGACTCCGCCAGGTCGCGCACCATCAGCGGCGTCATGCCCGGGATGCGGATGTCCGCCGCCATGCCGCGCGTGTGGTAGCTGAGCGTCGCCAGCGAGAACATGGGCGCCCGAAAACCGGACACCAGCTGGATCTTCTGGTGGGTGCGCTGCGCGATCCGGACCAGCAGATCCAGCAGCCGCGGGTCGATCGGCGTCTCGGCGCCGGTGCGCTGGCAACGCATCACGTGGCGCAGCCGCCGGTACGTGTCGGCGTCCAGCTCGCCGGTGGCCAGGTCGACGGCGACGTCCATGGTCTCGCCGGTGTTGACGGACTCGACGGTGAAATGCCCCTTCGGCCCCGAGGGGACGCGCGTCCGGCCCGGGCCGGTCACCCCCGCGCTGAGAACACCGGCGCTGCCGGCCGGGGCGCCGGGCGCCAGCGCGACGCTGTCGGCCGCTTGCACCATCGCGTGAACGCGCCGTTCCAGCACGCCCAGCGCGCCGTTCAACTTCCACGACCCGCACGCCAGAACGACCGTCGCGGCGACCAGCACCGCGGCGCCGATCGCCAGCCAGCGCGGCAGCGCGCGCGGCAGCGACAGCGTGCGCACCGGCCGATCCGGATCAGTCGCGATCATGATCCGCAGCGGCGCGCGCGGCGGCTTCGCCTGCTGCTGCTTGCGGATCCGTTCGAGCGCGGAGGTCGGGTCGTCGACCACCCTCCGCGTCATGGCTCACGCGGCGGGGCTGAACGCGCCGTGACCGACGGCGTCCTCTTCCGCGGACGCCTCCGCGGCCCCGTCGGCGCGCCCGCTCCGCTGCTGTCCCATGCGGCTGGTGCCGCAGAAGACGCCGCCCGTCTCGATGCGCATGCTCGCCGCGTCGATGTCCCCCTCGACCTTGCCCTTGGCCAGGATCTCGAGGTGACCGCTGCAGACGATGTCGCCCACCACCTGACCGGCGATCACGACGTCGCTGCCGCGGACGCCGCCGCGCACGACGCCGCTGTCGCCGACCACCACCGCCCCGCGCGATTCGACGGAGCCTTCGATGGTGCCGTCAATGCGGATGGAGCCTTCGGCGGTGACGTCGCCCCGCACGACGCAGGACCGCCCGAGCATGTTCTCGATCGCGTCGCGCGCCGGGGGCGCGTTGGTGGGACTGGCTCGCCATGCCATTGTGGACCTCCGCACCTGCATCGGCAGAGCGCGGGCAAACTGAAGCCCATCAGCGCCGCGCGTCACCTATGATGGGGACATGGCCGGATGGGACGACGCGCAGTACCTGAAGTTCGGCGACCAGCGGACGCGCGCCGCGCGCGAGCTTCTGGCGCGCGTACCGCTGGAGGGCGCCGCGCACGTCGTCGACCTCGGGTGCGGGCCCGGCAACTCGACGGCCCTGCTGCAAGCGCGCTGGCCGGACGCGCGGGTCACGGGCGTCGACAACTCCGAGCAGATGCTGGCGCGGGCCCGCCAGGACGCCCCGGGCGTCGATTGGGTCTGCGCCGACGCCGCCTCGTACGTCCCCGCGCAGCCCGCCGATCTGCTGTTCGCCAACGCGGTCTTCCACTGGGTGCCCGATCATGCCCGGCTGTTCCCGGCGCTGATGGATCGTCTGGCGCGGGGCGGCGTGCTGGCCGTCCAGATGCCGGAGAGCTTCGATCTGCCGAGCCACCGTCTCATGCGCGAGGTCCGCGCCGCGGTCGCGCCCGGCCGGGCCGTCGACGGGGCCGCCGCGCCGGTGGGAGACGCCGCGTTCTATTACGACCTGCTCGCGCCCCGGGCGCGCGCCGTCGACGTCTGGCGGACCACCTACGCCCACGTCATGCCGGACGCGGACGCCATCGTCGAGTGGGTGAAGGGGACCGGGTTGCGCCCCTATGTCGATGACCTCGAGGGTGACGCGCGCGCCGCGTTCCTGTCCGCCTACCGGCAGGGCATCGAGGCCGCCTACCCGGCGCGCATCGACGGCAAGCGCCTGTTCCCGTTTCCGCGCCTCTTCATCATCGCGACCCGCTGAAACGAGACGGCGGCCATCAGGAGCGCCGCGTAGCGCCGCTCGCCCCAGGCTTCCAGCGACGCGATCATGTTGCGGATGTCGGCGGGCTCCAGCAGGTCCAGGTGCTCGAGGGCGACCTCCACGGCGCGACCGACGTCGTCGGCGCTCGCGTGCAGCTCGATGAGCAGTCGGGCCGCCGGCCGGTTCAGGTCGGTGCGCGCGCGCGTGCTCTCGAGGATCGCGATGGCCATGCCGGTGCAGCCCTCGGCAGCGGCGCGGGCCGCCCCGGTCCAGGCAGCCGCCAGCTGGCGCTCGCTCACGTTCAGGTTGGCCCGGCGAAAACGGCGCAGCCCCGCCACGCCCAGCGCGATCGCCGCCGCCATGCACAGCGCGCCCAGCGCGGGACGCCGGCCGATCACGATCAGCAGCACGGCGGCCACCTCGCAGACGAACACCCCCAGAATCAGCCCCACCCGGCGGCGGTGGCGGGACCGCTCCTCCGGCTGCCAGCCGTCGGGGAGCAAGAGATCGGAGCTCTCTGATTCGGGGGGCATGGTTTCAGCATGACGACCGCAGGTTTCGGGGATGTTTCCGGATGAACGGTGTTGCGTAGCGACGCGATGATTAGGATTTGGACGGGGGTCACGAAGGGGGACAGATGAAGAACGGGCAGGAGCTGGCCGGAAAAGTGGCGGTGGTGACGGGCGCGTCGAGCGGCGCGGGACGGGCCATCGCGCGGGCGTTCGCCGCCGCGGGCGCGGACGTGGCGCTCATCGCGCGCAACGCCGAGGCGCTGGAGAACGCGGCCCGCGAGGTCCGCGAGCTGGGGCGCCGCGCGCTGCCGCTGCCGCTGGACGTCGCGGACGCACCCGCCGTCGACGCTGCGGCCGAGCTGGTCGTCGAGCAGTGGGGCGCGATCGACATCTGGGTGAACGACGCGATGGTGTCGGTGTTCTCGCCGGTTCGCGAGATGACGGCCGACGAGTTCCGGCGCGTGACCGAGGTGAACTACCTGGGATACGTGCACGGCACGCTGGCGGCGCTGCGCCACATGCGGCCGCGCAACCAGGGCGTGATCATGCAGATCGGATCGGCGCTGGCCTATCGATCGATCCCCCTGCAGAGCGCCTACTGCGCGTCGAAGGCCGCCATCCGGGGCTTTACCGACTCGCTGCGGTCCGAGCTCATCCATGAGCACAGCGGCATCAAGCTGACCATGCTGCAGCTGCCGGCCATGAACACGCCCCAGTTCGAGGTCGTGCGCAACCGCCTGCCCGGGCACCCGCAGCCGGTCCCGCCCATCTACCAGCCGGAGGTGATCGCGCGCGCGGCGGTGCGCGCGGCGGCCAGGCCGCGCCGCGAGGTCTGGGTCGGCTGGAGCGCCGTCAAGGCCATCATCGGGCAGCGCCTGATCCCCGGCGCGCTGGACGGGTACCTGGCCCGGAACGCCTGGGCCAGCCAGCAGACCACGGACCTGCCGCCCGGCCACCCCGAACGCCACGACCTGGACAACGTCGACGCGCCGCTGCCGGGGGATCGGGGAGCGCACGGGCCGTTCGGCGCGCGGGCCCGCACGTCGACGACCGAGCTGGCGGTGCGGCGGTCGGCGCCCTGGCTGGCGCTGGGCGCGGTGGTGGCGGTCGCGATCGGGTGGGGCGTCCACCGGACGCGGCGTTCGGCGCTCAGCTGGGCGCGCTGAGCTGATCGGCCAGCGCCGGCACCGTCGCGGCGGCGCTGCCTCGCACGAAAAGGCCGTGCGGGGTGGTGCGGGCCAGCAGCGAGAACGGCGTCTCCTCGACGTCGACGACGATCAGCGGGGCGCCGCGTGCGGCCACCATCTCGCACATGCGGGTCGGCAGCGTCGTCGCGCCGCTGGTGCCGACGACGATCAGCGCGGCCGCCGACTGCGCCGCCCGCAGCGCGCTGACGTACCGGTACAGCGGCTCGTCGTAAGATTCGTCGAACCACAGCACGTGGGGCCGCAGGCGCTCGCCGCACGCGCAGCGCAGGGCCGCGGGGGCGGCGGGGTCGACGTCGTCCGGCAGGGTCCGCACGACCGGCGCGCACCCGCGCACGCAGCGGCAGCGATCGATGTTGCCGTGGATCTCGTAGACGCGCGCGGGGTCGCTGCCGGCGCGAAGGTGCAGCCCGTCGACGTTCTGGGTGACCAGCAGGAAGCGGTCCCCGAAGCGCTCGTCCAGGCGGGTCAGCGCCGCGTGGGCGGGGTTGGGGGCGGCCGCCCGGCAAACGCCCCGACGGAAGAGGTACCAGCGCCAGACCTCCTCGGGCATCGACGAGAACGCCCGGGCCGTGGCCATCTCGGTGGGCTGGTAGTTGCGCGAGCCGACCCGCCAGTAGCCTTCCGGCCCCCGGAAGGTGGGGACGCCGCTCTCGGCAGAGATGCCGGCGCCGGTCAGGAACACGATGGGTCCGTCGGTGGTGCAGAGCCGGTCGACGATGTGGTCGACCAGCGCCGGCGGCAGCAATTGGGTCACGCCCGCTTCTACCGCAGAAACAGCCGATAAGCCGGGTTGTCGCTCTCGTCCCAGTGGCGATAGCCCAGCGCTTCGACGAAGCGCCGCAGGTCGCGCCGCGCGCGCGCGGGCACCTGCAGCCCGACCAGAACCCGCCCGTAGTCGGCGCCCTGGTTGCGGTAGTGAAACAGGGAGATGTTCCAGTCCGGCAGCATCGTGGACAGGAACCGCATGAGCGCGCCCGGACGCTCCGGAAACTCGAACCGGAAGAGGCGCTCGCCCGTGGCCAGCGGCGAGCGCCCGCCGACCAGGTGGCGCAGGTGCAGCTTCGCCAGCTCGTCGCCGGTCAGGTCCAGCGTCGGGAAGCCCGCCTTGCGGAACGCGCGCGCCAGGGCCGGCGCCTCGCCGCGATTCGCCAGCTGGATGCCCACGAAGACGTGGGCGGCGTCCTCCGCGGCGATGCGGTAGTTGAACTCGGTCACGTTCCGGTCGCCGACCACCCGGCAGAGGCGGCGGAAGCTCCCCCGGCTCTCCGGGATCGTCACCGCGAACAGCGCCTCGCGCCGCTCCCCCAGCTCGGCGCGCTCGGCGACGAAGCGCAGGCGGTCGAAGTTCATGTTCGCGCCGCACGCGACCGCCACGACGCTCTGCCCGCGGAGCCGCGTCCGCTCGGCGTAGGCCTTCGCGCCGGCCACCGCCAGCGCGCCGGCCGGCTCCAGGATCGAGCGCGTCTCCTGGAAGACGTCCTTGATGGCCGCGCACAGCGAATCGTTGTCGACCGTGAGGATCTCGTCGACGTAGCGGCGGCACAGGCGAAACGTCTCCCGCCCGACCCGCCGCACCGCCGTCCCGTCGGAGAACAGCCCCACCTCCGGCAGCGCGACGCGCCGGCCGGCAGCGATCGAGCGGGCCATGGCGTCCGAGTCGACGGTCTGCACGCCGATCACCTTGACGCCCGGCTGCACCGCCTTCACGTACGCGGCCACGCCGGCGGCCAGCCCGCCGCCGCCGATGGCGACGAAGACGGCGTGCAGCGGTCCGTGCTCTTTCACGTGGTGCTGGCGCAGGATCTCCATCCCGACGGTCCCCTGCCCCGCGATCACGTCCGGATCGTCGAAGGGGTGCACGAACGTCAGGCGCCGCCGCCGCCCCCAGACGACCGCCTGCGCGTAGGCGTCGGAGTACGACTCGCCGTGCAGGTGGACCTCGGCGCCCAGCGCGCGCACCGCCGCGATCTTCACCTCGGGCGTCGTGACGGGCATGACGATCACGGCCCTGGCCCCCAGCCGCTGCGCCGACAGCGCCACCCCCTGCGCGTGGTTGCCGGCGCTGGCCGCGATCACGCCGCGCTTCAGCGCCGCCGGCGGGAGGTTGACGATCTTGTTGTAGGCGCCGCGCAGCTTGAAGCTGAAGACGGGCTGCAGATCCTCACGCTTCAGCAGGACCGTGGTCCCGAGGCGCGCCGACAGCGCGGGCGCCCGATCGAGCGGCGTCTCCTGCGCGACGTCGTAGACGCGGGCGTTCAGGATGCGGCGCAGGTAGTCGCGGTCGGGAGCAGGCACGCCGCCGACTCTAGCGCGGGAGCTCGGCGACGAACACGGACCCGCGGCCGACGGCGCTGCGCACCGACACGCGGCCGCCCATCGCCTCGACGAGCACCTTGACGATCCAGAGCCCGAGGCCGAAGCCGCCGTAGTGCTCGGGCGAGGCGACCCGCGCGAAGCGCTTGAACAGCCGCTCTTGATCGGCGGGAGAGATCCCGATGCCGTGGTCCTCGACCTCGATGGTGGCCGTGCTGTCGCTGGCCGACACGCGGACCTGGATCGGCTTGCCGGCGCCGTACTTCACGGCGTTCGAGAGGAAGTTGGTGACGACCTCGTCCAAGCGCAGCCGGTCCCAGCGGCCGATGATGGGGCTCTTCTGGCCCGTCGGTCCGGTGATGACGATCGACAGCGAGCAGCCCGCGTTGGCCAGGTCGTCCTTGAAGCGCTCGGCGGCGCCCGTGACCACCGCGGTGAGATCGACGTCCTCGACCTTCAGCTGCAGCCGGCCGGCAGCGGCGCGGCTGACGTCCAGCAGCGCGTCGACCAGCTCCGACAGGCGATCCAGCTGCTTGTCGATGGTGTGAACGCGCGCGCTCAGCTTGGGGACGTCGATGGGCGTCGCGGGCGCGGCCGCCGTCATGCGCAGGATTCCGTCGACCTTCAGGCGCAGGCTGGTCAGCGGCGTCTTCAGCTCGTGGCTGGCGATGGACAGGAACTCGTCGCGCAGCTTCACGGCGCTGCGCGCGTCGTCGTAGAGGCGGGCGTTCTCGATGGCCAGGCCGGCGCGCCGCCCGAGCTCCTGCATGACGTCCTGGTCTTCCGGCTCGAAGTGCCGCCCGGACTCCGCCCACACCAGGTTCAGCACGCCGATGGGGCGGCCGCCCGCGATGAGCGGGACCATCAGCACCGACCGCAGCCCCAGGTTGCGGATGAAGTTGAGGTGCTCCTGGTTGCGCGCCCCGCGGATCACCATCTCGTCGGAGATCTCGTTGATCAGCTCGGGGCGCCCCGTCCGCGCCACCGCGTAGGGGCCGCTGGGCGCCGCGGAGTCCGGCGGGTATCGGCGGCGCATCTCGCGCGCGACCTCGACCTTGCTGGGATCGACGTGCGCGATCGCGACCGAGTGCAGCTCGCCGGAGTCGGTCACCTCGACGCCGCACCAGTCGGCGAACGACGGGACGACCAGCGCCGCCAGCCGCTCGCAGATCGACACGTAGTCGAGCGAGCTGGAGAGCAGCGTGCTGGCCTCCGCGAAGAAGCGCATCGTCTCCTCGCGCCGGCGGGTCTCCCGGTAGAGGCGGGCGTTGTCGACGGCCAGGGCCGCCCGGTGGGCCAGCTGCTCGGCCACCTCGACGTCCGCGCTCTCGTAAGGCGGACGGACGTCGCCGCGAATCAACGAGATCACGCCGAGGATCTCGCCGCGCGCCACCATCGGGACGATCACGCACGACGCGGTCCCCAGGCCGCGCATGATCCGCAGGTGGTCCTCGCTCTGCGCCGCTTGCATCAGCTCCTGGTCGCTGACCCGCACCGACAGCGACGCCGTCCCCTGCTCCAGCACCTCCAGCAGCTGATTGCTGCGGTGCTCGGTGGGCGGGAACTTGCTCTGGTACTCCTCGCTCAGCGCGCGCTTGTCGGGATCGGCGTGCACGACGGCCACCCGCCGGAGGGCGCCGTGCGCGTCGACGACGGTCACCGTGCACCAGTCGGCGATGTCGGGCACCGCCAGCTCGGCGACGCGCTGCAGGGTCCGCTGGTAGTCGAGGGACTCCGCCAGCGCGGCGCTGGCCGAGCTCAGGAATCGGTAGCGACGCTGGATGTCGTCTACCCGGGCGTTCTCAGCGGCGCCCATGACCCCCTGACGGTGCGCGCAGGCGTGACATGCGAGCTCTCCGCCAGCGTACCACGCGGGGCGCGTCTGTCGCGACCTCGCTACCCGGGCGGGCCCGAGGTCAGCGCGCGGACCGACGGCGCCGGATGAGCGCGCCCAGGGCGCCCAGCGCGACCAGCAGAGAGGCTGCCGACGAGCCCCGCGGCCCGCGGCCCGCGACCGCGCAACCGCCCGCCTCGTCGCCCGGGCGGCCGGGCGTGCCCGGGACGCCCGGCGTCGCGGTGGGAACGGGAGGAGCGGTC
>CAZPUH010000291.1:0-1429 GCA_964589215.1 uncultured Myxococcales bacterium | reverse complement strand
GGCCGCGGCGTCCGGGGGCGGGCGCCGGTTCGCCATCCTGGGCGACATGCTGGAGCTGGGGCCCGGCGCCGAGGCCGCCCATCGCGCGCTCGGTCGCGCCGCTGGGCAGGAGCTGTCCGGCGTCGCGGCGGTCGGCGCGTTCGCGCCGGCGCTGGTCGAAGAGGCGCGGGCCGCCGGGCTGGACCCGTCGCGCGCGGTCGCGGCTGCCTCGCCGGAAGCGGCCGCCGCGGCGGTCGCCGGCTGGACGGCGCCGGGCGATTGGATCCTGGTCAAGGCGTCGCGCGGGCTGCGGCTCGAGCGCGCTGTCGACGCGTTGCAGGCCACGCTGGGCGGGGACCAGCAGACAAAGGCGTAACCGATGCTGTTCCACCTGTTCCATGCGTTGCGCGAACGGATGCCGGGGGCGAACGTCTTCCGGTACGTCTCGACGCGGGTCGGCCTCGCGACGCTGACGTCGCTGACCATCACCTTCCTGGTGGCGCCCTGGTTCATCCGCCGCGCGCGCGAGCGGCAACTGGGCGAGGTCATCCGCGAGGACGGCCCGGCCGCCCACGCGTCCAAGCGCGGCACGCCCACCATGGGCGGCGCGCTCATCATCCTGGCGCTGACGGCGGCGACCATCCTGTGGTGCGACCTGCGCAGCGAGCTGGTCTGGCTGGCCCTGCTGGTCACGGTCGGGTACGGCGCGATCGGGTTCCTGGACGACTACCTGAAGATCTCGCGCAAGAACAAGAAGGGGCTGCCGGGGAAGCTGAAGCTGGCGGGCCAGCTGGTGATCGGCGGCGTGGCGATGGCCTGGCTGTACGCGGGCGACGGGCTGCCTCCGGACGTCCGGCTGCGGCTGGCGATGCCGCTGGTCAACTTCCACCGGCTATCGTTCGCGCTGCCCTACGCCGCCTACGTCGCGTTCGCGGTGTTCGTGCTGATGGCGGAGTCGAACGCGGTCAACCTGACCGACGGGCTGGACGGCCTGGCGATCGGGCCGGTCATCATCTGTTCGTTCACGCTGCTGCTGCTGTCTTACGCGGCCGGGACGACGCTGCGCGACTTCAACATCGCCAACTACCTGGGCATGCCGCACGTGCCGGGGGCGGGCGAGCTGGCGGTCTTCTGCGGGGCGATGGGCGGCGCCGGCATCGGCTTTCTGTGGTTCAACACCCACCCGGCCCAGGTCTTCATGGGCGACGTCGGCGCGCTGGCGCTGGGCGGCGCCATCGGGTTCGTGGGGCTGGCCACCAAGACCGAGCTGTCGCTGCCGCTGATCGGCGGCGTGTTCGTGGTCGAGGCCCTGTCCGACATCATCCAGGTCGGCTACTACAAGCGGACCAAGAAGCGCATCTTCCTGATGGCGCCCATCCACCACCACTTCGAGAAGCTGGGGTGGCCCGAGTCGCGCATCGTGGTGCGTTTTTGGATTGTCTCGTTCGCT
>CAZPUH010000290.1:0-4474 GCA_964589215.1 uncultured Myxococcales bacterium | reverse complement strand
GAGCTTCATCTCGGCGTCGTCCTTCCAGGAGACCACCAAGGTGCTCACCGAAGCCGCGGTTCAGGGCAAGGTCGACTACCTGCGGGGCCTCAAGGAGAACGTCATCATGGGGCGGCTCATCCCGGCCGGCACCGGCCTGGGTGCGTACAAGCGCCTCTCGCTGCACGTCGACGAGGCGGGCGCCGAGGAGCAGCTGCCTCCGGCACCCATCGCGGCCTCGGCCAGCGCCGCCGCGGCGCCGGCCGCCTTCGACGAGTGACCTTCGGCGGGCGCCCTCGGGTCTCCGAGGGCGCACCGCGGAAAACTGACGCGGCTCCAACGCGATTCAACGACGGGAGGCCAGGGTTCACCTGGTCTCCCGTTTGCTTTTGACCCAGCGCATGGCCAAGCGCTGGATGATCGTGGCGGTGGTGGTGGGCCTCGGCGCCTGCTCGTCGACCAACCTCGACAACAGGCGAGACGACGACGTTGACGGCGCGGCCGCGACGCAGGGGACGGTCCAGTGCCGCTGGCCGGAGGACCTGAACGGCGCCGACGGCAGGACCGCCTGCATCCCGGCGCGGGTCTCCCTGTCGTGTCACGACCCGGCGGGGGATGGGTGCGGCTGCACGACCGACGGGGGCACCACCTGCGACTGTTCGGGGCTGGCAGACGCTGGTCCCTGGACCTGCACCTCGACCTGTGCGGCCAACCAGTACATCGTGTCGTGCGGCGGGGTCGGCCCCGGTCCGGTCCCCGGTCCGCCCGAAGGCTGCACGTTCGCCGACTCCATCCCGGCCGGGATCGCCCGGTACTGCTGCCCCTGTCAGTGACCCGCGGTCCGGGGCGCAGCCTCGGCCTCCGGCCAGAGCCAGGCCGCGCCGCGAACGCCGCTCGCGTCGCCGTGGGCGGCCGGGACGATCCGGGTGCTGAGATCCTTCGCCACGGTGTAGCGCTCGACGAGGAGGGGCACGTTGGCGAAGAGGCGCGCGTTGTTCGAGACGCCGCCGCCGAGCACGATCACGCGCGGGTCGACCAGGTTGATGACGGACGCCAGGGCGCGCGCCAGCCGATCTTCGTAAACGGCGAACGCCTCGTCGGCGATCGGGTCGCCGCCCTCGGCCAGGCGGGCGATCTCCACGCCCCGCAGCGGTTCGCCGCCCACCTCGCGGTAGGCGCCTTCGAGCCCGCGCCCCGAGGTGAAGGACTCGATGCACCCGGGGAATCGGCACGGGCAGTCATAGGGCGACCGCTCGTCGGGGCGCAAAAAGGGCAGGGTGGTGTGGCTCCATTCAGTCGCGGCGCCGTTCTCGCCCGTCAGCACGCGGCCGTCGACGACCAGCCCGCCGCCCACGCCGGTGCCCAGGGTGGCCCCGAAGACCACGTCGGGGCGGCTGCGGTCCAGCCCGGGGGGAGGCGCGCCGGCGCCGTCCGTCGCCTCGGACAGCACGAAGCACTTCGCGTCGTTGGCGACCCGCACGGGGCGGCGCAGGGCCGCGGTCAGGTCGCGGTCCAGCGCGTGCTCGTTCAAATAGGTCAGGTTCGAGTTGTGGATGACGCCGCGGCCCGGTTGCAGAAACCCGGGCGTCCCGATTCCAACCGTCCCGCGGGCGCCCGCGCCCTGGTCCAGCCGGGCCACCAGCGCCGCGACCGCCTGCAGCAACGCCGCATAAGTGGGCGGGGTGGCGACCCTCTCGCGCGCCGCCTCGGTGCCGTCGTGCCGCAGCGCGACCCCTTCGATCTTGGTCCCCCCGAGGTCGATGCCGATGCGCATGTCCTGGACGATGGCACCGGACCAGGGCGCCTGTAAATGGAACCGCGTTGCCCTTGCGCGGCGGCGCGCGCCAGGGCCAAAATGAGGCTCACTTGAGCCGGCTTCGCCTGTCTTTCGTCTGTTCTGCTCTGGTGGTCGCGGCCGTCCTCGTGCCGCTTCTGGCGCCGCGGTCCGCGCGCGCCCAGAGCTGCATGACCTTGCGCTACGTCTTCCAGCCGGATTGCTATCGGCCAGATGCCGGCGCCGCGTGCGCGCAGTCTCCGACGCACATGGAGCTGGGGCCGCAGATCGCGGTCTGGCTGCAGGACGCCACGGGCGGCTTCGGGTACGTATCGACCCAGGACGGCACGCGCAAGGACGGGACGCTGATGGTCACCAACGCTGTCGCGAGGCGCGGGATTGGTAACCGCCCGGGGCGCTGGGATTTCCTGTCGGGGCCGCTCTTCCCCTACGGCAAGCGGGTCATGGCGCTGCCGATCTGGGCGCACGCGCGCGGCGTGACCTACCCGACCGTCAAGATGGCCGAGGCCGAGTGCTCCGTCGGTGGCCCCGGCGAAAGCTGTCTCGGCTGGCACGAGAGCTGGTCGTCGCCGGAGCCGTACTTCTGCCGGCCGCTGCAGCCGTCGGATCTGACTTCCGCGCTGGGGGTCGACGCGATCTCGTGTCCGACGAAGTTCAACAGCGAGAAGGGCAAGCTCGACACGACGCTGCCGACCTACTACCCGCCGCGCACGGACCTGACCAGCTTCGGCGGCAGCGACACGGGTGACCCGCCCACCTACGCGACGCTGAACGACCTCGACGCGGTTGCGGGCGCGACGCCCCCCTATGGCCGGCCGGTCGATCGCATCCTGACGCTGCCGCCGGACGTGCCGCCCGGCGACTACAAGCTGATGGTCGAGGTGAACAAGGAGTACGACGTCAACGCGTCGCACACGCACCCGGACTTCGTCGACCAGCATCTGGCCACCTACGGGACCGAGGGGAACTTCGGCCAGCCGTCCGTCGTGTACGAGGTGCCGCTGCACATCGACATGAGCACGGCGGGGACGGACGCGCACGCCGTCTCGCAGATCGCCGGCTACGGCGATTGGACGGGGGCCAGCGGCGTCATCAACCCGCGCGACGCCACGATCTCGACGACCGATCTCGGATCGGGCGAGTCGCGCCTGCTGCTGATCACCGACGCGACGACGGGCCTCTCCGGGCGCGTGATCGCCGGCGTCACCCCCTGCGCGACGCTGGTCTGCGACATGAACAACGTGTGCAGCATCTGCGATCCGCGGACGCAGGTCTGCACGCCGCTCACCTGCACGCCGCTGCCGGCGCCGCCCACCCCCGTGGGGGGGCTGACCGTCGCCGCGAACGGGCTCAACGCCAGCAGCGCCACGCTTCAGTTCGCGAACGCGCAATCCGCGGGGGCGCCCGTGCTGAGCTACGACATCCGCTACCGCGACGGCGGGGGAATGACCGACGACGAATTCAAGGCGTCCGCCAGCGCGCCGCTGGTCACGCCCGGGGCCCCCGGGTCGGGGGCCTCTTTCACGATCTCCAACCTGAAGCCGGCGACCCAGTACACGGTCGGGGTGCGCGCCATCGACCCCTGCGGTCAGGCCTCGCCGCTGGTCACGGCCACCTTCTCGACCCCGACCATGCAGTTCGCCAAGCTGTCCGGCTGCTTCATCGCCACGGCCGCCTGGGGCTCGGCGCTGGCGCCCGACGTCGCCGCGATGCGCCGGGCGCGCGACCGGCTGCACGACGCCAGCACCATGTTCGCCGTGGCGGCCGACCTCTACTATCGCGCCGGCCCGGCCGCCGCCGCGCTCCTCTCCCAGAGCGACACCGCCCGGGCCCTGGTGCGGCGCGTGCTCGCCCCCGTCGGCACCGCCGCCCAGCTCGCGACCCCTCCGCGCTGATCGCGTCGGACGCAGCTGGGCTTAGCCCAGCGAAGTCCATCGCGGGAGAGCTCGAGAACCCCTCTGGGGGTTCTGGACTTGAACGCGTGGGACGCAGCTGGGCTTAGCCCAGCGAAGTCCATCGCGGGAGAGCTCGAGAACCCCTCTGGGGGTTCTCGACTTGATCATTGACAAGGGGGGCGAGACCCCTATAATCCCGTGCTCCCTGGCGCCCGGCGTCTGCGCGGGCGCTTTTGGTTTTCGCCGGAAACGATAGAAAGACGGAGTCTTCGCCCTCGATGCCTACCATCAACCAACTCGTGAAGTTCGGCCGCCGGGCCCAGCGCCGCAAGACCGCGTCGCCCGCGCTGATGGCCTGCCCGCAGCGCCGCGGCGTCTGCGTGCGCGTCTACACCACCACGCCGAAGAAGCCGAACTCGGCTCTCCGCAAGGTCGCGCGCGTGCGCCTGACCAACGGCATGGAAGTCACGACCTACATCCCGGGCGAGGGTCACAACCTGCAGGAGCACTCAGTCGTCATGATTCGTGGCGGCCGTGTGAAGGACCTGCCGGGCGTTCGTTACCACATCATCCGCGGCACGCTCGACACCTCGGGCGTCGCGAACCGCCGGCAGGGCCGTTCGAAGTACGGCGCCAAGCGGCCCAAGTAACTCAGAGCAACCCACTCAGGACTACGAGCCATGCCCCGCAAAGGTGAAGTTCCCAAGCGCAAGCCGCTTCCCGATCCGAAGTTCACGGATCAGCCCGTCGACACGCGCCGCAAGGTGACGAAGTTCGTCAACACCGTCATGGCCTCGGGCAAGAA
>CAZPUH010000289.1:0-16997 GCA_964589215.1 uncultured Myxococcales bacterium | reverse complement strand
CGGGATGGCGGGACAGGCGGGCGGCGGTGCGAACCCGGCAGGGGGTGCGGCGGGTGGCAACGTGAATCCGGCGGGCGGAAGCAGCGGCGGCGGTATGGGCGGGGGCGCGCCACCGGCGACCTACGCCGTCGGCGGGACGCTGACCGGCCTGACGGGCGGCGGGTTGGTCCTGCAGAACAACCTGGGTGACAACCTCACGGTGGCGGCCAACGCGACCACCTTCACCTTCGCGACCGCGCTGGCCGGCGGCGCCGCCTACAGCGTCACGGTTCTGGCGCAGCCCTCGACGCCGACGCAGACCTGCACGGTGACGAACGGCTCGGGCCACGTGGGCGCCGGGCCGATCACCGACGTCGCGATCGCGTGCAGCACGAACACCTATTCGGTCGGCGGCTCGCTCAGCGGGCTCACCGGCAGCGGCCTCGTCCTGCACAACGGCAGCGACGACCTGCCGGTGGATGCGTCGGCGACGACCTTCACGTTCCCGACCAAGGTGGCCAGCGGGGCCGGGTTCGCCGTCTCGGTGAAGACCCAACCCACCTCGCCCAGCCAGACCTGCATGGTGACCGGCGGCAGCGGCACCATCGCCGCCGGCAACGCCACCAGCGTCACGATCAACTGCACCACCGACCAGTTCGCGGTCGGCGGATCGATCTCCGGCCTGGCCGGCACCGTCACGCTGACGAACAACGGCGGCGACGACCTGAACGTCACGTCGAACGGAACCTTCTCGTTCCCGACGCTGGTGAGCAGCGGCCAGCCGTACAAGATCGAGATCAAGACCCAGCCCGCGACGCCCAGCCAGACCTGCACGGTCACCAACGGCAGCGGCACCGTCGCCGGCGCGATGATCGCGGCCACGATCAACTGCGTGACGAACTCGTTCAAGCTGAACGCGGCGGTCACGGGCCTGGACGCCGCGGGCCTGACGCTGGAGAACGGCGCCGACATGCTGGCCGTTTCGGCCGACGGAACCGTCACCGTCTCGGCGGCGGTCCTCAGCGGCACCAGCTACACCCTGGCGATCGCCAGCCAGCCGGTGGGCCAGACCTGCACGATCACGCCCCCCGCCGGCGGCATGATGGGCGGCAGCGACGTCACCATCAACGTGGGCTGCACGGACAACCTCTACACGTTGAAAGCCGCGGTGTCGGGCGCGGCCGGCGGCCACGTCACGTTGAAGAACGGCGCCGACACGCTGGTCGTGGGCAACGGAACGGCCTCGTTCCCGACGCAGCTGAAGAACGGCGCCACTTACAGCGTCACGGCCTCTGGACCGGTCATGACCTGCACGGTCACCAACGGCAGCGGCACGATCGCCGCCAGTGACGCGACGGTCACCGTCGCGTGCGACGGGGGGCTGGTCTACTACTTCCCGTTCGACGGCGACGCCACCGACCAGAGCGGCAACGGCCACGACGGCGAGGTGCACGGCGCGATGCTGACGACGGGCCACGACGGCACAGCCGACGGGGCGTATTCATTCGACGGTAGCAGCTGGATCCAGGCGCCCGGCGACGGGCTGCCCATCGGGAACAGCGATCGCACCCTGACGGCGTGGGTGAATCCCTCGGGCACCGGCACGCTGTGGGGCATCATCTACTGGGGTCAGGACGACTGCACCGGCTACATGTGGGGGCTCGGCAACCAGAACAACGCGACCTTCTGGGGCGGCTGCAACGACTGGGTGTCGCCAATGGCGCTGGCCCCCGACACCTGGTCTTTCGTCGCCGTCCGTTTCATGGCACCCAACACCGTCCGCATCCGCGTGAACGACACGGTGGCCGACCACACGCTGGGCGTGAACCCGGACACCCACGCCAGCAACCTGTGGATGGGCGGCGAGACGACCAACAACAGCGGCTTCCGCAACTACTTCAACGGCTCGATCGACTCGGTGCGCATCTACAACCGCGCTCTGACCGACGCCGAGCTCGACACGCTCAGCACCCTGCCCTGATCGAAGCGCGCGAACGAACGGCCGTCGGGGAACCCGCCGCGGGTTCCTCGGCGGTCACTGGCCTGCGGTGCCGGCGGCGTCAGGCTTTCGCGCGGCCGACCCGCGGCACAGCGTCCAGCAGCGACTCAGCCAGGGCGCGCGCCTGGCGGACCACGCGCGGATCGCGATCCATCGAAGCGCCGAGCAGAGCGCCGTCGTAGATGAGCATCAGCTGCCGCCCGAGCGACGCGGGATCGGGGGCTCCCAGGTCGCGGGCCAGGCCCGTGAAGAGGCGACCCGTCCACTGGCGCAGCTCGTCGCAGGCGCGGCGCAGCCGGTTGTCGCCCGGCGGGCCTTCGGCGCTGGCGTTGACGAACGCGCAGCCGCGAAAATCTGGTTCGGCGACACGCGCCGCCAGCACGTCGAACACCGCCAGCACGCGGGCGCCCGGGCTTTCGTGCGCCGCGATCGCCGCCAGCACTCGCTGGCGCCGGCGATCCGCGCGGCCCTGCAGATAGGCCAGCACCAGCTCTTCCTTGCTTCCAAAGGTGCTGTAGAGCGACGCCTTGGCGACTCCGGCCCGTTCGATGACGCGGTCTATGCCGACGGTGTGAACACCCTCTTGGTAGAAGAGCTCGTCGGCGGCGGCCAGCAGCCGTTCGCGGGCCGAGCCGTCGGCTCTCGCCGGCTTCGTCGAGACCTGCTTCGACATGACTTGACTATACAGACCTGTCTGTTCATAGTCAACGCCATAGACAGACCTGTCTGTCTCATCTCGAAAGGCTGATCGTCATGGCGACCTCTCCCGCTCTCGGCAAGACCACCGCGTTCTTCCTGCAGGCGTCCATCATCCTGTTCTTCCTCGCCAGCTCCAGCGCGCCGACGCCGCTCTACGTCGTCTACCAGGCAGCCTGGGGGTTCTCGCCGGTGACCATCACGGTCGTCTTCGGGATCTACGCGGTGGCGGTGCTCGCGACGTTGCTGGTCGTCGGTTCGCTGTCGGACTACGTCGGGCGGCGGCCCGTGCTGCTGGCCGCCACCCTCTTGCAAGCGGGCGCGATGGCCATCTTCGCCACGGCGAACGGCGTCGGAACCTTGCTGCTCGCGCGCGTCGTCCAGGGTATCGCCACCGGCGCGGCGGCTGGCGCCGTCGGCGCGGGCATGCTGGACATCGATCGCGCGCGCGGCACGGTCGCCAACGCCGTCGCGCCGATGGTGGGGACCGCCACCGGCGGCCTGATGTCGGGGCTCATGGCGCAGCATTTGCCGGCGCCGACGGTGCTGGTCTACCTGGTGTTCGCGGCGATCTTCCTGCTGCAGGCGGGCGGCGTGGCCCTGATGCCCGAGTCCGCGGCGCGACGCCCCGGCGCGCGGCAATCGCTGCGGCCCAAGCTGTGGCTGCCGCCCGCCGCCCGGGCGCCGGCCCTGCTGGCCGCGCCCGTCCTGATCGCGACCTGGGCGCTGGTGGGCTTCTACGGTTCGCTGGGCCCGTCGCTGGTGCGGCGGCTGGCCGGATCCTCGTCGCTGGTGCTGGGCGGCGCGGTGCTGTTCGTCATGGCGGCGTCGGGCGCGGTCACCGTGCTGTTGTCGCGCGCGCGCTCGGCGCGGACGGTCCTGCTCACGGGATCGGCGGCGCTGATGACCGGCGTCGCGCTGACGCTGATCGGGACGGCGCTGGGGTCGGTCGGCCTCTTCGTCGCCGGGACGGCCGTGGCGGGCGCCGGCTTCGGCTCGGGATTTCAGGGCGCGATCCGCACGGTGGTCCCCCTGGCGGCGCCGCACGAGCGCGCCGGAGTCCTGTCGGTGCTCTACGTGATCGCCTACCTGTCGATGGGCGTGCCGGCGGTCTTCGTCGGCGTGCGCGTCGTGCACGGCGCCGACCTCTTCACCGCCGCCCGCGAGTACGGGTTCGCGGTGATCGCGCTGGCGGCCGCCGCGCTGGCCGGCACGATGGTCCGCGCCCACCCCAGCCCGGCGCGGCAGGCCGTTTAGGGGAGGCGAATGAAGCCCGCCTGCGTGGGCTGCTTCGGCGGCTCACCCGGCGGATCCGCGGGCGCGACGAGAACGACCGCGCTGTGGCCGTCGACGACGGGAACGCCGTGGCGGCAGTCGTCGGCGAATCGGTTCAGCCGATCGATCAGCGCAGCCGTGCTCTTGGGCATCGGCACGCGCGCGCGCGTGATGTGGCCGATCAACTGCTTGCCTTCGTTCAACAGGCGCGCGCCGCCGGTCGCGCGCTCGCGGTCCGCCAGCGACGCGCGCTGCGGAAGACAGGGCTGGAACGCGCACACGCGCTCGCCGGCGGCCACGAACTCCGCCCACACGTCGAAGATCTCCGGATCCGTGTGCAGCGTCTCGCACTTGACTTTGGCCACGCGCCCGAACGCGCGCAGGTCCGCCTCGATCCCGTGAAACATGTCGGTCGCGGCGACCGTCGCGCACAGCGCGTCGGTGATCCGGTCGATGTCTCGCAGGGTCATCGCGATCTTGATGTAGCGGCTCCGATAGAAGTCTTCGATCGGGAACAGGAACGCCTTGAAGGGCTCGCCCCAAAGCTCGTCGATGCCCTCCTCGCCGCTGACGTGCAGCACCATCCGCCCCAGCGTCAGCGCCTCGCGCAGGTACTCGCCGCACTGGCGCATCAGCGCGGTGTCGGGGGTGATCTCGACCCCCAGCGCCTGCAGCTCGACGGCCTTGGTGAAGACGTCCGTCGCGCGGTTGAACAGCGCGCCGGCCAGCATCGCCCCTTTCACCCGCTGCTTGGCCGGGTCGGTCTCCGCCTCGAAGGCGCGCCGCGCTTCGTCCAGCCGCGCCCCCGGGATGTTGATGCCGTGCTCGACGTGATTGAACAACCGGCGCGTGAGCGCCTCGATGAGACGCTTCTTGGCGGTCAGCGTGTCGGCCGGCGCGTCGTAGGCCTTGATCCAGTAGCCGCCGTAGTAGACGCGCCACACGCCGTCGATCGCCCGCTTGGCGCCCTCCTCCTCGCCCATGAGCGCATCGTACGCCGGCCCGCGGCGCGCGGCGCGCCCTGCGCCAACATTTAGCCGTCCGTTGACGGTTCTGAAACGACCCGAACCTGATCCGTGCTCAGTGCAGGCCGGCGGCCATGGCGCCGGCGTCTTTCTTCACCGCGCGCTCCTCGGGCGGATCGTACCGCCCCACGGGCGCCGCCGCGATCGCCGCCAGCAGCGCGCGCGCTTCGTCCTTGTGCCCTTCGTCGTTCGCGATGCGGGCCTGATACAGCAGCGCACGCAGGTTGTGCGGATTGATCCGCAGCGCCTGCTTCAGCTCTTGCGACGCCCGGTCGCGATCGCGCTTGGGCCAGGGGAGCTCGAGGTAGTACGCGGCCCAGACGACCGGGATGTTGCCGTGGTCGTAGGAGACGTCCAGCGCGGTCGCCCGTTCCAGCGGCCGCTTGAATTTTCCTTCGATCCCGCTGGTCAGCGCGCGCAGCACGCCCATCCCCTCGCCCACGTTGCCGATGCTCAGCGCCGCCCAGTACTGCCCCGCTGCGTCGTTCGGGTTGACGGCGATCGCTCGCTGGGCCAGGTCGTAGGCCTGCTTGGCCAGCGCGGCGCGATCGCTCTCCGGGCGGCGCTTGTCGTCGCTCTCGGTGAACAGCACGCGGGCCGCCCGCCACAACACACCGTAGTCGGACGGCGCGCGGGCCACGGCGGCGTCGGCCAGCGCGCGGGCCTCGCGCAGAGCGCCCGGGTCGTCCCTGCGCGCGTGCAGCGCATCCAGCCGCGCCAGCGTGTCGGCCAGCGGCGCCGTGGAGGGCGCGCCGCTGTCGGGCGCGCCGACCGCCATGACGACGGCGGCCAGCGGAATGGCGGCCAGCGGGATCACGTGCGCGAGAACCGCTGCTCGGGCGTCATCGCCTGGAATCGATCGCGCGCCTGCATCGCCACCATCCAGCCCGGGTATTCGGGCGGCAGCGCGCTGGCCTTGTCGAGCCGCTCCAGCTGCTCGGCCGAGAGGCGCAGCGACGCCGCCGCCAGGTTGTCGCGCAACTGCGCCTCGTCGCGCGCGCCGATGATGACGCTGGTGGTGACCGGCTGGTGCAGCAGCCAGGCCAGCGCGACGCGCGCCACGGATGCCTGATGTTCGCGCCCCACGTCGGCCAGCGCGTCGATCACCGTGTAGCCGCGCGCCTCGTCGACGGGCGGGAAGTTGAAGCTGGCCCGCCGCGTGCTGGTCGGGCGCGGGTTGGCGCGGCTGAACTTTCCGCTCAGGAAGCCGCCCACCAGCGGGCTCCACACCAGCAGCCCCACGCCCTCGGACGACATCAGCGGCACCAGCTCGCGCTCGAGATCGCGCCCGGCGATCGAGTAGTACGACTGGATGGTCACGAAGCGCTCCAGGCGGTCGCGCTCGCTGATGCCCAGGGCCTTCATCAGCTGCCACGCCGCCAGGTTCGAGGCGCCGATGTAGCGGACCTTGCCGGTGCGGACCAGATCGTCCAGCGCGCGCAGCGTCTCTTCCCAGGGCGTGGCGCCGTCGAACCCGTGGATCTGGTAGAGGTCGACGTAATCCGTCCCCAGCCGCTGCAGGCTGCGATCGATGCTGTCCAGGATGTGCCCGCGCGACAAGCCCACGTCGTTCGGTCCGGTCCCGACGCGCCCGCGCACCTTGGTCGCGACGATCACCTCCTTGCGGCGTGGCCCCAGCGCGCGCCCCAGGATCTCCTCGGCGCGGCCGTTCGAATAGGTGTCGGCGGTGTCGAAGAAGTTGATGCCGGCGTCCAGGCAGACGCCGACGAGGCGGTCGGCCTCGGACTGCGCGGTCTGGCCGATGGCCTTGTAAACGCCCTCGCCGCCGAAGGTCATCGTCCCGAAGCAGATCTCGGACACGCGGAGTCCCGTGCGCCCCAGGGATCGCTGCTTGATTGCACCGTCGTTCATGTAGCCCCTCGCCTCCTGGCGCGAATATGGTCATCGTTACCTGAGATGGCGTCAATGCTCCCGGTGCCCGATTTCGAGGCGCAGCTGGCCACGCTGGTCGAGGCCGCGCCCGAGGGAGACGGGTGGATGCACGAGCAGAAATTCGACGGGTACCGCATCGGGTTGCGCAAGGATGGGCGCACCGTCGAGCTCTGGAGCCGCCGCGGTCAGGACTGGACGGCGGAGTTCCCGGCCCTCGCCGCCGCGGGCGGGCGGCTGGCGGCGCGGCGCGCACTGCTGGACGGCGAGGTCGCGGCGGTGCTGCCCAGCGGCGTCACCAGCTTCCAGGCTCTTCAGAATCGGCGACCCGATACGCCGCTGGCCTATTTCGTGTTCGACCTGCTGCACCTCGACGGCCGCGACCTGCGCGAGCAGCCGATCGAAGAGCGCAAGCAGCGCCTGCGGGAGCTGCTGGAAGCCAGCGACTCGGGCGGCCTGTTTCGCTACTCCGACCACGTGATCGGCGGCGGCGTCGCATTCCATCGCAACGCGTGCGCGCTGGGGCTGGAGGGGATCGTGTCCAAGCGGCTGGGCACGCGGTACCGCGGCGGCCGCAACCTGGACTGGCAGAAGATCAAGTGCGTGCGCCGGCAGGAGTTCGTGATCGGCGGCTTCACCGACCCGGAGGGGGCGCGCGAGGCGATTGGCGCGCTGCTGATCGGCTACTACGAGGGCGGCACGCTCCGCTGGGCTGGCAAGGTGGGCACCGGCGCCGGGTGGAACGCGACGTATTTGCGCGACCTGCGGAAGCGCCTGGATCGCATCGAGGCGAAGACGTCACCGTTCGACCCGCCCGTCGACGATTCGTGGCTGCGCCGGAACGCGCACTGGGTGCGGCCGGAGCTGGTCGCCGAGATCGCGTTCGGCGAGTGGACGGACGACGGGCGGATCCGCCATCCGTCGATGCAGGGGTTGCGCGCCGACAAGGCGCCGCGGGACGTGCGTCGCGAGCAGCCGGCCGTCTCGAACGCGGCGGGCCCCGCCGCCACGAAGCGGACCACGAAGCCGACCACGTCCGAGGACGCGCCGAAGACGGGCAAGCGGCCCGGGCGCGCCAGGGCGGCAAAGGCCGGCACGACGCCCCGCAAGACAGCCGCGGCCGACGGAACCGTCGTGAACGGGATCGCGATCAGCCACCCGGAGCGAATCATCTACGCAGACCTGGCGCTGACGAAGCTGGACGTCGCGCGGTACTACGGCGAGGTCGCGCCGGCGATGGTGCCGCACGTCGCGGGCCGGCCGCTGACGCTGCTCCGCTGCGGCGGGGCGATCGACTACGGCGCCGAGAAGGGCGGTTGCGTGATGCTTCGCCACGGCAAGGCCTGGGGCCCGCGCGAGCTGCGCCGTGTGAAGATCCGCGAGCTCCAGAAGACCGGCGAGTACCTGGTCGCCGACACGCCGGAGGCGCTGGTGGCGCTGGCGCAGATGGGCATCGTCGAGGTCCACACCTGGAACGCGGCGGCCGAGACGCCGTACCGGCACGATCGCGTGGTGTTCGACTTCGACCCGGGGCCGCAGGTCGCCTGGCGCGAGGTGGTCGCCGCCGCGCGCGCCATCCGACAGCTGCTCGCCGACCGGAAGCTGCGCGCCTGGGTGAAGACCACCGGCGGCAAGGGGCTGCACGTCGTCGTGCCGATCGTTCCGACGGACGGCGCCGCCTGCCTGGCGTTTGCGCAAGCCGTGGCCGCGGCGCTGGCCGAGACGGCGCCCGCGCGGTTCACGACGACGATCGCCAACAAGGCGGCGCGTGAGCGGCAGATCTTGATCGATGCGCTCCGCAACGGACGCGCGAACACCGCCGTGGCTGCTTACTCGCTGCGCGCGCGACAAGGGGCGCCCGTCTCCGTGCCCCTCGACTGGGACGAGCTGACAGCGCGATTGAACCCTGCGCGCTTCGACATCCGCACGGCGGTCGCGCGCGCCCGCGACGCCGACCCCTGGCGCGACTACTGGAAGACCCGCCAGAAGCTGCCGCCGCGCTGAGGCGCCGCACGTGTCATGCTGCCGCAGGGATCGCCATGCGCGCGCGCAGCTCAGTGCCGGAGCGATCACCGGCGGCGAAGACGCGCCGGAGTGCGGGGCGCCGATGTCGTGCAACAAGAAGGGGAAGTGAGTGCGGAACTAGGACAAGCACGCGGACGCCGCTGAAGCGTTCGTGTCCAGGACGCCGCGAGGGACGACGAGGCGGTGCCGAGCGTTCATCGCTGCGTGCCGCCGCAGGTTGTGGCGACGCGCGACAACCTTACGTTCGTGGTGGGAGGTGTTCCATGACCACGACGCAGAACGAGGTGAACCGGGGCGCGACCGAGGGGCGCGTTGCCGTGGAGATCGAGAAGCGGACGTCGCGCGTCCCGTCGGACGTGTTCCTCTGGACGGCGCTGGGGTCGATGGCCGGGTCGCTGGTGCTCGCGCTGTCGGGCAAGCAGAAGCTGGCCAACTTCGTCGGGCAGTGGGTGCCGACGATGCTGATCTTCGGGCTCTACAACAAGATCGTGAAGGTCGCGGGCCACGACCAGTACCGCCCGTCCGCGTCCGTTTCCTGAAGGGGGGGGCATCGACGGCGCGCCGGCCTGCGCTGGACGCAGGCCCGGCGCGCTTCGTTCATGAGCTCCACGGATTGGAAACGAAGCCGATCGTGAGCGGCTCACGCGACTCTCGGGTCGCAATTGTGGCGCTTGCAGCAGGAACACGAGCCGTTTTGGCCGGCTCGGGTCTCTTACTTGTTACCGTGGGCGCTCTCGTGAGCCATTCGCTGCTCAATCGCGCGTCGGACCAGGTGTCCGACGCCGATTTGGTCGGCCGTGCCCTGTCCGGAGATCGCTGGGGCCGCGAGATGTTGTACCGCCGCCACGCCGGCCGCTTGCTGGCGCTGGCCACGCGGCTGCTCGCGAGCCGCGGCGACGCCGAGGAGGTCGTGCAAGACACGTTTCTGACGGGCTTCGGCCAGCTCGCCGCGTTGCGCGAACCATCGGCCGTTGGCGCCTGGCTGGGACAGATCGCCATCAACCTGGTGCGCCGCCGGATTCGCCGCGTGCGCCTGTTCCGCCGTCTGGGACTGGACCGCGCCGTCGACGACGCCACGCTGGAGTCGCTGGGCGACCCGGGCCTGAGCTCCGAAGAGCGGACCGACCTGGCGTTGGTCGATCGCGCGCTTCAGTCGGTGAGCGCGATCTCCCGGATCGCCTGGATGTTGCGCCGGGTCGAAGGACTGCCCCTGACCGAGGTCGCGGCGCTGTGTGATTGTTCGTTGGCGACGGCCAAACGTCGCATCACCGACGCCGACCGCCGGGTCGCCGCGCAGGCGGGCGGCGAATGGCAG
Source organism: uncultured Myxococcales bacterium (assembly GCA_964589215.1). Taxonomy (GTDB): domain Bacteria; phylum Myxococcota_A; class Polyangia; order Fen-1088; family Fen-1088; genus JADGRB01. The sequence continues at coordinate 6,793 of CAZPUH010000289.1, read as the reverse complement.
GAACCATGAGCGCGCCGCGTCCGCCTCTGAAACAGCGCCTGCGCATGCCCGACGACGAGCAGGCGCTGGCGCGCATCTGGTCGCGGATCGACGCCGGTGAACGGGAAAGCGAGCTGCCGCTCGTGCGGCGCGTGCTGCGCCTCGATCGCCCCGCGCTGGCCGGAGCCGTGCTGGCCGTGGCGGCCGCCGTGGTCGTGTGGGTCGGCATCTCGAAAGACGACACGGGCCCGCTGCGGCTGGCCGACGGACAGCCCATCGCGGCCGTCCAGGCGCCGGCTTCCGGCACCGTCGTCGCCATGTCGGACGGCTCGCGCGTCACGCTGGCCGGCGGCGCGCGGTTCGAGCCGCTGCTGTCGACGGCGACGTCGTTCGTGGCGATGCTGCAGACCGGGCGCGCCGACTTCGACGTTCACCCGGGTGGACCGCGACGCTGGCAGATCGAGTGCGGACTGGCGACCGTCGAGGTCGTGGGAACCGGCTTCAGCTGCACGCGCGAGCCGGGCCGGCTGCGGGTGGCTGTCCAGCACGGCGTCGTGCTGGTCCGCGGCGACCAGGTCCGGGAGCGCGCGCAACGCCTCACCGCCGGCCAGTCGCTGGAGATCGTCGACCCGCTGCTGGCGCCGGCGGCGGGCCCCGGTCCTGCCCGGAGGCCAGAGCCGACCGCCGCGCCGGAACCGACGGCGGACGCGGCCCCGCCCGCCGTGACGCCGCCGCTGGCGCGCGTGAGCTGGCGCGAGCTGGCGCAATCCGGGCGCCAGCGCGACGCCTTCGCCGCGCTGGGCACGCGCGGGCTGGCGCGCGAGACGCGACAAGTTGGCGTCGCCGATCTGTTGTTGCTCGCCGACGTGGCGCGCCTCTCGGGGCACCCGCGGGACGCCGTCGCGCCGCTGCAACGGGTCCTGGACGCGTACCCGCGTGACGCGCAGGCGCCGCTGGCGGCGTTCGCGCTGGGTCGTCTCGAGCTGGACGAACTGGATGCGCCGGCGCAGGCGGCGCGCGCGCTGGATCGGGCGCTGTCGCTGGGGCTCCCGCAGACGCTTCGTGAAGATGCGCGGGCGCGGCTCGTCGAAGCGCACGCGCGCGCGGGGAACGCCGCTGCGGCCCGCGACGCCGCGGCCGCCTACAACCGCGAATTTCCCGACGGCCGTTACCGCGCGCGCATCGAATCCCAGCTACCGTAGCCGGCCATGCGCCGCTCACGCGGCGCTGGGCCCTTTCTGACCGGGGCTGGTCACTTGCGTTTGGCCTGGGCGCGGAGCGCGCGAATCTCTTTCATGGCGCTCTTCCCCATTTCCCGCAGCGTCTCCAGCCAGATCTTGCGGTAGGGGCGCAGGGTCAGCACCAGGCGCTCCATCACCGCCAGGTTGCGGAACCACTTCTTGTCCGCCGGGACCAGGTACCAGGGCGCCTCGCGCGTCGCGCAGCGGGCGAGCATCTCCTCGTAGGCGGCGGTCATCTCGTCCCACAGCGGGATCTCGCGCCAGTCCTCGGGGTTCAGCTTCCAGGCGGTGCGCGGGTCCTTCTCTCGCGCGCGCAGCCGGTCGTACTGCTCGTCGCGGCTGATGTGCAGGCAGAACTTCAGGACGATGACGTTCGCGTCCACCAGCAGCTCTTCGAACGTGTTGATCTGGTCGTAGCGCGCGCGCCAGACGTGCTCCGGCACCAGTCGGTGCACGCGGGCCGCCAGCACGTCCTCGTAGTGCGACCGGTTGAAGAGGGCCATGTAGCCCTTGCGCGGGACGGCGGCGTGAACGCGCCAGAGGAAGTCGTGGGCGCGCTCCTCCTCGGTGGGCACCTTGAACGGCTTCACGTAGGCGTTCTGGACGTTCGTGTACTCCAGAATCTTGCGGATCGAGCCGTCCTTGCCGCTGGCGTCGCGCCCCTGCAGGACGACCAGCAGCGCATGCGTCCCCGCGTACGTCAGCAGATTCTCGAGCTCGGCCAGCTCGTCGCCGAGCCGCGCGACGCGCTCGTGCGCTTCGTCCTTCTCGACCCCGGCGGTGTCGGCTGGATCGACGTCATCCAGCCGCACCCGCCGCGAGCCATCCAGCTTGATCGCGTACGTCGTCCGGGCCATGCAGGCAGCATAACCCTCGGCGTCCCGCCGTGTTCGCTACTTGCTGGCGGTGGTCGGTGAGTCGACGATCTTCTGAGCGGCGTCGAGGTGCTTCTGCAGGACCGGCACGATCTCGGTCAACAGCTTCTTGAGGTCGGCGTCCTCGGTGGTGTCGCGCGCCTTGGTCATCTCGGCGACGTCACGCTTGTGATCGTCCAGCATCGCCTGGGCGAACTTCTTGTCGTAGTCCGGGCCGGCCGGGATGCTCGCCATCTCGTTCGCCATGGGCGGCGTGTTGGCGGCCAGGTCGATCTTTTCTTTCTTGGCCAGCGCCGCGCCTTTCTTGTCGGCGGCCGTGTGGTCCTTGACCAGCATCTTGCCGTAGTCCTTCACGGCCTTGCTGTTGCCGTTCTTCTCGGCCTGCTTGCCCATCTCGATCTCGTGCTGATCGGAGTGATGAAGCTTTCCCAGAACCTCGGCCGTCGAGGGTCCCGCCGCCAGCGCGGCCGCCGGCATCAGGAACGTCGCACAGAGCCCCAGTGAACGTAGTGTGTTGATTTTCATGCGGCACAAAATGAGGCGACGTTGCAGGAAGGCAACCCGGCGCGACTGCTGAGTTGCGTCTGTGACGAAATGATTACAATTCTCAGCTGAGGCAGCTACATGGGCGAGCTGATTGCGCGATTCTTCGCGGGGGGCGCGCTGGTGGCCATTTTCTCCGTCCTGGGCGAAGCGTTCACGCCGAGAAGCTTTGCCGGCCTCTTTGCCGCTGCGCCGTCCGTGGCGTTGGCGACGATGTCACTGACGTTATACAAAGAAGGCCCCGCGTTCGTTGCGGTCGAGGCCCGATCCATGATCGTGGGGGCCCTCGCCTTCACGGCCTACGCGTCGCTGGTCAGCTGGGCGCTGCACAGACGACGGCTCAAGCCGACGCCGGTGGCGGTCGCCGCGCTGGCGCTCTGGGGCGGCGTGGCAGCGACGGGCTGGGCGCTCTTCCTGAGGCCGCTGTGAAGATCAGATTCGACGCCCACGCGGTGAAGGAGTCGTCGTGGCTAGGCCACCTGTTGCGGTTCGTGGCGGGCGGCATCGCCACCGTGGCGGTAGGCGTGTTCACGAAGGCCACCGACGCGAAGGCGGGCGGCCTGATGCTGGCCATCCCGTCGATCGTGCCGCTGGGCATTGCCCTGCTCGCCCGGACCGAAAAGCAGAAGCCCGGCGCGACCAGCCGCGGTGACCGGGGCCGTCACGCGGCGACCGTCGAGGCGACCGGCGCGGCGTTCGGAACGATTGGCCTCCTGGCGTTCGCGATCGTGGCGTGGCAGCTGCTGCTGCGGACGACACCCTGGATCGCGCTGCCCGCGGCGACGTTGGCCTGGGCCGCGGTCGCCACGGGCGTCTGGCTGGCGCGCAAGTCACACGCGCGCCCGTGAGGCTGGCTAGGACGACTTCGCCGTGCCCGGCGCGGCCATCTTGCGGTGCTGCTCGGCCAGCGCACCCTGCGGGACGATGTGCGAGATGGCGGCCCTCAGCTTGTTGCTCCAGCCGGTGACGACCTCGCCCTCTCCCTTCATCAGCGCCTCGAAGCCGGACTTGGCGACCATGTCGGGAGGGTCCTTCTTGCCGGTGCCGACCTTGGTGTCCATCATGTCCGCCCTCTCGAAGAACTCCGTCTCGGTCGCGCCCGGCATCAAGCACGTGACCGTGACGCCGGAGTCTTTCAACTCGGCGCGCAGCGCGAACGCGAACGAATCTAGCAGCGCCTTCGTGCCGTTGTAGACCGCCTGGAACGTCCCCGGCATGAGGCCAGCGATCGACCCGGTGATCAGGATCTTCCCCTCGCCGCGCGCGCGCATGTCACGCGCGATCTCGTGAATGAGGTACAGGGTCCCCGTCACGTTGGTGTCGATGACGCGCTGGATGTCGCCCCAGTCCTGATCCAGGAACGCCTTGCCCAGGCCGCGGCCGGCGTTCGCCATCAGGATCGACACGGGGCGGCCGGCCACCGCGGCGATCAGCTTCTGACAGCCCTCGGGCGTCGCCAGGTCGGCCTCGACCGGCAGCACGCGCGCGCCGCCGGTGGACAGCCGGGAGGCGGCGTCGTTGATGGTCGGCTCGTCGGCGGCGATCACCAGATCGTACCCCGCGTCCACGCAGCACTTCGCGAGCTCGTATCCGATACCCGTCGAGGCGCCGGTGACCAGCGCCAGCGGGCGGTTCTGTGTAGCAACAGTGCCCATGTTCACTCTCCTTCCAGATCCAGGTTGACGATCAGGCCAGCTGAGTCAGCAGCCGACTCAGCTTCGACCGGCGCGGTCTCCCCGCCCGGGCGCCGCCGACCACGGCAGCGACCACCAGCGCGGTGAGGATCGGGTGCCGCCGCACGCGCGACTCCCAGACGTCGACGCGGTCGGCCAGCAGCAGGGTCATCCAGCGGCCGGCCTTGTGCTCGGGGATCTTGTACCCGGCGCGCCGCAAAATCCCGGACAGGCCGCGCGGCGGCTGACAGGTCCCGTACACGGGCGTGAGCTGCCCGATGTCGCGACCCACCAGGACTTCGACGTCCGACTGCTGTTGCTCCAGAGGCGGACGAACGATCTCCGACGACGTCCCCGACGGCTTGTACATCGGGACCCCCGGACGCGAAGAGGGGTCCGCGTCGGCGGCCTCGGGGCGACCGTTCGCGCCCCGCGCAATCTGCTCGTGAGTGGCGGTCTCCATGATGCTCTCCTTGGTTCAGGCGCTCGCCGACGGCGGGATCAGCACCGTCTTGATGCAGTTGTCCTTCTTCCGCGCGAAGAGCTCGTACCCTTCGTGCACCTCTTCCAGCGGAATGCGGTGCGTGATGATGGCCTTGGGGTCGACGCGCCCCTGCCGCACGTGCTCCAGCAGGTGGGGCATGTAGCGCTTCACGTTGGCCTGGTTCATGCGCATCGTGATGCCCTTGTTCATCGCGACGCCGATCGGGATGAAGTTCCACGGCGGGCCGTAGACGCCCACGATCGACACGTGCCCCGCCTTGCGCACGCTCTGGATCGCCCAGTTGATCGCGGTGGCGGCCCCGGCCTGCATCTTGAGGACCACGCCCGTGAACTTCTGCATCAGCGAGCCGCTCGCTTCGCAGCCCACGGCGTCGATGCAGACGTCGGCGCCGCGCCCGTCGGTCTCCCGGATGATCTCCTTCACGATGTCGTCGACCTCGTCGAAGTTGATCGTCTCCGCGCCGGCGAACTGCCGGGCCTTCTCCAGTCGATACTCCTGGTTGTCGACGGAGATGACGCGCCCCGCGCCCATCAGCCAGGCCGACTTGGCGGCGAACAGACCGACGGGGCCGGCGCCGAAGACGACGACCGTGTCCCCCTGTCGGATCGAGCCCATCTCGGCCGCCTGGTAGCCGGTCGGGAAGATGTCCGTCAGAAACAGCACGTCCTCGTCGCTCATGTCGTCCGGGATCTTCATCGGACCGACGTCCGCGAAGGGCACGCGCACGAACTCCGCCTGCCCGCCGTCGAAGCCGCCGGTCGTGTGGCTGTAGCCGTAGACGCCCGACGCGATCGGGGCGGACGGATTCGTGTTCTCGCAGTTGCCGTAGAGCTCGCGGTCGCAGAAGAAGCACTGCCCGCACGAGATGTTGAACGGGACGGCGATGCGGTCGCCCCGGCGCAGCTTCTGCACCGACGACCCGACCTCCTCGACGACGCCGACGAACTCGTGCCCGAACGTCGAGCCGACCCGGGTGTCCGGGATCAGCCCATGGTAGAGGTGCAGATCCGAACCACAGATCGCCGCGCGCGTGACGCGCAGGATCACATCGTTCGGGTGCTCCAGTTTGGGTTCCGGCTTTTGAACGGCCTTCACCCGCGACGGTCCCAGATACGTCATCGCCAGCATCGTGTCCCTCCTCCGCATTTGCCCGCACCGGGCGGGCAGACCGTGACGACAAAATAAGCACGCGGCTTCCGGGCGCGGAGCCCCCCGGCAACCCCTATTTTCGCGGTGTGCTTCAGTTGCGCGCGCATCCAGGACACCGGCCGATGCCTAACTCTTTTCTTGTACAACACGATCGCGCCACGCTACTTTGGGCCCACTCCTCCGGCGATGAAGCGCACGACAATCAGATTCCTGTACCTCGGCCGCGACGCCGCGACGCGGAAGCGGCTGGTCGATCTGCTGAGGGGCGCCGGCTACACGGTGACGACCCAGACACGCGCCGCCGGTGACGTGCCCTGGAATGCGTCGGATCTCGTGATAGGCACGCCGCGCGAGATGCAGCCGTCGGCAAGCAAGCACCCCGGACGCACGGTCGTCGTCACGGCGGAGGCGCCGGCCCCCGAGTCACCGGGCTCGCGCCGCAAGCCTGCCAAGGGGCCGGCGATGAACCTGCAGCAGCTGCGCGAGCACGTCCGGCAGACGCAGGGAGCGGTGGCCCGGCGCGCCGCCGTCTCTCAGCCGCAGCTCTCGCGGGTCGAGGGGCGGCGCGATCACCTGGTCTCGACCCTGCGAAAATACGTGCGGGCCTTAGGCGGCGACGTTCAGGTCGTGGCCGAGATCGGCACGGAGCGCATCGTTCTCCGCGACGTGTAGACGTCCGCGGGGTCCCGCTCCGACATGCCGTCGAGGGTATATTCCCTTGACGGCCTGCGCGGGCTACGCCTAACCTCGGCCGCGCATGAAGATGATGGACGCGTCCCGCGTGCGAGGAGACTTCGCCGGGGTACTGGACGTCGTGCGCGACGGTGG
>CAZPUH010000288.1:0-8268 GCA_964589215.1 uncultured Myxococcales bacterium | reverse complement strand
CGGGGCCGAGCGCATCACCGGCCTCATGGAGCGGCTGGGGATGGAAGAGGACGTGCCGATCGAGCACGGGCTCATCAACCGCGCCATCGAGAACGCGCAGAAGAAGGTCGAGGGTCACAACTTCGACATCCGCAAGAACCTGCTCGAGTACGACGACGTGATGAACCAGCAGCGCAAGACGGTGTATGCGCTGCGCCGGCAGATCCTCGAGGGGCGCTACGCGCCGGAGCCGACCCAGGAAGAGAAGGACCGCGGCATCACCAAGACGGACGCGCCGCTGCCGACCGAGTCCGGGAAGTTCACGGTCGCGAACCTTTCGTCGGCGGTGCGCCCGATCCTGGCCCGCATGTGCGACGCGCTGTCGCAGGCGCGCGTCCCCGATCCGGAGTCGCCGGAGGGGGTCAAGGTCGCGACGGTGCCCGTGAACCCGGCCCACCTGCGGTCGCTGATCTATCGCGAGTGGGGCGCCTACCCCGATACCAAGGGGATCGTCGAGGACCGCACGGCGACGCTGGACCGCCTGGCCACCGACGTCGCGTCGTCGCTGATTCAGCAGCGCGAGCGGATCCTGGACCTCAGCGAGCAGATGATTCAGCTGATCGTCGACGAGCAGTGCCCGCCCGGCACCCACGCCGAGGATTGGGACCTCGAGGCGCTGAGCACCTCGGTCAGCCAGTGTTTCGGCTTCCAGCCGTCGATCTCCGACACGCACGGCCTCGATCGCGACTCGCTGGCCGAGTCGCTGTGGGATCAGGTCGAGAAGGTGATCGACGCCCGCGAGACCGAGTACCCGCTTCACATCCTCATGCACTACGCGCGGGTCTTCTATCTCGAGGAGATCGACCAGCGCTGGATCGAGCACCTCAAGTCGATGGAGGCGCTGCGCGAGGGCATCCACCTGCGCGGCTACGGCCAGAAGGATCCCAAGCAGGAGTACAAGAAAGAGGGCTTCGTCATCTTCGGCGAGATGATGAGCAACATCGGCCGCAACGTCTGCGAGAAGCTGTTTCACATGCAGCTGCAGCGCGTGGACGGCCCCGCGGCCCAGGCCCCCGCTCCCGCGGCGGCAGCCGGGGCGCCGCCCGCGCCCTCGGTCCCGGCGGCTGCTTCGCGCAAGCCGCGCAAGACGGTCGAATCGGGCGGCGGCGCCGAGGCGCAGGCCTCGAACGGCGGCGGCAGCTCCGACGGGGACGCCGACGCCAAGCCGGTCCGCCGAAACGAGCCCAAGGTCGGGCGCAACGACCCCTGCCCCTGCGGAAGTGGTAAGAAATACAAGAAATGCCACGGCGCCGTCGTCACGGCGTAGCCGCCAGGCCCCGGCAACCCTGCCGGGGTGGCGGTCTGTTCGCGGCGCTGGTCGCGCTCGCGACGGCAGCCGGCTCCGCGGCCTGCCAGGCGGACCTGGGAACCGCCGGGTGTCAGATCACGAAGCAGACCACGCTGCCGGGAACGCCGCTGACGCTGCTCGCGGAGGCGCGCCTCGACATCATCGGCAGCGGGTACGCGCTGATTGGTTACGATCCGGGGTCGAACGCCGTCCGCTGGGCGCTGGGGGCTGACGGAAACCTGGGCACCGAGCACGCGTTCGGTCTGCCCCCCGGCGTGACGAGCCCGATGTTCGCGATGGCCGGAACACCGACGGGCACGCCGGCCGACACCGTCCTCATCGCCTACGTCGGCACCGACCCGACCGCCACCAAGGGCGAGCTCGCGATGATTGCCGTTCCTGCCGACGGCTCGCCTCCGCAGGCCCCCGCGGCCACGATCCACGAGTTCCCCAAGGGGATTCCGCCCGCGTCCTCGATCGCGATGGCCTCGTCCCGCAAAGGGGGGCATGCCGGGCTCGCCTGGATCGACGACGCCATGGGGCGGGTCATGTACGCCGCCATCGACGCCACGGGGCAGATGGTCGTCTCACCGACGCCGACGGCCTCGGCGGCGCCCGACTTCAGCTGTCTCGGGTTTGCCGGCGGCAAGGACGACGTCACGGTGGTCTACTACGCCGCCATGGCCAACCAGGGTAAGGCGGGGTGGATCATCGCCGAGGGGAACGAAGCGGGGGGCATCGACTCTTCCGTGTCGCTGACCTTCGAGCGGCAGATGGGGAGCTGCGCCACGGTCACGGCGACCGCGGCCGGCTACGGCATCGCCTGGCAGGACAGCGCCGGCAGCTGGGCCAGCATCTACACGACGGCCGACAACAAGCTGACGAAAGAGGTGCTGTTCGCTCCCGCCAACGATTTCTCGGGCGCCAACTTGCAGCCGCCCATCGTGGCGCTGGCCCCCTTTGGCCGCGATTTGGGGGTGCTGTTCCAGCGCGCCCACGACCCCGAGCTCTGGCGGCTGGAGCAGACCGGCGACCGCCGCTCGGGCGCGCTGATCTTCCCTTCCGCGGAGGGGTACCTGGGGACGGTTTCGGCCTCCCGCGTCGGAAGCGGCGCCACCGAAGCCCTGACCGCCACCTACGCGGACTACACGGGATCGGGCGATGGGACCGCGGGGAGCCGGCTGTTCGTCAACGCGACATGTTACTGACCCAGGTTGTGGAATAATCGAGGGGCGGGGCGGGTTCCCCCCGTCGTAGGACCATGAAGCGGCGACCCGTCGAAACGGACTTCGAACAGGAGGCTCTGCCTCACCTGCCCGCGCTTCACTCCGCGGCGTTGCGCATGACCCGCAACGAGAAGGACGCGGAGGACCTGGTTCAGGACACGCTCTTGCGCGCGTACCGGTTCTTCGACACGTTTCAGGCCGGCACGAACTGCAAGGCCTGGCTGTTCCGGATCCTGACGAACGTCTTTTGCAACCGCTACCGCGAGCGCGAGCGCGAGCACGTGGTCATGACCGAGGCGGAGTCCTCGACCGCCAACCTCGAGCAGTTCGTGGGCGGACCGTTCGGCGGCGGCCACCCCGACGGCCGCGACGTCGAGACCGCGATGCTGGGCCGGATGGTCTCGTCCGACGTGGAGAAAGCTCTGGCCGCCGTCCCGTCGGACTTCCGGATGGCCGTCATCCTGGCCGACCTGGAAGACTTCTCCTACAAGGAGATCGCCGAGATCATGGACTGCCCGGCCGGCACCGTGATGAGCCGGCTGTTCCGCGGGCGCAAGATTCTGCAAGGACTGCTGCACGACTACGCGGTCGAGCAGGGGATCATCCAGCCCGCTGCGGGCGCCGCCGCCGCCGACCCGCAGGCGCCCGTCGACATCGCCGCCTACCGGCGGCGCCGCGGCAAAGGGCAGGGGGAGCCGTCGTGAGCTGCGCCGAGCTGCGGACCTCGCTGCAGGCCTACGTCGACCGCGAGCTGGACGGCGTCGACCGGGAGCAGATCGAAGAGCACCTGGCCTCCTGCGCCGGCTGCGCCCGCCAGGTTCACCTGCAGGGGCGGTTCAAGGCGGCGGTGCGGGCGCACCTGCCGCGCCCGGCGCTTCCGCCCGGGTTCGAGGCGCGCATGCGGCAGGCGCTGGCTGCCCAGCCCATCGCCCCGCGCCGCTGGCCGTGGTTGTCCTACCCCCGCCTGGTGCCCGCGCTGGCGGCGGCCGGGCTGCTGATTGGCCTCACCAGCACGGTACGCCAGACGGGATCCCGGGTCCTCGAGCAGGCTCAGCGCAGCTATCACGCCGAGATGCCGATGGACATCACGGGGTCCGACTGCGGCTCGATTGCGTCGTGGTTCCGGGGGCGGGTCGACTTTCCGGTCCACGTCCCCGTGCTGGGCGGCGGCGCGACCTGCGCCGGCGGGCGCCTGGTCAACGTGGGTGAACGCCCGGCGGCGTACCTGCTCTACCGCGTCCAGACGGGCCATCGGGTCGCGCTGCTCGTGTTCGACCCGCGCGACCAACCCATGGAGGCGCCGGACCGTCGGATCATTGACGGGCGCGAGGTGTGGGTCGAAAGCGGGCCGGGCATCTCGACGGCGGCCTATCGGGACCGTGGGCTGGGGTACGTCGTGACGGCCGACCTGGACGAAGACGCGCTGACCCGGCTCGTGACAACCGCCTTCCAGCGCTGAAGCATCCTGTAATCTGTTAAGATGACGGCCCTTTCGCTGGAGTCGAGATGGCCGACCGAATCGCGCTCTGCATCGAACCTGACACCGCTACGGCCGACCAGATCCGCCGGTGGCTGACGCCGAACGGATTCGACGTCAAGAACATCTCCAACGGCGACGAGGCGATGGAGTGGGGACGGCACCACAAGCCGGCCGTCATCGTGCTGTCCGTCGAGCCGCGGAAGATCGGCTACGCGATTTGCAACAAGCTGCGGCGCAGCCCCAGTCTCCGGGATGTCCCGCTGGTTCTCATCTCCGGCGAGGAGACGCCCGCCACGTTCGAGCAGCACAAGAAGCTGAAGTCACGCGCCGACGAATACATGCTGAAGCCGCTCGACGGCCCCGACCTGCTGATGAAGATCGGCGGGTTGCTGAAGCTCGACCTCTCGGCGGAGCCCGGCGAGGACGACGACGAGGACATCCAGGAGCTCGACGCGGATTCGGACATCGTCATGGCCGAGGACGACGACGTCGACATCGTCAGCAGCGCGGCCGCCGCCGAGGACGACGACGAGGAGGCCACGCTGGCCATGGACCCGAACCGCTACGAGGCGGCGGAGGCCGAGGCCGGAATCAGCAACGGCACGTCCGGCTCGCATCTGACGGAAACGACCGGGGTGACCAGCAATCCGTTCGAGGGCGAGCGCTTCGATCCTGAAACGCAGGCCGCGTTCGCGGCTCTGGAGGCGAACTCCCCCGAGGCGCCGCCGACGAACAACGACATGGTGGACCTGCGGACGCTCTGGTCCGACGACGACCTGCCGCCGAACCTGCCCTGGGAGCAGCCGGCGCCGCAGGTCGCGATGCCCGCCGTGGCGCCGGAGACGCATCCGGTGACCGAGGAGCTGCCGCTCCCGCCGGAGTTCGATCCGGACATCTACCGGACGGGCCACACGCTGGGGCCGGAGCCGATTCCGGGCGAGCTGCCCGTGCTGGGGACGCAGCCGCACGTGCCGCCGGAGCTGGCCGACCCGATCCTGGACGACGCGCCGCCGCCGCCCGACGACGTGGCGTTCGACGACGTCTCGACGGAGACGGGCGGGCGGGTCATCTCGGAGCGGTTCGGAATGCCCGTCGAGGATCCGCGCGTGCGCGAGATGGAGTCGCGCAACGCCGAGCTCGAAGCGCGCATTCACTCGCTGGAGAGCGAGCGGCAGACGCTGCGCAAGGAGATCGAGGAGGCGCGCGAGCGCTTCACGCAGTCGGCGACCTTCTCGAAAGAGCGCGAGTTCCTGGGGCTGCGCGAGATCATCAACCGGAAAGAGAAGGACATTCTCGATCTGCGGGACGCGCTGGACGCGAAGGACCGCCAGATCCTGGACCACAAGGACAAGATCCGGGAGCTCGATCGCGCGCGGCGGGATCTGGAAGAGAGCACGATCGGGTTCGAGCGGAACCTGGTCGCCGCGAACGAGAAGGTCGCCGAGCTGGGTCAGGATCGCGAGAAGTCGGCAGAGCGCGAGAAGCAGCTGAAGGCGCGCCTCGACGACGCGCACATCGAGCTGCGCAAGGCGCACGACGAGATCGACGCGCTCAAGAAGCGGCTGGTGCAGGAAGAGCAGCGCGCCCGCGCCGAGGCGGATCGGCTGCGCGGGGACCTCGAGTCGCAGCTGGCCGACCTGGCCGAGGCGCACCGGGCCGAGGTGGCGCGTCTCACCGACGACCACGCCGAGGCGATGGCCGGCGCCGAGGGGGCGCGCCAGGCCGAGCTGGCGCGCATCGAGGCCGCCCACCGCGCGGAGATCGACGGGCTGCAGCGGCGGCTGGCCGACGAGCAGGCCGAGGCCGCCGAGCGGCTGGCGTCCGAGATGAGCCGCCTGCGCAAGGAGCACGAGAAGGCCGTCGCGGCCCTACGTGACGAGCACCAGGCGCAGCTGGCGACCGAGCGGCAGTCGTACGACGCCCAGGCCGAGCAGAAAGAGCGCGACCACCGCAACGAGATCCTGGGCATGCGGCGCCGCCACGAGGAAGAGGCGCTGGCGGCCGAAGAGCGCCGTCAGCGCGACATCGCCGAGCAGGAAGCGCGGCGCGTGTCGGAGCTGGAGTCCGCCGAGAATCGGCGGCGAGGCGAGCTGGCGGCGCGCGACGAGGAGCACCACGCGCGCGTCACCGAGATCGAGCGGCGCCACCTGACGGAGAAGACGGAGCTGACCGAGCGGCACCGCGCCGAGACGGACCAGGCTCTCAACCGGGCCGCCCGCGCCGAGGGCGAGCTGGCGGCGCGCGTGCAGGAGCTGGAGCAGGCCTATCGCCGCCTGGCCGGCATCGAGGCGGACGTCGACGCGGCGCGCGCCGAGCTGGGGAGCCGCGACGTGCGGCTGGCCCAGTCGCGCGACCGCATCGCCGAGCTGGAAGCCAAGGTCGCCGACTACGAGGACCAGATGGTCCGCGCGTTCCAGCGCATCCGGTCCGACGACAAGACCGCCGAGAAGACCCGGCGCGCGCTGGCCGTGGCGCTGGCCCTGCTCGACGAGCGGTCGGCGACGCCGGCGCCGGCTAGCCCGCCGCGCGCCGAAGAGCCCAAGCTGGAAACCTAGGCCGCGCCCGTGACGACCTCCCGGCGGATGTCCCCCGACGCCCGTCGGGCCCAGCTGCTGGCCGTGGCGCTGGATCTGTTCGCCGCGCGCGGCTACCACGCCACCAGCATCAGCCACATCATCGAGAAGGCCTCGGTGGCGCGGGGGACCTTCTACCAGTACTTCCGGTCCAAAAAAGAGATCTTCGACAGCCTGCTGGACCAGCTGTTCGAGCAAGTGACCTCGGCGGTCGCGCCCATCGCCATCGACACGCCGGAGCACATCGCCATCGCGATCCGCGGCAACATCGAGTCGCTGTGCCAGCGGCTGCAGGACAACCTGCCCATGGGGCGGATCCTGCTGGAGCAGGCGGTGGGGGTCAACGAGACCGGGCGCGAGCAGCTGCGCGACTTTTACGTCCGGGTGCTGGACCGCATCGAGCGGGCCGTCACGGTCGGCCAGAAGCTGGGGGTCGTGCGCCGCGGCGACGCCGGGCTCATCGCCGTCTTCCTGCTGGCCATGGTCAAGGAGTCGCTGTACCAGCAGATTCTGGGCACCCGGGCGCTGGGCGTCGGCCGCCTGGTCGACGAGATCTTCGAGACGGTGCAGCAGGGCGTCCTTCTCGTGCGGCTGCATTGACCCCGACGGGCGCCGCCCGGCGGCGTCGCGTTTCTTCTTTCGATCGCCCGGTTGACGTTCAGAGGCGGCGCACCTAACGTCGTCGTCGGCATGCGCATCACGGCGAACCAGGTCACGTCGGCCCGCCTGCTCGCCATGCCGCTGGTCGGGCTCCTGATCTACGGAACCGAGAGCACCCAGCTGTGGGGCGTCGTCATCGGCACGCTGATCGGGCTGACCGACACCGTCGACGGGTACCTGGCGCGCAAGCACGGTCCGACGGTGCTGGGGTCGCTGCTGGACCCGGTGGCCGACAAGATCTTCATCGTGGTCTGCTACGGCTGCTACGCCGACCGCGGCGGCATCGCCTGGCAGCTCGCGGCGGCCGTGTTCTCGCGGGAGCTGCTGGTCACCGTGCTGCGATCCAGCCTGGAGCTGAACGGGCGGCGCCTGCCCAGCTCGGGCATCGCCAAGGCCAAGACCTGGGTGCAGATGATCGGCTTCGGGTTGCTGGTCTTAATCCCGATCCTGGGCTCCGGGCGTCCGCTCATCCTGCTGTTCGTCGGCCTGTTCGCCTTCGCGCTGACGGTCGTCGCGGTCGGGCGCCTGGCCGGCCGGCCGCGGCGCGGGTTCGAGATCGCGGCGGTGTCGCTGGCGCCCTTCGTCGTGGCTTCCTTCTTCGGCGCCGCGGTCGAACGCTGGCTGTGGCTGTTCGCGATCGTCTTCATCACCTGGTACAGCGCGCTCGACTACCTGAAGCTGGGCGCCGCCGAGCTCGCCCGCCTGCGGACCCACCGGGCCGCGCACGTGCTGCGCCTGGTCGCCGGCGCCGCCCTGCCGGTGATCGCGATGATCTGCGTGGCCAGCCACCGGCTGCCGACCATCGCGATCATCGTGTTGCTGTCCAGCGACATGGCGCGCGGGGCGCTGGACAACTTCGCCGCCAACCAGGGGGTGGCCGACTTTTCCTGGGGCGTCAGCCTCTGGGTCGAGCTGGGCCTGCTGGGGGCCGCCCTGGCGCTGCCCACCGTCGGGACCCAGCTGGCGGTCGTCGCCGCCGCCGTGTCGGTCGTCGAGACGCTG
>CAZPUH010000287.1:0-5032 GCA_964589215.1 uncultured Myxococcales bacterium | reverse complement strand
GCCGCCACTGGCCGATGGATGTGCACGCCCGCGCGTCGGGAAGCCCGATGCGGTCATTTCCGTGGCTCCCCCCTTACGAAAGTAGGGGCTGAGAATTCTCTCCGAACGGCCGAGGCGGTTGGTTCGTATGGCGGGAGGGGCCCTAAAAGCTCCTCCCGCCTTTTTTCATTCGTCTTCTCCGACCAGCCGCTCGTCCAGCACGTCGACCAGCTCGTCGACGTTGACGGGCTTGACCAGGTGGACGTCGAACCCGGCGTCGACCGCGCGCTGCCGGTCGGTCGGCTGCCCATAGCCGGTGACCGCGATCAGCGTCGCGCCGCGGCCGTGCTCCGCCCGAACGGTGCGCGCGAGCTCGTACCCGTCGAAGTCGGGGAGCCCCACGTCCAGCACGCCCACATGCGGCAGGAACGTCCGCCAGCGATCGATGGCCCCGCTGCCGTCGTACGCGATCGCGGTCTGGAAACCCTCGCTCTGCAGCGCCTCGGCCAGCAACTCGGCCAGGTCGGTGTTGTCGTCGACGACCAGCACGCGGATGTGCGACCGCGCGGCGCTGGACTCCGCGCGCCGCATGACCTTCGGCGCCTCGGCTCCCCGCGCGGTCGGAAGCTCCACGGTGAACGTCGCCCCCTGCCCGCGC
Organism: uncultured Myxococcales bacterium; assembly: GCA_964589215.1. Classification (GTDB taxonomy): domain Bacteria; phylum Myxococcota_A; class Polyangia; order Fen-1088; family Fen-1088; genus JADGRB01. Next base: position 4,395 of record CAZPUH010000287.1, on the reverse strand, counting down.
CCCGCGCTCTGCACCGACACCGAACCGCCATGGCGCCGCACCATGTTGCTGACGATCGCCAGCCCCAGTCCCAGCCCGCCGCGCAGCACGTCCCGCGCCCGGTCGGCCTGCACGAACGGCTCGAAGATGCGTTCCAGCTGGTCGGCGGCGATGCCCGCCCCGTTGTCGCGCACGCTGACGCGCGCCCGATCCGCGCCGCCCTGGACCAGGACCTCGATGCGCCCACCGGCCGGCGTGAACTTGGCCGCGTTGGTGAGAAGATTCGCGAAGACCTGCGTCAGTCGCACCGGATCGCCTTGCACCGTCAGATCCCCCGCGTTCCCGACCTCCAGCGCGTGGCGGTTACGGGTCACCAGCGGCGCGGCGATCTCGACGGCGCGATCCAGAACGGACGCCAACGGCACGGGCTCGTTGCGCAGCTCGACATGCCCGCGCGCGAGCCGCGAGATGTCGAGCAGGTCGTCGACCAGCCGGGCCAGGTGCTGCGCGTGCCGGTCGACGATCTCCGTTTCGCGGCTGGGCGTGCCCCGGTGCTTCTGCAGCTCCACGGCGGTCACGATCGCCGCCAGCGGGTTGCGCAGCTCGTGACCGAGCATGGCCAGGAAGTCGTCCTTGCGGCGGGCGGCGTCCAGCACGTTGGCGGTCTCCAGGATCGTCCCGACGATGTTGGCGGCCGCGCGCACCTGGACCCGGTCGGTCTCGGCGTCCAGCGGCGTGGTCCGCCCGGCCAGCAACCGCCCGCGCTCACCCCCGATGGGGATCTCCGCCTCGATGCAGAACAGCTTGCCCCCGGACAGAAACAGCTGCGCGTCCGAGCCGTCGGCGTCGGTGGCCGTCACGGCGCGGATCTCCTGCAGCTCGTCGTTCGACAGTGCCACGCGCCGCAACGAGCCGCGATCGTGCGGCGGCTCGCCGGGCAGCATCAGGTAGATCAGGTCGCAGTCCAGCGCCGTCGGCAGCGCGTCGACCACGATGTCCAGCGCCTCGCTGGGCGTCCGACCGACGCACAGCGAGGGCAGCGCGCTCAGCGCCGACAGATCGCGGATACACCGCTTCAGTCGTTCGCTGCCGTCACCCGAATTTCCTGGTGGCGGTCCGGCCATGGCTTCAGGCGCTGGCGTGTCGCCGTTTCAGCTCGGACAGCATCTCTTCGGCGGGCGTGTAAAACGGGTTCTCGTGAAGGACGCCGTTCATGACGGTCAGCGGGTGCGCCCGCAGCAGGTCCATCACCAGTGACCCGCTCAACTTCCGGACGTCGTAGACGCAGACGGTCGGCGTCTTCCCGCGATTCAGGATCTCGTTGACGCTGGCCTCGTAGGCCACCAGCTGCTCGATCCCCGGCGGCGACGAGAACACCCAGCCCATCTGCCCGACCAGGCGCATCGGCGGATGACCGGCCGTCGCGTGCTCGCGAATCATCTGGTCCAGCGCCGTCATCATGCGCTCCTGATCGAACGATCCGCCCTTCAGGTGGGCCTCGTTCCAGGTGGTCACCTCCAGCAGATCGGGGCTGGGCGCGCTGGCGCCGAGGCGCGCTTCGTGACGGTCGCGGTGCGCGGGGTCGACGATGTAGACGCCCTTCTCCCCGCGGCGCATCCCCTCGACGAGGAACGGGTCGATGACCGCGCGTTCTTCGTCGGGCCCGGCCACGAAAGCGCAGGCGTGAAAATGATTTCGAAGCTGCGCGTGCGCGAGACTGGTGGCCAGCGACATGGCCATTACGGTAACGCCGTAGCGACCCCCAAGAATACGGAATCGCCCTCACGACCGTATTTCCGAGGTTCGAGGAACCCCCTTCCTCGTGCGCGCCCTAGTACGAGAAGCGGCGGACGCTGATGTTCATGACCATCCCCAGCGCCGCCGCGATCGTCAGGATGCTGGACCCGCCGTAGCTGATCAGCGGCAGCGTCACGCCGACGACGGGCAGAAGGCCGCTGACCATGCCCACGTTGATGAACACGTGCCAGAAGAACATGGCCGCCACCCCGACGCACACGGTCGCCCCGAATCGATCGCGCGCGTCGCCCGCGATCTTCAGGATCCACAAGATCAGCACCAGGTACGCCAGCAGCATCCCGAAGCAGCCCAGGAAGCCCCACTCTTCAGCCCAGACGGCGAACGGAAAATCGGTCCACAGCGCCGGGAAGTGACGCAGCCGGATCTGGGTGCCGTGGAGGTACCCCTTGCCCAGGAAGCGGCCCGAGCCGATCGCGTTCAGCGCCTGCCGCCCCTGGTACGCGCCCTCCGACGTGGGATTGAAGAAGGCCTCGACGCGCTTGCGCTGGTACTCGTGCAAGAGGTGCTGATAGATGGGGAACGCCGCCAGCGTCGCGAACCCGATGATGGCGCCCAGCGTCCGGATGCGCAGCCGCGCCGTCAGCATGATGGTGAAGAACACCAGCAGCAGCAGGAACGCGGTGCCGAAGTCCGGCTGCTTGGCGATCAGCCAGGCCGGCAAGCTGACGATGACGACCGGGATGGCCAGGTGGCGCCAGGTGCGCCCCTCCAGCGCGGGCGAGTCGTTCAGGTACTTGCCCAGCGCGACGGCGGTCAGCAGCTGCATCAGCTCGGACGGCTGGACGTGGAACGCCCCCAGCTCGAACCAGCGGCGCCCGCCGCCCACGATCTTCCCGAACGCCAGCACGCCGATCAGCAGGGCGACCCCGGCCGCGTGAAAGATGTACGCGTACCGGCTGATGGTGCGGTAGTCGAGCGTGGCCACGCCCAGGAACACGGCCACCCCCAGCCCCAGCCACGAGATCTGCTGCGAGAACAGGTTCGACGACCGATCGTGGACGGCGCTCCACAGGTTCAGGAGGCCCAGCGCCGTCACCGCCGCCGCCGACAGCGTCAGCGTCCAGTCGAAACGGAACCGCAGCCGCCGCCAACCTACGCCGCGTGCGGGGTTCATCGCTGGCCCTCCGTCCCTTCGTCCAGGCTCTTGAGGTGGTGGCGCGGCAGGCCGACGTGTGGCGCGTCGCGGTCGTTGGGGGCCACGTTCTCGAAGTAGTTGTGGATGATCTCCATCGCCACCGGGGCCGAGACGTCGCCGCCGTGCCCGCCGTGCTCGACCAGCACCGACACCACGATGCGCGGCTTGCCGGCCGGCGCGAACCCCACGAACCAGGCGTGGTCGCCGGCCTCGTAGCCGCCGAGCTCGGTCTTGCGCCCGTGCACCTGGGCCGTGCCCGTCTTGCCGGCCACCTCGACGTCGGTGATGCGCGCCTTGTAGGCGGTCCCCTTGTGCTCGTTGACGACGCCCACCAGCGCCTGGCGCACAATCGCCAGCGTTTCCGGGGCGACGCTGATCTCCCGGCGCACGCGCGGCGGGAACTCCTCGACCGTCTGCCCGTCGGGCGACTCGATGCGCTCGACGATCTGCGGCAGCCACAGCTTGCCGCCGTTGGCGATGGCCGCGTACATCAGCGCCATCTGCAACAGGGTCACCCGCGTCGAGCCCTGCCCGATGACCGCGTTCAGCGCCTGCCCGATCTGAAACCCTTCGGCCTTCGGGTTGAGCCGCTTCTGCTCGCGGTACCACTCCTCCGTCGGCAGGAAGCCGCCGTCCTCGCCGTTCAGCCCCAGGCCCGTCGGCGCGCCCAGCCCCAGGTCGCCGCCGAACTTGGCCAGGCGGTCCATCATCCCGGGGCGCGCGCCCAGCTCGTAGAAGTAGACGTTGCAGCTCTGCACGATCGCTTCGTAGAGGCTGACGATGCCGTGGGTCTTCGTGCACTTGAAGCGGCGCCGCGCGATCTCGAACGACCCGTGGCACTTGGTCTTGTCCTCGGGCGTGATCAACCGATCCTCCAGCGCCGCGATGGCCGACACCGGCTTGAAGGTCGACCCCGGGAAGTAGGTCTCGCCCAGCGTCTTGTCGTGCAGCGGGTGGTAGCGGTCGGCCAGCAGCCGCTGCTCGGCCTCGGGCGTGAGGTGCCCGGACATCTCGTTGGGGTCGAACGACGGCTTCGACGCCATCGCCAGGATGCGCCCGCTGTTGGCGTCCAGCACGACCACCCCGGCCGCCGAGGCGTTGCGTAGCGCCCGCTCCGCCGACTTCTGCACGTCGGCGTCCAGCGTCAGGATCACGTTGTTCCCCGCGACCGCGGGCTGCGCGGGCGGGCCCTCGATGATGTCGCGGATGTCGGGCTTGGGCAGCCCGCGCCGGTCGACGACGATCTGCTGGAAGCCCGCCCGCCCGCGCAGGTAGCCGTCCCACTGCCGCTCGATCCCCGTGCGGCCGATGAGGTCGCCGGCGTGGTAGCCCTCGTCCTTCTTGGCGCGCAGCTCGTCGGCCGAGATCTCGTTCATGTAGCCCAGCACGTGGGCCGCCACGGTGCCCATCGGGTACGACCGGCGTGGGCCGGCGACGATCTTCACGCCCGGCAGGTCGACGCC
>CAZPUH010000286.1:0-6766 GCA_964589215.1 uncultured Myxococcales bacterium | reverse complement strand
GTGGGACCTGGCGTTCCACATGCTGCCGTTCGCGCACATCGACTCGGCGTTCGCGCTGGACCAGCTGATCCTGTTCACGCGCGAGTGGTACATGCACCCGAACGGGCAGCTGCCCGCCTACGAGTTCGGCCTGTCCGACGTGAACCCGCCGGTGCACGCCTGGGCGGCGTGGCGCGCGTACAAGATCGCGGCGCCGGCGGGCGCGCGCGACACGCGGTTCCTGGCGCGCGTCTTCCAGAAGCTGCTGCTCAACTTCACGTGGTGGGTGAACCGCAAGGACACCGCCGGGCGCAACCTGTTCTCGGGCGGGTTCCTGGGGCTCGACAACATCGGCGTGTTCGACCGCTCGCTGCCGCTGCCCAGCGGGAACTACCTCGAGCAGGCGGACGGCACGGCGTGGATCGCGTTCTTCTGCCTGACGATGCTGTCGATGGCGCTGGAGCTGGCGCAGACCGACCCCGTGTACGAAGACATGGCGTCGAAGTTCTTCGAGCACTTCGTGCGGATCGCCGACGCGATGAACAGCTTCGGCGGCACGGGGCTGTGGGACGAGACGGACGGCTTCTACTACGACCGGCTTCACGCCGACGGACACGAGGTGGCGGTGCCGCTGCGGTCGTTCGTCGGGCTGCTGCCGATGGTCGCCGTCGAGGTGCTGGAGCAGTCGGCCATCAACCGCCTGCCGGACTTCAAGAAGCGGCTGCGCTGGTTCCTGGAGAATCGGCCCGATCTGGCGGAGCGGGTGTCGTTCACCAGCCAGGGCGGCAAGATCCTGCTGGCGATCCCGTCGCGTGACCGACTGCTGCGCCTGCTGCGCCGGATGCTGGACGAGTCCGAGTTCCTGTCCCCGTACGGCGTGCGGTCGCTGTCGAAGGCGCACGGCGCGCAGCCGCTGCGGTTCGAGTTCGGCGGTCAGACGTTGCAGGTCGCGTATGAGCCGGGCGAGTCGCGACACTGGATGTTCGGCGGCAACAGCAACTGGCGCGGGCCGATCTGGCTGCCCGCCAACTACCTGCTGATCGAGGCGCTCGAGCGCTACCACCACTTCTTCGGCGACGACCTGCGCGTCGAGTGTCCGGTCGGCTCGGGGCGCCAGCTGACGCTGCTCGAGGTCGCGTCAGAGCTGTCCGATCGGTTCGCGCGCCTGTTCCTGCCCGACGCTGGCGGGCGCCGCCCCTGCCACGGCGACGCGGCGGCCTACGCGAGCGATCCGCACTGGCGCGACCTGGTGCTCTTCTACGAATACTTCGACGGCGAGACGGGGCGCGGCCTCGGCGCCAGTCACCAGACGGGCTGGACGGCGCTGGTGGTGCGGTTTCTCGAGTCACAGGCGCGCCGGCGGGCGCGATAGCTCAGCCGCAGCGTGTGGGTTCCGCGTCGCGGCGTGACTTGACACATCCGGTGCGGACGGCACTTTGTAGGATATGGAGAACGTCGTCGGCGCGGTGGCTCAGCGGACTCGCGAATCGCTCGGAGCCGCGAGATCCGCGCGTGCGGCGGTGGCGCGTCCGCGCATCCTGCTCGTCGAGGACGACTTCACCTTGCGCGCGTACCTGGCTGAGCTGTTGATTCAAGAGGGGTACGACGTCGTATGCGCCGCCGATGGAGCAGAGGCGATCGCCCGGCTTCAGCGGGAGACGTCAGCGCCCGCGGCCATCTTGCTGGACATCATGCTGCCGCGAATGGGCGGCGTCTCGTTTCGAGAGGTGCAGCTCCGGTCAGCGGACCTGCGCGACGTTCCGACGGTGGCAATGACGGGCACGAGCAACGCCAAGGAGCTGAGCAAGCTTCAGTTCAACGCGGTGTTGCGCAAACCCATCGACCTCGACCGGTTGGTGGACATGCTCGCAAAGTTTTGCCCGCAGAGCTGAGGGCGACGTGAACGGCGAGGCCGACGTTCTGATCGTCGGCGGTGGCCCGACGGGGCTGGTGCTGGCGCTGTGGCTCAGCCACATGGGGGCGCGCGTGCGGATCGTCGATCACAGTGCGGCGCCTGGAGCGACGTCGCGGGCGCTGGTCGTCCAGGCGCGCACGCTCGAGCTGTACCGGCCTTTTGGCCTGTCCGACGACGTCGTCAGCCGGGGGCTGCGGGTCGAGGCCATCAACCTGTGGGCGCGCGGCGAGAAGCGCGGGCGGGCGCAGTTCGGGGCCGCCGGCACGGGAATCAGTCCGTTTCCGTACGCGACGATCTTTCCGCAGGACGAGCACGAACGGCTGCTGATCGAGCGACTGTCGAGCCGTGGCGTGGAGGTGGAACGCGGGACGCGCCTGGTCTCGTTCGAGGCGCGCGGCGATGGGGTCACGGCGCGGCTGCAGCGGGGCGACGAGGCGCCGACCACCTGCCGGGTCGCGTACCTGGCCGGCTGCGACGGCGCGCGGTCCGTCGTGCGCAAGGCGATCGGCGCCGAATTTCCGGGCGGCACCTACGACCATCTGTTCTATGTCGCCGACGTCGCGGCCGACGGGCCGGTGATGGACGGCGAGCTGCACCTGGATCTGGACGAGGCGGACTTCGTGGTGGCGTTCCCGCTGGTGGGCGAAGGGCGGGCGCGGTTGATCGGCACCGTCCGGGCCCCGGCCGAAGGGGCGGCCGCGGACGACGACGCGCTGACCTGGGACGACGTGAGCGGCGACATCTTGCGCCGCATGCGGATTCGCGTTCACGGCGTGAACTGGTTCTCGACGTACCACGTCCACCACCGGGTCGCCTCGCACTTCCGCGAGGGGCGCGTCTTCCTGCTCGGCGACGCCGCGCACATTCATAGCCCGGTGGGCGGGCAGGGGATGAACACGGGAATCGGCGACGCCATCAACCTGGCGTGGAAGCTGGCGGCGGTGTTGCGGGGCGCCGACCCCGCGGTGCTGGACACCTACGAGCCGGAGCGCATCGGCTTCGCGCGGCGCCTGGTCGCGACCACCGACCGCGCCTTCCAGCTGGCGACGAGCCGCTCCGTCGCCGCGCGACCGATCCGGCGGTCGATCATTCCGGCGCTGCTGCCGCGCCTGTTCGCGCGGGCGGACACCCAGCGGTTGATGTTCCGGATCGTCTCGCAGACGCGCATCGCGTATCGCCACAGCTGGCTGTCCGACGGTCACGCGCACGGCGTTCACGCGGGCGAACGGTTGCCCTGGGTCGACGGCGCCGACGGCGCCCCGGACAACTTCGCGCCTCTGACCGGCGTCGCGTGGCAGGCGCAGGTGTACGGCCACGCGTCGCCGGAGATCGCGCGGGCTTGCAACGCGCGCAACGTCGACCTGCGCCCGATGCCGTGGACCGGCGCGTGCAGTGAAGCTGGACTGGTCGAAGGGGCGCTGTACTTGATCCGCCCGGACGGCTACATCGGCCTCGTCGATCCGAAGGCGGATCCGGACCGGTTGCAACGGTACCTCGACGCGCGGCTGTGATCGGCTCAGAGGCCCAGGAGGCGATGGCGGTAGTCGTCGAGGCAGGCTTCGGCGACCCCGTCGACTTCTTCTTGCAGCGCCGTGGGCCCGCGCTGCGCGAGCGCATCGACGGACGTTCCATCGACGGGCTCTAGCGCGCAAGCCCCCTGGACGAGGATCGCGTTGGTCCGCGCATCCAGCAGCGTCAGCGTCCCTTCGTAGGAGACGCCGACGCCGCCCAGCCTGGCCTTCGAAAGCGACCATTGCGTCGTGGCTAGCCGCAGGACCAGATCGGCGGCTGGGGCGTGCTCGCCGGCATTCACGATCGTCAGCGAGAAGTGCTTCGCCAGATCCTCCAGCAGTTGGTTCGCCATGGTTTGCGCCGGATCCCGCACGCGGTGCCCCTTGAGCTTGGCGTCATCGATCGAGTTTTCGATCGCTCCTCCAATGAGCCCGAAAGCAAAGCCCACGGTTGCCGTCGCAATCATGAAGCGAGGCCCTTTCACAAACCTGCCCGAGATCGACCGGGGCCGCGACTGCCGAAGCGCGGTGCGATTGAGCTGCGCCGGCGGCGTGGTCGCGCAGGCGAGGTTCGCGAGCGCCAGACCAGCAGCGACCAACAATCTGACTCGTTGAAACGCCATGGAAGGCGAGTCTCGATATCGGCGGGTCTTTATCGGCAACAAAGCGTTGCAGCGGGCTGAACGTTAGTTCAGTCTTTATAGATGGAGACCGCAATGGAATTGGGCGAAGAGATCGCGCCTCCACCCGCTTCCTCCACGGCCACCACATCCGCCACTGGCTCCACGGCGGCTGCACCGCCCTCACCAACCTCGTCCTCCTTTGCAGCTTCCACCACCACCAAGTGCACGAATCCGGCTTCACGATCGCCCTGACCGAGGGCGCGGAGGTCGTGGTTCACGCCCCCAACGGCCGAAACGTTTCCGCGGAAACGGGGGACGCACCGGTCGTCACCTGGCAAACGGACGCGTGGTGCGAGACCGACGGCGCGGCGATGCCACTCCCGTCGTGGGACGGCGAGGCGCTCGACTACGAAGCGGCCGTGGAGGCGCTGTGGCCCGCGGCGGACAGCGGCACCTCCTCTACCCCGCCCGCCGCTTCAGCGCGTTTCCCGTGAACGTTGCCGCCAGGTCCCAGATGGCGCTGGGGAAGCGGTGGGCGTCGGCGAGGACGTCGTCGACGGCGCGGACGATCCAGTCCTCGTCGCTCTGACTGAGGCAGAGGGGCGGGAGCAGCTTGATGACGTACATGTCGTGGCCGGCGACCTGGGAGAGGATGCGGTGGCGGCTGAAGAGGGGGAGCACCACCATCTGGCAGTAGAGGCCCTTGGTGGCCTTGTCGACCAGGGCCCAGGCGGCGCGGAGCTTGAGGCTCTTGGGCGGGCCGAGCTCGAGGGCGATCATCATGCCGCGGCCGCGCACGTCGGCGAGCAGCTCGTATTTCGGGACCAGCGCTTTCAGGCGGCTGATCAGGCTCTCGCCGCGCGTGGCGGCGTTCTCGATCAGGCGCTCGTCCGCCAGCACCTGCAGGGTCGCCAGGCCGGCGGCCATGGCCAGGTTGTTCTTGGCGAAGGTCGACCCGTGCACGACGGCGCGGTCCATGCGGTCGAACGTCTTGTCGAAGACCCACTTCTTCCCGGCGACCGCGCCGACGGGCACGAAGCCGCCCGACAGAGCCTTGGCGACCAGCACCAGGTCGGGATCGACGCCGTCGTGCTGCGAAGCCAGGAACTTGCCCGTGCGTCCCAGGCCGGCCTGCACCTCGTCGGCGACGAACAGCGCGCCGTACCGCTTGCACAGGCGCGCCGCTTCGGCCAGGTAGCCGGGCGCGGGCAGGTTGACGCCCTTGCCCTGCACCGGCTCGACGATGAAGGCCGCCACGTCACCCGCCTGCAGCGCCTGCTCCAGGGCCGGCAGGTCGTTCCACGGGACGCGCACGGTGTCGGACAGCAGCGGCCCGAACCCCTCGCGGAAGATCGCGTCGCCGTTCAGCGACAGCGAGCCCATCGTCAGGCCGTGGAATGCGTGGTCGCAGTAGACCAGCTTCGACCGGCGCGTGGCCTGCCGCGACAGCTTGATGGCCGCCTCGACCGCCTCCGTCCCCGAGTTGCAGAAGAACACCCGCTCTTGCCCCGGCATCTGCGCCAGCAGGCGCTCGGCCAGCATCCCCGCCAGCGTCGAGACGTCCATCTGCACCATGTCGGGCAGGTCGGCGTTGATCACATCGGTCAACATCCGCTTCACCGTCGGGTGGTTGCGTCCGATCGCGAACACGCCGAACCCCGACAGCAGGTCCAGGTACCGCCGCTCCTCGGTGTCGTACAGATAGGCGCCCTCGGCCCGCGCGTAGTGCCGGTCGAACCCGATGGTCTTCAGGACCTGCACCATCTTCGGGTTCAGGAAGCGCTCGTGAAGCGTGAACTTCTCGCCGGCGCGCGCCCCGAGCATGTCCAGGATCGAATCGCCAATGGACAAATGACCGGCCTGACTCACGCGGCTCCTCCGGCGACAATCCTAACAGCGGCCTCGGCGGCGCGGGCCAGAACGTCGGCGCACTGGTTGACTCGCTTGCGCAGCGCCAGCAGGTGCGGCAGCGCCCCCGGATCGCTGAAGAGCCCGCGCAGCACGCGGCCGCGGTTCACGGACCCGCTCGAGTCCGCGCTGCGGTTGAGGATGGCCGGCAGCGCCTCGCCCGCCGTGTCGCTCACGGCGCGCAGCACGACCCACGGCACGCGCGCCTGCTCGGCCGCCGCGACGTAGGCCGCCGACTCCAGGTCGACCACCGCCGGACGGCCGCCCGCGTCCAGCTCGGCCAGGCGCGCGAGGCGGGTCTTCTCCTCGACGGTGTCGGCGATCTTGCGCGCGCTCATCACCAGCGCCGGCCGCCCCCCCGTGCTCTGCGCGAGCGCCGCGATCTGCGCGGGCGCCGCTTCATAGGCGCGCCCCTCCTCGTCCTTGACGCGCGCGCCGACGATCAGGTCGGCGGTCGCCAGCGCCGGCGTCAGCGCCCCCGACACGCCCAGCACCACCAGCCCCTGCACGCGCCCGCCGGCCAGCGCGCTCTGGGCGCCCGCGCGCGCGTTGCGAGCGCCGTCGCCGGTCACGACCAGCTCGACCTCGTGTCCGCCCAGCCGCCCGCCGCCGAGGCGCGCCCGGAGCGGCGCCACCTCCTCGGGCATGGCGGCGACGATGGCGATCCTCACCCCAGGAAGTTCCAGGCCGCCATCCGCAGCATGTCCTTGGGGCTGTTGCGCAGGCCGCGCACGGCCGACGCCTCGAACCCCGAGTGCATCTTGCAGTTCTGGCACTTGTCGTCCTGCCGCGACTCCCAGTACTCCCAGTCGGTGCTGTTCCAGAACGTC
>CAZPUH010000285.1:0-3065 GCA_964589215.1 uncultured Myxococcales bacterium | reverse complement strand
GGCGGTGTTCCCGTTCGCGAAGTTCGCGGGCGTCGACACGCTGCTGGGGCCCGAGATGCGCTCGACCGGCGAGGTCATGGGCATCGACGTCGGCTTCGCGGCGGCGTTCGGCAAGAGCCAGATCGGCGCCGGCACGCGGCTGCCGGTCAAGGGGACGGCCTTCATCTCGGTGCAGGACGCGGACAAGCCGGCAGCGGTCAAGGTCGCCAAGGGGCTGGTCGACCTGGGCTTCCAGATCATCGCCACCTCCGGGACGCACGACGTCCTGCGCGCGCAGGGCGTCCCGGCCGAGCGCGTGAACAAGGTGCGCGAGGGGCGCCCGCACGTCCTCGACCGCATCCTGGACGGCGACGTTCACCTGGTCGTCAACACGACGTCCGGCGCCGAGGCGATCAAGGATTCGTTCCCGATCCGCCGCAACACCCTTCTGAAGGGGATCCCCTACTACACGACGCTGTCCGCCGCGCACGCCGCCGTGGGCGCGATCGCCGAGCTGGCGGCCGGCAAGATGAAGGTCCGGTCGCTCCAGGAGTACCAGGGCCAGATCGAGGGGCGAGTCGAGGGGCGAGTCGAGGGGAAAGGACGGTAGCGATGGCGAAGTTTCCGATGACACCGCGCGGGCAGCAGGCGCTGAAGGACGAGCTGAAGCGCCTGCGCGAGGTCGAGCGCCCCAAGAACGTGCGCGACATCGAAGAGGCGCGCGCCCACGGCGATCTGAAAGAAAACGCCGAGTACCACGCCGCCAAGGAGCGCCAGGGGTTCATCGAGGGGCGCTCGCGCGACATCGAGGCCATCCTGGCCCAGGCCGAGGTGATCGACCCCGCCAAGCTCTCGGGCACGAAGGTCGTCTTCGGCGCGACCGTGAAGCTGACCGACACCGACAGCGGCGAAGAGGTGACCTACGCGATCGTCGGCGACCACGAGGCCGACATCAAGGCCGGGCGCATCGCCGTCTCGGCGCCCCTGGCGCGCGCGATCATCGGCCGCGAGCGCGGCGAGGCGGTCACCCTGAAGACCGGCAAGGGGACGCGCGAGTACGAGATCACCGACGTCCGCTTCGTCGCCGCCTGACGCGGTCGAGCGGCGCCTCGGCTCAGCCGTGGTTCGAGGCGTCTTGCGGGGCGGCGTCGCCGCTCGGGGCCGCGTCGCCGCTCGGCGCGGCGTCGCTGGTCGCGGCGGCGTCCTGGCCGGCCGCGCCTGCTTCGCCCGTGCCCCCAGCTCCAGCCTGGCCCGCCTCGCCCCCCGTGCCGTTCTGACCGCCGGTGGCGTTGCTGCCGCCCGTGCGGGTCTCGATGGTCGTGTTGGCGGCGCAGTGGCCGCCCTGCACGCTGGCGCCCACGCAGATCCCGCTGGAGCAGTCGCTGTTCTGGACGCAGCGGTCACCGTTGCCTTGCTTGCAACCAACGGCGAGAAATGCCGAAGACAGGATCAACCCGATGAATACGGCCCGCATGAGCGCTCGGTCAGTTACCACGCACCCGGACGACTGTCTATGGCCCAGGGTCTGAGGTAGGTTGTCGGGCATGCGTCGTGCGACCCGAGCCACCCTGGTGCTGGTTGCCTGCGCCGCGGCCCTGCCGCTCTGGCGCCACTGGCCGGCCGCGGCAGCCGCGTCGAAGAAGCATTCCTCGAAGGCCAAGCCGGCCAAGAAGACCGCGGCCGAGACCGAGGCGGAGGCGTTCCTGGCCACGATCGCCAGCCTCCTGCAGCCAGTCGCCACCCGGGCGACACTGGCCGACTGGACGTCGCTGATCGACGTGACGCCCGATCATACGGGTCAGCGGATCGGCGCCGACGGCGCGCTGGCGGCGCTGGCCGGCTCGCCGCTCATCATCGAGAAGTGCAAGGCGCTGCTGGCCAGGCGCGACGAGCTGGACGACCAGACCGCCCGCCAGCTGCAAAAGCTGCTGCTGGGCGCGGCCGAGAGCCCGGGGACGATCCCCGACGTGGTCGCCCACCGCGTGGAGGCGGAAGCCCACCAGTCCAGCATCCTCGACAGCTACACGTTCTGCACGGCGCCGACGAAGAACGGCGGCTGCGCCTCGCCCATCACGGCCAACCAGATCGACAACATCCTTGCCCACTCGCGCGACCTGTCGGAGCGGCTGCGCGTCTGGACGGCGTCCAAGGAGATCGGGCGTCCGCTGAAGCCGGGCCTCGTCGAGCTGGTGAAGCTCAGGAACCGCGTCGCGCGCGAGCTGGGCTATCGATCGTACTTCGCGCTGCAGGTGGCCGACTACGGCATGACCGTCGGCGAGATGATGCGCCTCCTCGACGACACGCTGGCCGCCACCCGCCCGCTGTTCGACGGCCTGCACTGCTTCGCGAAGTACGAGCTGGCCGGCCGATTCCACCGGCCGCCGCCCCGCCTGATCCCGGCGCACTGGCTGGGCAATCGCTGGGCACAGGTCTGGCCAGGCCTGATCGAGACGGCCAACCTGGACCCGCTGTTTCACGGGTCGACGCCCGAGAGCATCGTCAAGAGCGCCGAGAACTTCTACGTGTCGCTGGGCTTCCCGCGCCTGCCGTCGACATTCTGGGAGCGGTCGGACCTCTACCCGGTGCCGGCCGGCGTCGGACGCAAGAAGAACACCCATGCTTCCGCCTGGGACATCGACCGCAGCGGGGACGTCCGTTCGCTGATGAGCGTCGAGCCCAACGAAGAGTGGTTCGGCACCGCCCACCACGAGCTGGGGCACATCTATTACTTCCTGTCCTACGACCGCCCGGCCGTGCCGTACCTGCTGCGCGACGGCGCGAACCGCGCCTTCCACGAGGCGATCGGCGAGCTGGCCAAGCTGGCCAGCCAGCAGACCCCCTACCTGGTCAAGGTCGGCGTGATGCCCGAAGCGAAGCGGCCCGACCCCACCAGCTGGCTGCTGCAGTCGGCGCTGGACTCCGTGGTGTTCATGAGCTTCTCGGCCGGGACCATGAGCCACTTCGAGCACTTCCTGTACGAGACCGAGCTGCCGCCCAGCGAGTGGCAGGCCAAGTGGTGGGAGGACGTCGCCAACTTCCAGGGCGTCGTCCCGCCGAACAGCCGCGAGGGCGATCTGTGCGACGCC
>CAZPUH010000284.1:0-3652 GCA_964589215.1 uncultured Myxococcales bacterium | reverse complement strand
TGCGGGGTGGACGGGACTTGAACCCGCGGCCTCCGGCGTGACAGGCCGGCGTTATAACCAAGCTTAACTACCACCCCAGGTGATGCGGCCCGTGGATCTACATGCTGGGGGCTTGGGTGTCAACGGGGGTTCGTGGCGTGGGCGGTGGACCGGAGGGCTGGGGCGGGGCGGCTGTGCTACGGTCGGGCCCCTTTTCATCCACTTTTCATCCCATTCCCACTCTCAGGAGGCGCTGGATGTCGCAGAGGAAGAGCAAGATTCTGTTCGGGCTGGCGGTTTCGGCGGCGGCGGGGTTCGGCGTGGCCACGGTGCCGGCGCTGGTCGCGCGCGCGCAGAACAAGCCGGCCGCGGCGCCCGCCGCCCCGGCGGCGAAGCCGACCTGCAAGCTGCACGGCAAGAACTGCTGTGACCCCGCCATCGCGGCCCACCTGCCGGTCGCGGCGGTCTACTCGGCCTGCGGCGAATCGGAGGCTACCTTTGCCGGCGAAGAGGGCTCGAAAGACACCTGCAAGTACGTCTTCAAGATCGCCGGCGAGAAGGAAGACGAGACCTACGTGCAGGTCTACGCGCCCACGCAGAAGCAGGTGCTCGAGGCGCCGAACGACCCCTTCTTCGGTTACAAGAAGGTCGGCAAGGTCTACATGACGGACAAGGCCAAGTCGCCGAAGTCGGCCCCCATGCTCGCCTCCCAGACCGGGCTCTACCTGCCGGGCAAGGGCTACTCGGTCAGCGTCAACGCCTCGGTCAAGGTCTGCACCAAGAACGAGGCGAAGAAGCTGGCCGCCTCGATGAAGTAGCGGCGCGCCACCGCGCTACCCGCGCGGGCCGCGCGACTCGTTGGTCCCCAGCAGGCGGTCCATCAATGGGAAGGTCACGTTGAAGTTGACGTGCGCCATCCGCCCCAGCACGTGGTGGTGCGCGTGGTGCGCCCGCAGCGCCCGGAACCACCTCCACCGCCCGACGTGCACGCGTTCCAGCGTCGCGTCGGGCAGGTGGTAGAGGGCGTGCAGCGTCTCGTACATCAAGAAGTACGCCACCGCCGCCAGCAGGAACACGCCCGCCAGCCCGGGCCCACGCAGCACGCCGGCCCCCACCAGCACCGGCGACGCGATCACGAACAGCCCCAGCATCGTGTACCAGGGCATCATCACCAGCCCCAGCTCGGCGGGGCGCGTGACGGGCATGTTCGCCTCGGTGAACGCGATGTGGTGCAGCATGGCGTGGTTGCGGTACATGATCCGCGGCTGCAGCGGACGGTGCATCGGGTGGCGGTGCACCATCCACTCGATGAAGTTCGCCACCACGAAGAACGCCGGCGCCATGACCCAGTCGACGGGGCGCGCGCGGCGCGCCAGCAGCGCCCCCACGCCGGCAAGCATCCCCGCCAGCGTGACCGTCAGGGCGACGTGTCGGCCTGGCGCGTACCCCGGGTCCAGATGCTCGGCCCGCACGAACCGGGCCGCCGCGGTCGTCGGCACCGCGTGCTCCTCGGCTTCTGCGGGATGGGCGGCGGGGGCCTGCGCCATGAACAAGTATGGCCTCCGATCTCGATCATCGGCCAGTCCGTGGAGGGAACTGAATGGGGATTTTCGGCGAAAGTTTCGACTTAAGATGCGGCCATGCCGTCGTTCGACGTGGTTTCGAAGATCGATCTCATGGAGCTCGACAATGCGCTGAACACCGCCCGCAAGGAGCTGGCCCAGCGCTACGACTTTCGCGGCACGAACACCGACCTCGAACGCAAGCCGGAGGGAATCGTCCTGCGCTCGTCGGATGAGCCGCACGCGACGGCCGCGCTGACGGTCCTGCGCGAGCGCATGGCCAAGCGGAACGTGTCCCAGCGCGCGCTGGACCCGCAGGCGGTCGAGGCCGCGGGTGGCCAGACGGTGCGGCAGCTCATCCTCATCAAGCAGGGGATCGAGACCGAGACCGCCAAGAAGATGGTCCGCGCCATCAAGGACGCCAAGATCAAGGTCCAGGCGCAGATCCAGGGGGACGAGCTGCGCGTGACCGGCAAGAACCGCGACGACCTGCAGGCGGCCATCGCCTTCCTGCGCAAGGGCGACTACGGCGTCGATCTGCAGTTCGTGAACTTTCGCGACTGATTCGCGCAGGTCACGGGGACGGCGTTGACGGAGCCGGGCTTTGATCAACTAAGATCCGCGCCGTGCCGCGCCCCGACCGCCGCCTGCCCGTGCGCCGCCTCGCGCTCGCGTGCGCGCTGGGGGTGGCTGCCGGCTGCCGCCACCGCACCGCCCCGCCGCCACCAGCCCCGGCGGCCAGCCCCCCCGTCGCGGCCAGGCCGACGCGGCCGCCGATCCCTGCCCGCCCTCCCCTGCCGCCGCTGGCCGCCGGCGAGACCTACGCCTATGACCACGGCGCCGCCCGCAAGACGACGGTCGAGGCGGCGCGCGCGGCCGGGCTGCTGGACGTGGACCTCAGCGACGCCTGGGCCCCCTTCATCCTGCAGGACGGCACGGGCGACGGGGCCAAGCCCAACGCCTACCGCGAGACGTTCGTCGGGCTCGCCAACGAGCGGCTGGATCCCGACGGCCAGCCGCTGAAGCCGGGCGACAGAACCCGCAATTACCTGGAGGTCTTCGGCATCCCGCCGTCGCTGTCCGTGCTGGCGGCACGCGCCGACGAGGATACGGCGCCCGAGCGCGAGGCCTGCTTCGACGCCGTCGACCACGACGGGCTCGAGGCGTTCACGGGCGAGGTCGGCTACCTGGACCGCGACCACGCCAAGCGCGACTACGAGCAGGCGGTCCACGACGGCGCCTGGATGTTGAAGGAGGCCGGCGCGCGGTCGCCCGGACTGACGCCTTCGCCCGAAGCGGCGATCGCCACGCTGCGCGCCGATCCGAAGGCCCGCGCCCGCGCCGACCGCGCCGTGAAGGGCCAGGTCCGGGTGCGCGCCGTGCGGGCCGCGCAGGCACGCCTGGTTTGCGAAGGCTTGCTCTCGCCTCGCCGCTTCACGCCGGGCATGTTCGACCTGCCCACCCACGAGGCGCTGGCCCGCTGGGAGCGCAAGAACGACATCTTCGGCTGGGGCTTCCTGGGCGGCGACACGCAGGCGGCCCTGCTGGCGCCCACGCGCGCCGCCATCCTCGACACTCTCAAGCGCGTGCTGGCCGAGCGGGTTGCCGACGCCGCCGCCATCGTCGAGGACGGCTCGATCAACCTCACGCACAAAAAAGATCCGCCCTCCTGGCGCGACGAGGCCGGCGCCGTGCACCCGGTCGCGGACGTCATCGGCGAGCACGTCGCCGCGCTGCTGGCCGCGATGGGCGTCGCGACGCCCGAGGACGCGGTCGCGTTCCTGCGCCAGCATCACGCCGGCTTTCCGACGCTGCACGTGGCCTTCAAGGCCCCGCCGCTGCCCGCCTACTATGGCGACCACATGGATCTGGCCGCCGAGATCGACCGCGGCGACGTCTGGTACGACTTCCCGTTCGACGCACGCGGCAAGCCGATCGAGCAGCGCCGCGACCACTACCCGCACCTCACGCTGTTCGTGCGCTGGAACGGGCAGAAGATCCCGCTCTGCTCGTGGCGCACGACGATCGGCTCCTGGCGCAGCGAGCTGCAGGAGAACGGGAAGGTCTACTTCAAGTACAAGAACTCGGACGTCGGCCCGCGCGTGTGGAAG
>CAZPUH010000283.1:0-4491 GCA_964589215.1 uncultured Myxococcales bacterium | reverse complement strand
CTACGGCCCCGGCGGGCGCCGCTGGATGCTGCCGACCATTCGCGACGGGGGCGGATACCGGGCGATGTGGGCCGACTTCCTCGCCGCCGCCGAGACGGGCCGCCCCCCGGCGTTGGCGCTGGAGGACATCTTCGCGGATTTCGCGTACATGGACGCCGCCTACCGCTCGAAGGCCAGCGGGCGCCCGGAGGTCCCGAAGCGCCCACCGGTCATCCTCTGAGCTCGCGCGAGGCGGATCAGCCGTCGAGCGGCAGCGTCGCGAAGAAGGCGCGGAGCTGGTCCATGATGCGCGCGGAATCGAACCCCCAGAGCCGCCCCATCTCCGCGGCCACCTGCGACAGGGAGCGCGCGCCGTCGATCAGCGACAGGACGCTGCCGGCGAACACCGACTTCTGGCCGAAGGCGACCAGCTGCGGCGTCAGCGGGATCGGCAGGCTGGGGTCGGTGATCCACGCCGGGGTGTCGTCCGCCGCGACGAAAGGCGGCGCCTCGCCCGTCTTGCGCGCGCCGAACCAGAAGACGGTCTCGATGCGGCGCGAGCCACTGGCGGGTGAATCGAAGTACGGGACGTCCTCGCGCCCCCGTTTGCCGAGGTCGAACGCGCTCGACGCGACCAGGTCCCAGATCTCCTCGATGGTGTAGTTCTGGGCCAGGCTCTCCTTGAACCGCAGCGGTCCCAGGTTCACCCACAGCCCGCCGGGCCGCAGCACGCGGTTGACCGCGGCGGCCGTCTCGCGAAAGTCCCGGCCGGTCGCGTCGACGAACCAGGCGGTCAACACGGTGTCCAGCGACCCGGGCGCGAACGGCGGCTGCAAGGCGTCGGCGAAGGCGAAGGAAAAGCCCTCGCGCACCGGCATCGGGCAGTGCAGGTCCCGCTGGATGACGACGTCGGCTTCGCCGTGCGGCGCGACCGGAAACTCGGGGAGCGTGACGGTCTCCCCGCGGACCAGGCGCTCGCCCACCAGGACCGGCAGCGGGTTCAGATCCAGCGCCCAGGTCTCGACGGGCGCCAGCGACTGGTGGACGTCCAGCGCCAGGCGCCCGGTGCCGGCGCCGTAGACGGCCAGACGCCCCAGCGGCTGGTCCACGGCGTTCGCGACCAGCGCCCGCGTGAGCTCCGCCTCTTTGTTCCCCCACACCCAGTCCCGGAAAAGGTTCTCCGAGAACTCCAGCAGCGGGTTGGCGCCGGGCTCGGGCCGCGTGGGCAGCAGCTGGGGTTGCCCCTGCCGCACGTCCTCGAACAGCGCCTCGACCCGCGCGCGCTGGTCCTCGCAGGCGGCGATGACGCGGTCGATCCGGGCGCGCGTGCGCGCCGGCAGCTGGGCGGCGCCGGCGTCAGCCTCGGCCCGCCAGCGCGCCAGCGTGGCGCGCGTGTCGGCCTCGAACTCGGCCAGGCGGTTCAACCACTGCGCGTGCCACAGGGGCGGATCGGGCACCAGGCAGGGGATCGTTCCGACGAACGGGTAGCGGGTCTGGCAGGCGGCGCAGCGCAACGAGTTGGCCACGACGTCCAGCGGGCCTCCGGCGCAGCGCACGCACGCGAGTCCGGCGGCCATGGCGGGCGTGAAAGGCATCTCCGCGCGTCAGCCTACACGCCGCCCCGGGCTATCGAAAGTTGAAGGTGACCACGATCCGCTGCGGGTGAGCGGTCGGGTGCATGCTGGCGTGATAGTGGCGCCCGTCGAAGAACACCATGCGCCCCTTCTTGGGCGCGATGCGGGCCAGCTCGGTGAACTTGCCCTGATTCGCGTAGGTCACGGACTGCTCGAGGCCGACCTTGTCGCAGGTCTCGTTGAACACGACGGTGTCGCCGTCCGAATCGTTGACGTAGTAGAGGCCGACCAGGTGCGGGTCGTAAAAGTCGACGTGCGGGTTGTGAAACGGGACCTGCAGCGGGTTCTCGGGGAACATCCCCAGCCGCACCCGGATCAGGTCGTTCAACTTCAGCTTGGCCTTGTCCAGCGACACGAACAGCAACGGCACCAGCAGCGCGTTGATGGCCGACTGGACCGGCGCCGGCGACGCGGCGTCGAACGCCATGTGAAAGAACCCCGAGTAGTTGCGCGCGAAGGCCAGCCCCGGCCGGGCGGTCTCTTTATGAAAGTACCAACCCAGCGCGGACGTCTCCGCTTCCAGCTGGTCCTGATAGGGGCGAGGAATGACGTCTTCGAGCTGGATCAGCTGCATCGCTCAATCGTGAGCGCCCAGCGCGATCCAGTCGAGAATCTTCGTGCGGTCCGCGTCCGAGAGCATGGCGGCCGTCCCGCCCAAACCGTTGGCGTTGGGCATCGGGTCGCCGCAGGGCTTCGTGTTCCCCACGGTGACGCCGGCCGGGCACGACGAGTTCACGCAGGCGATGCCGCTCGCGCCCGAGATCTTGTAGGCCAGGAAGCTGCTGCCGACGTGCCCCGGGTCGACGCGCTTCATGGAGGGCGCATTGACGGACGGCGCGAGCAAGGCCGTCTTCACCGCCGCCGGCGCGTCGACGAACGACAGCGTGGCCGTGGAGGCCATGTTGATGAAGACCGCCGGGCTGCCGTGGCAGAGGATCGTCTGCCCACACCCGGGCGCCGGCTTCGATGCCGAGCCGGGATCCGTTGCGCTCAAGATCGGATAGATGTCGGTCGCGAAGGACGGCGCCTTGCTGGTGGTCGCCACGTAGTTCATCAGCGAGCCGCAGATCCCCGTCGCTCCCGCGCCGCTACCGCCCGTCCCGCCGCCCTGGCTTCCGCCCGTGCCGCCGGTGGTCGCCATCATGTCGCTGCTGGAACAAGAGATCGCAAACGTAGACAACAGCGCCAGGCAGACGCCCGCGCACACCGAACCGGTCCTCATCGAAGCTCCTTGATGATCTGAACTGCTGGCGACCGCTACGTCGACACGATGCCGGGCAGCGGGCCCGTGTACTGGGTCTTGTCGCCCAGGCTATTCATGGTCACGCCGAACACGGGCGCCAGTGCCAACCAGACGTCGTTGAAGGGCCGGTTGCCGGTGCCGCCGGTCTGCGTCCCCAGCGACCCGTCGGTCACCTTCAGGTACGTGCCGCCCTTCACCTTGGTGTTCTTGCCGCCAAAGATCAGCAGCGGGATGTTCTGCTGGTTGTGGTCGTAGGCGCGCGCGACCTCGGTGAAGTACACGATGACCGTGTTGTCGATCAGCATGTTGCCGTCGATGTCGGGCGTGGTCGCGTACTCCTGCAGCACCGTCGACGTCGCCTGCGAGTAGAACTGGTCGACCTGGTTCAGCCAGGCGTTGGTGGCCGCGTCGCCCGCGTGGCTGGGCGGGTGGTGCGGCGTCGACTGCAGGTTGCCGGCGATCGTGGCGCCCTGGAACGTCCCCGGGAACACGACCCAGTTCGTCCCCGCCGACCACATGAAGGTCGACACGCGGCACAGATCGCACAGGAAGGCGGCCTTGATCAGCCGCAGCTGGGCCTGCCCCAGATCCAGGTGCGGGTGGCTGGTCGACTGCCCGGGAATGTAATAATCGACGCCGCCGAGATCGCTGTAGACCGTCCCGGACCCCTGCTTGCCGCTGCTGGTGTTCGAAAAGTTCTGCGGCGCCGTGGGCTTCGTGCAGACCCCGTTTTGGGTCGTCGTCGTCCCGTACATGGCCTGAAGGCTCTTCTCGAGCTCGTTGATCGCCTCGGCGTGAGCCGACAGCCGGTCCCTCTCGCTGGCGGGGACCAGCGACTGCATGCGGGTCAGATCGGCCTTGAGGTAGGTGATGACGCTTTCCTTCTGCGCCAGCACCTGTGCGCCGTTCATGCCGCTCGGCAGCGCCCCGCCGAAGATCCGGTTGTAGACGTTCAGCGGCGACGTGTCCGGGAACAGCGGCTGCCGCGCCTGGTCGGGATCGCTGACCCCGCTCTTCGGGGCCAGGTAGGACAGCACGCGCGGCGCCTTCTCGTCGCGGTCGGAACGCACGTCCGCCGCCAGCTGCAGCGACTGGAATGGCGTCGGGCTCCC
Organism: uncultured Myxococcales bacterium; assembly: GCA_964589215.1. Classification (GTDB taxonomy): domain Bacteria; phylum Myxococcota_A; class Polyangia; order Fen-1088; family Fen-1088; genus JADGRB01. The sequence goes on along the minus strand of CAZPUH010000283.1, from coordinate 523 downwards.
GAAGTTCGTCCCGCCGAGCACGGGCGACTTCTGCAGGAAGACCTGATCGATCGAGGGGCCACCGGCGCAGTGATCCTGCTGGCCGACGCTGCCCAGCGTCGGCACACCCGTCATGAGGGCGACCATGCCGCCCTCGTGCGTGTTCTGTCCGCCGTGGTTGCCAGTCGTGTCCTTGCCGGACGTGGCGGTGACGCAGTTCACGCCGTCGACCATGACCATGTACTTCTGCAGCGGCGCGAAGGGCGCGCTCTCCACCGGGAGAGTGAAGTTGGTGGTCGTCGCGCTGGCGTTCGGCCGCCAGTTGGCGAGACCGGGCGCCGTCCCCAGCGGGTGGTGGATGATGAGGAAGCGCAACGGCGCGGCGGCCCCGGCGGCGCGTGCCTCGATCGACCGCAGCAACGGCAGCATCACGGCCGCCGAACCGGCGCCCAGACCGCGAAGGAATGACCGGCGAGCGAACTTGTAGGAAATCACTTCGTACCTCCCGTGCGTGCGCGCATGAAGCTGGCCAGGAGCACATTCT
>CAZPUH010000282.1:0-4874 GCA_964589215.1 uncultured Myxococcales bacterium | reverse complement strand
GGCACCGTCGGAACGGGCGGAGTCGTCGGCACCGGCGGTGTCATCGCCACCGGCGGCGTCGCCGGCGGCGGCGCGGCGGGCTCGCGCGGCGCCGGCACGGGTGGCGCCATCGGCGCCGCGGGCAGTGGCGGCAGCACGGGGGCGGCCGGCAGCTCCGGCACGGGGCCCTGCGCGGGCCTGTGCAGCAACCCGACCGCCGTCGCGCCGATGGCGAACTCGGGCGGGCTCGGAACGGGCGCGACCTGCAACGACGTGGTCGGCAACGTCACCCACCTCGTCTGCGGGAACTTCGTCGCGCCGCGCACCTTCAGCGTCAACGGAAAGGCGCTCGACTGCGCGACGGGCGGCACGTTCACGCTGCCCGCGCCCGTGAACGGCGGCTTCTGCATGCAAGCCGGCGCGGGCAACTACTCCTACGCCTACTTCACGACGTATTGAGGCGGTGATCCGGCGGAAGCCAAAACCGGCGCCCCCGGCCTTCCCGCTTGAGCGAGGGGCCCTTCGGGGTAGACTGGCCGTCTTCCTGAGGTTTTCCCTGTGCTTAAGACCCGAGCTTCTGGTTGGTCACGACAGGCCCGAGCCGGCCTGATCGCGGCCGCCACGGGCGGGTTCTTGGTGTTCGCCTGCCAGGGGCCGGACGAATATTTTCGCACCGGCAACATCGCGACGGGCACCGGCGGCTTCGCCAGCAGCACCGGCGGGTTGACGGCGTCGGGTGGCAGCACCGGGCTCACCGGCGGCGCTGCCGGCGGGCCCGTCATCGGCACCGGCGGTCTGGCCGCGACGGGCGGCGTCACGGGACTGGCCGGCGCCAGCACCACCGGAAGCGGCGGCACCGCGGGCCGCGCGGAAGGGGGCGCCGGCGCAAACGGCAGCGGAGGAGGCTCTTCGCGCGCCGGCGCGTCGGGGACGGCGGGCGTGTCCGGCGCCGCCGGCGGGCGGGGCATCGGCGGGACATCCGGCGGTGCGGGCGCGGGCGGCGGCGCGAGCTGCGCGAACTGCAAGCTGGTCATCGATGCGGCGTGCCAGGACGGCACCAACCCGAAGCAGGGCAAGGTCGTCGTCGACGTCGTCAACAACGCGTCGACGGGACTTCCGCTGTCCCAGGTCACTTTCCGCTACTGGTTCCAGCTGGGAGAGACGACGGACCCGCCCTCGCTGACGGTCGACTACGCGATGCTGGCGTCATCGACGATCACGTCCAAGTTCGTGGCCGTGTCGCCGCCGCGCACGGGCGCCAACGAGTATTTCGAGGTCGGGTTCACGTCGAAGGCGCCGACGCTGGCGCTGTTCAGCGACAGCGGGCAGATCCAGCTGCGGTTCAACGCCATGAATTTCAGCGGGATGTTCCTCGGCGACCAGACGATGGATTACTCGTTCCAGTCCTGCCCGACAGGGGCCAGTCCCAACGTGCCGCCCTACAACCCGAATCCACACATCACCGGCTACATCAACGGCGTCCTCGTCTACGGCACCGAGCCCATGTGACAGCCCAACGCCGCTGCGCGGCGACCGGCGCGGCTTCCGGGCCACGGGGTTTCGGGGTAGGGTCTCGCCCGCCGGCAGCACGCCGGCCTCCCCCCCCGAGGATCGACCTATGCCCGAGACCGTAGCTTCTTTGCGCGGATCCCGTTCGCGCGCGTTGTTTTCCTTCGCGGCGCTCGCGATGGCAGCCTGCACGGCGCCCGCCGCTCAGTCCACGGCGCCCGCGGCCACGCCCGCGACGGCAGCCGCGGCAGCCGCCCCCGCCACGCCGCCGGGCGCGGCCGTCGTCGACACGTCCACCATGGACTGGAACGCCGCGCCCACCAACGGCTCACCGGGGGTCCACGTCCCCCCGCTGTCGGGGCACGAGCTGCTGAAGAACAACAGCTTCGAGGGGGGCAAGTACATCCCCTGGACGACGTCGTTCACGTCCCCGGGAACGGGCACCGCCGCCGTGAAGGACGGCCAGTTCTGCGTCACGGTCACCAACAAGGGCGTGAACCCGTGGGACGCGCAGGCGCGCCACCGCGAGATGGTGATCCGCAAAGGCCACACCTACACGATCTCGTACATGGCCCACGCCACCAAGCCGGTGCAGGTGAAGGCCAAGGTCGGCATGTCCGGCCCGCCGTACAAGGAGTACTGGACCGACACCGTCGATCTGACGACCCACCCGCAGACGTTCGTCGGCGCGTTCACCATGGAGTCCGACGACGACGCGACGGCGGAGCTGGCGTTCCACTTCGGCGGCGCGATGGCCGGCGACACGGCCGCGCCCTACACGGTCTGCTTCGACGACATCCACCTCGACGACCCGCAGTTCAAGAAGAGCGACAAGGTCTCCGCCGAAGAGGCGCCCGTCCCGAACGTGCTCGTCAACCAGACCGGCTACCTGCCGGACCTGCCCAAACTGGCGACCGTGAAGACCAGCCAGACCGCGCCGCTGAAATGGGAGCTGCACCGCAAGGGCGGCGGCGTCGTCGCCAGCGGCGAGACCAAGCCGTTCGGCAAGGACGCCGCGTCCGGCGACGACGTGCAGGTCATCGATTTCTCGGCGGTGAAGACGCCGGGCAAGGACTACACGCTGAAGGTGGGCGCCGACACCAGCCACCCGTTCGACATCGGCGCCGACGTCGTGCGCAAGCTGAAGTACGACGCGCTCGCCTACTTCTACCAGACGCGCAGCGGGATCGAGATCGCGATGCCGTACGCGGGCGGCAAGCAGTGGACGCACGCGGCCGGTCACGTGCAGGTGGCGCCGAACCAGGGTGACAAGGACGTCCCCTGTCTGCCCGGCTCCGGCTGCACGTACAAGCTGGACGTCAGCGGCGGCTGGTACGACGCCGGCGACCAGGGCAAGTACGTCGTCAACGGCGGCATCGCCGCCTGGACGTTGATGAACCAGTACGAGCGCGCCGCCGCCCGCGGCACGGCGGGCGACTTCGCCGACGGCAAGCTCAACATCCCCGAGAAGAAGAACAAGGTCCCCGACCTCTTGGACGAGGCGCGCTGGGAGATGGAGTTCCTGCTGAAGATGCAGGTGCCCGACGGCCAGCCCAAGGCCGGAATGGCGCACCACAAGATCCACGACAAGGAGTGGACCGCGCTGGCGACACGCCCCGAGCAGGACCCGCAGCCGCGCTACCTGTGGCCCCCGTCGACGGCCGCCACCTTGAACCTGGCCGCGACCGCCGCGCAGTGCGCTCGCATCTGGGAGAAGCTGGACAAGGCCTTCTCGGCCAAGTGCCTGGCGGCGGCCGAAAAGGCCTGGGCCGCGGCGCAGGCCAACCCGGCCGTGTACGCCGGCACGTCGGCGGTCGGCGGCGGCCCGTACGAGGACATGCACGTCGACGACGAGTTCTACTGGGCGGCGGCCGAGCTGTTCATCACGACCAAGAAGGACGTGTACAAGGCGGCGCTCGAGAAGTCGCCCTTCTACAAGAAGGTCCCGCTCTCCGTGGGCGGCGACGGCATCCTCAACTCGCTGGACTGGGGGAGCACCTCCGCGCTGGGGACGATCTCGCTGGCGATCGTCCCGAACACGCTGCCGCCGAAGGACATCGACGACTGCAAGGTCTCGATCGAGGCGGCCGCCGACGCGTTCCAGGCGCTGGTCGATCAGCAGGGCTACCGCGTGCCGTTCAAGCCGGGCGCCAAGGGTTACCCGTGGGGATCGAACTCGTTCATCCTGAACAACGCGCTCATCCTCGGGCTGGCGCACGACTTCGCGGGCGACTCGAAGTACCTGAACGCCGCGGCCGAGGCGCTGAACTACGTGCTGGGGCGCAACCCGCTCGACAAGTCGTTCGTCACCGGGTACGGCGAGCGGCCGCTGATGAACCCGCACCACCGGTTCTGGGCGCACCAGGCCAACGCCGCGTTCCCGCCGCCGCCTCCCGGCGTGCTGTCGGGGGGCGCGAACTCGGGCCTGCAGGACCCCTACGTGCAGGCCGCGGGCCTGCAGGGCTGCGCGCCCGAGAAGTGCTACGCGGACAACATCGAGGCCTGGTCGGCCAACGAGGAGGCCATCAACTGGAACGCGCCGCTGGCCTGGGTCACGGCGTTCCTCGACGAGCAGGCGGGCACGGGCGCCAAGGCGCACGGCGGCAAAGCGCGCAAGGACAAGGCGGCCGCCCAGAAGAAGTAGCGACGGCGGTCCATCCCGGTCACGCTCTTACTCTTACCTTCGGCAACACCTTAAGGAGACCAGAATGGGACGTCGTCATCTCTTGGCATCGATCTGTCTTCCGGCCGCGCTGGCCCTGGCGGCCTGCGGCTCCAGCGGGGGTGGCAGCGCGGGGACGGGCGGCGGCACCGGCAACACCGGCGGCTCGACGGGCACGGGCGGTGGCAACAGCGGCGCCGGCAACGGGCTGGGCACGGGCAAGGGGTTCGCGTTCCCACAGAACAAGGCGACCGGCCAGTGCATGCTGACCGCCGCAACGGGCGCGTCGACCGCGACGCAGACGGCATACAACAGCTGGAAGGCAACGTACGTCGTCAGCGCGAACGGCGGGCTGCGCGTGCAGCGCCCCGAAAACGGCAGCGACACCGTCTCGGAGGGGATGGGTTACGGCATGCTGGCGGCGGTGTACATGAACGACCAGGCGACCTTCGACGGGCTTTGGGCCTTCACGAAGAACAACCTGGACGTCAACGGCCTCATGAACTGGCACCTCACCGCGGGCCTGTCGATCGCCTCGGGCGGGGCCGGCTCGGCGACCGACGCGGACGAGGACATCGCCTTCGCGCTGCTGATGGCGTCCGACCAGTGGAAGGGCGGCACGTATCTGCAGGACGGCATCGACATGATCAACGCCATGCGGAACAACGAGCTGTTCACGGACGGCTCGCTCCAGAACGGCGACACCTGGTCCAACACGAACGCC
>CAZPUH010000281.1:0-11534 GCA_964589215.1 uncultured Myxococcales bacterium | reverse complement strand
GGGGCGGTTCGGCGGGCGCGGGCGGGCAGCCCGGCGCCGGCGGAGCCGTGGCCGGCCAATCGGGCCAGGCGGGCGGTCCTGGATCGGCGGGAGCCACTGCGGCCACTGGCTCGGGCGGCTCGGGCTCGCCGGACGCCGGCGCAGGCGGGCAGCCCGGCACGGGCGGCGGCGGCCCAGGCGGGCAGGCTGGCCAGGTGACTTCCCCGGACGGCGGCGTGACCGCGTTCCCGTTGTCGTACTCGTCCGACCGACGCTATCTGCAGGACGCCCACGGCACCCCGTTTCCGATCCTCGGGCGCACCGCGTGGAACGTGGTTTCGCTGTTGGTGTCCGACGCCAACCTGTTCCTCGCCGACACGCTGTCGAAGGGATATGACGCCATCGAGCTCGCCGCCATCTGGCGAGACTCCAGGGCAGCCAACATCCCGTTCGACGGCGCGGGCGACGCGCCCTTCCTCAAGACGCTGGGTGGGAGCGCCTGGAACGGCAACCTGACCTACAAGAACATCAACACCGACGGGCCCGACTTCAGCACGCCCAACCCCGCCTACTGGAACTTCGTCGCCCAGTTCGTCGACCAGTGCGCCGCGAACGGGATCGCCGTGCTGATGTTCCCCGCTTACGTCGGCTTCAACGGCGAGGAATCAGAGGGCTGGATGGGCGAGATGACGGCCAACGGCAGCGCTCGCATGCAAGCCTACGGCGCGTATCTGGGTAACCTCTTCGCCACGCGCGGCAACGTGATCTGGATGGCGGGCGGCGACTACGGGACGGACACCAATCAGTTCACGTCCGCGCAGCTGGCGGTCGAGTCGGCCCTGCTTTCGGGGGTCAGGTCGGTGAGCGGCGCTTCGACGTTCTGGTCGGCCGAATGGACGTCGGAGAGCAACGCCGTCGATCAGCCGAACTTCGGCTCGTCGATGACCCTCAACGGCGCCTACAGCTGGGCGGGCGCAACGATCATCCAGGGGCGCCGCGCGTACGCGCACACGCCGGCGGAGCCCGCGTTCCTTCTCGAAGAGCCGTATGACGAAGAGGGGGCGGACGGCAACGACGTCAACCCGAACGCGACGCAACCGGTGCGACGCTTCCAGTGGTGGGGCTGGCTGTCCACGATTGGCGGCTACATGAGCGGCAACGGCTACATCTGGCCGTTCACCCCCGGCGTCTGGCAGCAGCACCTGAACACGCAGGGCGCCCGCGACATGGCGAACCTGAACGCGTTCGTTCGTTCGATCGCCTGGCAGCAGCTGATTCCCGACGGGTTCGGGGCCAAGGACCTGGTGACGGCGGGAATCGGCTCGGAGGATGACCTCGGCCGCAGCACGATGGTCACCGCCGCCGCGAACCCGGCCGGCACGCTGTTGGTCGCCTACGTGCCACCGGCGCACACGGGCAGCTTCACGATCGACATGACGAACATGTCGGGCCAGACGACGGCTCGCTGGCTGAACCCGTCCACGGGCGCTTACACGGCGATCGGGACGTTCCCCAACACCGGAAAGCAGACGTTCACCGTCCCCGGCAACAACGGCACCGGCTTCACGGACTGGACCCTGGTGCTCACGGTCCCGTAGCGTCGGCCGCGGGGACGGCGTCTCAGCTCGTCGGTACCGGATTGCCGTCGGCGTCGAAGCTGAGCGTCGAGCCGCGGCCGAGCGGGCCCGGAGGCGTCGCGACGTCGTACGTCGCGGCGGCGGCAAACGGCGCCGTCGACGACGAGCTCGTGTGGTGCAGGACGACGGCGCCGTCGCCCTGCGCGTCCGCCGGCAGCTTGGCCTTGTACGCGGCGAGCTCCGTCGGGTCGGTGAGCTTGGCCTGGAACGCGCGCGCGGCGGTGACGACGTCGGCCGGGATTGCCGGCCAGTAGAGACCTTCGCTGGTCGACTGGTCCTGGTCGTCGAAGCGCGCGTACGCGAGCGACTCGGCGACGGGGATGTCGCCGATCGCGCGCGCGAGGTCGACGGTGCGCCCGCCGGATCCGGCGTTGATCTGAGCGTTCGCGACCTGGCAGGCGCTGACGCCGAAGCCGGCGAAGTAGGTGGTGACGTGCACGGTCAATGCCGCCGTGTCGGTGCTCCAGTCGGGAAGAGCCGCTTCGGGGGCGCCGGCGTTCAAGATGCCGAGCTCCCCGCCGCTCTGCTGGATCGCGACCACGCCGTCGGCGCCGACCCAGCGCACGAATCCGCCCGAGTCGTCCTCGGTCGGCGTCGAGCCGAAGGCGAAGCGCGACTTTTGGACGTCGTAGGCCGCGCCCGCGAGCGCCGCGCCGGGCTCGCAGCCCGTGACGCTGGCAGATCCGGCTGATCCATTCGGCGTCGATCCGCCACAGCCGATCGCGATGAGGCCCATCCAGGCGAAGACCAGCCAGCCGCGCCTCATGGGTAAAGCGTGTCACGGCCAACCTGAGCCGACAAGCTTGCCCGAAACGCGGCATCCGTCGGACACCGGATGCACTTTGACGGCGCGTGGCCAGGTTCAACACGGGAGGGACGATGGAAATCACGGACGTCGACCTGCGAGACAGAACGGTGATTGGTGCCGACGGCAACGCGATCGGACAGGTGGTCGCGATCATCCTCGACTCCGACGCGTGGTCGGTGAAGGCGGTCCGGATCAAGCTGCGCAGCAACGTCGCCGAGCAGGTCGGGGCAGACCACAGTCTGTTTCGCGCCGGCACCATCGAGGTTCCCACGGATCACGTTCAATCCGTCGGCGACGCCGTCGTCCTCACGATCTCGGCGGACGGTCTGCGCAGCGCCAAAGGCGCAGGGGCGCGGCAAGCTCAACCGCCCGCGTAGGCGCGTCCCGTCAGGTGTTCCGACGCCGGCGTCGTCTCAGGCTCGTGACGCTCGACGCGCCGAACGTGGCCAGCAGCAAACCCAGGGGGCCACTGCCTGACTCCCGGGTTACCGCGCACGAGCACCCGGAGCTGCCGTCCGAGGCCATCGCCGCGGTGCCGGCGCCTCCTCCGGTGCCGATGCTTCCGCCAGCAGCGCCCGGCGTGCCGCCCGCGGCGACGGAGGATCCAGCGCCGCCGCCCGAGTTTCCGGCGGGAGCGCCCCCCGTGCCGGGCCGCGGCGTCCCACCACTGCCACCGCTGGCCGCCGTGGCGCCGCCCGTCCCGGGATTGCCGCCCGTTCCGGTGCTCAGTCGCGCGCCGCCGGCGCCGCCGCCCCAGACTCCGCCACCGGCGGCGCCGCCGGGACAGGATCCGCCGCGGCCGCCGCCGCCCGCGCTGCCCGACGGGCTCGCGCCGGTCCACGCATTCTGCAGCTGGGCCAGCCCCGACGGGTTGGGGACCGACAGGACCAGGCTGGCCCCGGTTCCGCTGCGCGTGGTCATGCTGTACCAGTCTCCGTCTTTCAATCCGGCCCAGTAGAAGCTGCCCATGTTCCAGGCGCGCAGCTGGCTGCTCATCCCGCGGATGTAGGCCTCGAAGTAGTTGGTCGGAGACTTGCTGTAGTCGAGGGAGCCGTAGCTGACCCCGTTCTTGCTGCCCGGGCTCATCGGCCCGCCCCACTCCGTGCACACGGTGCGATCGGCGTAGTTGCCGACTTCACCCTTGAACTGGCTCACCCACTGGGATTCGCTGGTCCAGGTGTCCGAGCCAAAGAAGCTGTAGTCGTGTACGGCCAGGAGGCAGTCCGCCAGCGCGGTGGCCGAGCCGACGTTGGGAACGTTCTGCGCGTCGCCGGTCCCGTCCAGGATGACCCTGTTCTTCGGGACCGTCGGAAACTGCGCCAGCCAGCTGGTGTACAGCGAGATGAGGTCGGCCGTGCTGTACATGTTCGGTTCGTTGAAGACCTCGAAGTAGACGTTCGCGTTGGCGCCGTACTTGTCGACGACCGTCTTCCACATGTTCCAGAACGCGTTCATGTCCGCCGGCTTGTTGGTCTTGTCGCTGTCCCAGTAGCAGAGGACGACGCTGCCTTTCGACAGGACACCTTCGATGGCGCCCGTGTACGTCTTCCAGTAACCGGAGACCGTCGCCTCGTTGATCGGCATCCGAACGGCGTTGGCGCCCAGCTTCGAAGCAAACTGCGTCATGACGCTGGTGCCGGTCGCCAGCGCCGAGTCGTACGTGTCGGAGGCGGACAGACCCGACACGTACAGAACGCCGGACTGGAAGTTGTCCCTGGAATCCCCCCAGTTGACGCCCCGGAACTGATTCGTGGCGGCGGACGCGCTGGACGCGGCGGCCAGTGAGAGCGCGGACAGCAGGGCGGCGCGCAGCAGGCGGGGCGGCGAAACCATGAAGGAAACTGCGAACGGGCGGGTGCTTGTTGACGAAAACTCTTTTGCAAAAGCGGCTAGCGGCGGAAACCGGGGAGGCTGGCCGTCGTGCTTGGGGGCGACGCCGTCATATAGTGGCGGCATGTCGCAGCCCGCGCCGAAGGTCGAGACTCGCCGCACCGAGGTCGCCACGCGCGACGGCGTCTGCCCGACGTGGGTCATGCGTCCGTCCGGGGCGGCCGCGCTGCCGGGCGCGATCCTCTACATGGACGGGGTCGGCATGCGGCCAGCCATCCTCGCGCTGGGCGAGAGGCTGGCCGCGGCCGGCTACCACGTGCTGGTGCCCGACCTCTATTACCGTTCGGGCCCGTACGAACCGATGGACGCGAAGGCGATGTTCTCGGACCCGGCCAAGAGGGCGGAGCTGACGGAGCGCTTCATGTCGAAGGCGACCCTCGACAACATGATGAGCGACACCGCCGCCCTGCTGCGCGAGCTGGCCGCGCGGCCCGACGTGCGCCAGCCGAAGGTGGGCGTCGTCGGCTACTGCATGGGCGGCCGCCTCGCGCTCTGCGCCGCCGCGCACTTCCCCGACCGCGTCGCCGCGGCGGCCGCCTTCCACCCCGGACGAGTGGTGACCGACGCGCCCGACAGCCCCCACCGTTTCGTCCCCGCGATCAAGGCGCGCGTCTACGTGGCTGGCGCCATCGAAGACCCCAGCTTCAGCGACGCGCAGAAGGCGGAGCTGGAGCGCGCCCTCCAAACCGCCGGCGTCGACCATCAGGTCGTGACCTACCCGGCCCGCCACGGATTCGTCCCCGCCGACACGGGGACGCACGATCCGGCGTGCGCCGAACGCCACTGGCAAGTGTTGCTGCAGCTCTTTGGCGAGACGCTGTAGCCGGTCATCGCCGCCGAGGCGGGCAGCGAACGATCAGCCGTGGCGGGCGGCCGCGACGTCGACGTCGAAGACGATCTCGTCGACGGGGATCTGCCGGTCGATCGAGTGGTTGCGGAAGAAGATCTCGGAGACCTTCTCGACGCGCGCGCGGTCGGTGGCGGTCGGCACCCGGTACGCTGGCAGCACGCGCGTGTCGTCGATGGCGTCCTTCAGTTCCTCGCCGGAGAGCGCGGTCGGGCCCTTGTCGCGGAAGATGTTCTGGAACTTCTCCGGGGTCTGGTGCGCCAGCGCGGTCAGCTCTTGCGAGACGCGCAAGATGGTCTGGAAGGCGGCGGGGTTCTGCCGCAGGGCCGTTTCGCTGGCGGCCAGCACGCCGACGTCGTCGGAGTCGATGTCGCGTTCGATGGCCAGCACGTGCGCGCCGTTGCGCACGGCGGTGTTGAAGAAGGTGCCGAAGGTCGACCAGGCGTCGATCTTGCCGGTCGCGAAGGCCGCGGCTGCGTCGGGCGGCTGGATGGGAACCCGCTCGACCTGCGCGGTCGGAATCCCGGCGTTCGCCAGCGCCTTCAACAGGATGTAGTCGCCGTGTGCGGCCCAGTTGACGGCGACGCGCTTGCCGACCAGATCCTTGACGGCGTGGATGGCGCTGCCGGGCGGTGAGATGATGCCCGCCCGCACGGTGCTGCCCGGATCGGCGATGCCGTAGATCTTGAACCGCAGGTTGTGCGCCAGCGCGCCGATGATCGGGCTGATGGCGCCGCCCGAGGCGTTGATGGCGCCCGAGTTCATGGCGTCGAAGGTGGCGCTGAACGCGCCCGGCGACGGCACCCACTCGATGGTGGCGTTCACCTTGGCCAGCTCGCGCTCGAGGATGTGCTCGCGCTTGGCGTAGGCGAAGATCCCGGCGTTGGATTGTTCGGCGAAGCGCACGACGAAGGGCGTCACGGCCGCCGGGGTCGTGGCCGCGCTCGTCGGGGCCGGCGGCGGCTCGGACGTGGCGCGGCGGCAGCCGAGCGCCAGCGGCGCCACCAGCAAGAGGCTCAGGCTCAGACGAAGGACGGTGGAACGCAGCGACGACGGAAAGATTGTGGAACGCATGGTCTCCTCGGCAGGGATCGCGGCACGTGGTTGGTACGGGAGATGCTCGTGAGGACGCCCGTCATGCATCAAGTGGTGTGCCAGGCGAGGTTCGTGGGACGGCCGCACCGGCGCGGACAGCGCGTTGCTGCGTTGGCCGCAACGGGGGCGGGCCGCTGCTGCTCAGGCAGCAGCGCGGGCTCGACTGCTTCCAGCGCCGCTGGTGGGGAGATCGGGTCATGAGCCAGGTCTCTGCCATCGACTCCCTCGATCCCGGCGACTCGCTCGGCGGTTCGGTCGATCTCCGGGCGCTGGCCACGCTGCCCCTGCGGGCGGTTCCGTCGGACGCCGCCCAGCTGAAGAGGCCCCGCTACCTTGGCGTGCGGCCGCGGTCGCGACGGGTGTCGCTGCTGGTGCGGGTCACCGTTCCGGCGCTGCTGCTGGCCGGCTGGTGGTTTGGAACGGCCAGCGGCCGCATCCCCGAGAGCGTGCTGGCCTCGCCCCGCCAGGTGATCACCGCGCTATCGGAGCTGCAGCAGACCGGCGAGCTGCGCGAGTTCCTGTTCGCATCACTCGGCCGGGCCGGGTTGGGGCTGACGCTGGGGGCCGGCGCCGGGCTGGTGCTGGGGGTGATCGCCGGGCTGACGGCGCTGGGCGAGGAGCTGGTCGATCCGACGATGCAGATGCTGCGGGCCGTGCCGTTCCTGGCGCTGGTGCCGCTGCTGATCTCGTGGTTCGGCATCGACGAGCGCTTCAAGGTCGTTCTCATCGCCGCTGCCTCGGCCTTTCCGATGTACGCGTACTCTTATCTCGGCGTGCGCGGCGTCGACCGCAAGCTGGTGGAGGCCGCGCGCAGCTTCGGTCTGCAGGGCTGGCGCTTGCTGGCGACGGTGATTCTGCCCAGCGCGCTGCCCAACCTTCTGATGGCGCTGCGCATCTGCATGGCGATCTCCGTCGTCGGCCTCATCGCGGCCGAGCAGGTCGGCACGACCAAGGGGATTGGCTACCTGGTGCTGCTGGCCAAGCAGTACTACCGCCAGGACTACATGGTCCTGTGCATCGTCTTCTACGCGGCGTGGGGGCTGTTGCTGGACGGCATGATCCGGATCCTCGAGCGGACGCTGATGCCGTGGCGCCGCGGGAGCACCGCGCGATGAGCGCGCTGGGGCTGAGCGCCGACGAGGCGGGGCGCGCGCCGCTGCGCCCGGGCCGGCTGGCCGTGCACCTGCGTGGGCTGTCCAAGCGCTTCGGCGCGAAGACCGTGCTCGACGAGCTCGCGCTGGAGATCCGGCGCGGCGAGTTCGTCGCGCTGCTGGGGGCCAGCGGGTCGGGGAAGACGACGTTGCTGCGCATCCTGGCGGGGCTGGAACGGCCCGACCGCTGCGTCGTGCTTGTCCCCGGCGTCTGCACGACGGTGTATCAAGAGCCGCGCCTGGTCCCCTCGCTGCGGGTGGCCGCCAACGTGACGCTGGGGCAGCCGCGCGCGAAGGCCACCCGGGCCGCCGCCGAAAAGGCGCTGGGCGAGGTGGGGCTGACCAGCCACGCGCGCGCCTGGCCGACCACGCTGTCGGGCGGCGAGGCGCAGCGGGTGGCGCTGGCCCGGGCGCTGGTCCGCGAGCCGGAGCTGTTGCTGCTGGACGAGCCGTTTGCGGCGCTGGACGCACTCACGCGCCTGCAGATGCACACGCTGGTGCGCGAGCTGGTGGCGGTCCACCAGCCGGCGGTGCTGCTGGTGACCCACGACGTCGACGAGGCGATGCGGCTGGCCGATCGCGTGCTGGTCCTGCGCCAGGGCCGGTTCGTGTTCGACACACGCATCGACGCGCCGTCGGACGAACATCGCCGGACGCTGCTGCGCGAGCTGGGCGTGCAGGTGGATGGCACGCCGCCTGCTTGGGTCGCGACCCCGTCATGAGCGTGGGCGTCGCGCTGGACGTCAGTCCGGATCCATTCGCCGAGACTCCGAACATCCAGGGCCGGCGCGGGTGGCAGTAGCGCCACCCCCTGCTCCGGTGCGTTGCCATCTACCGGAAGATGCCGGTCCGGTTAGAGATCTGTCTGGCGCTGTTCGTGGCGGTGAACGTCGGCCTGGCGGCGCAGCAGCATCTGGTGGGGCGCGCCGTCGAGGATCTGCAGCGCGGGCGCGCCGTCGTGCGGCTGGCAGGCGGCGCGCTGGACATGCGACCCGCGCTGAGCTGGGTCGCGATCCTGGTCGGCGTGGCGGCGGCGCGCGGCGTTCTGCAGTACGCCGCCGGCGTGCTGTCGCTGACGATCGGCCAAGAGCTGCTGAGCCGTCTGCGCGACGGCATCCTGGTGCAGGTGCAGCGTCTGGACCTGGCGTACCACCTGCGCCACGGCGTCGGCGAGATGGTCACGCGCACCACGCGCGACGCCGACAAGGTGCGCGACGCGCTGATCAGCGTCTGGCGCAACGTGATCGAGACGACCCTGGTCATCGCCGGCGCGATCGGGCTCATCGCCTGGTACGCGCCATCGCTGGCGCTGGGTCCGGTGCTGGCCACGGTGGCGGGGCTGGCCTGGCTGGTGCGCCAGGTCGACAAGCTGGTGGTCCTGGACCGTACGGTGGGCGCGGCGTTCGACGCCGTCAACCAGGACGTCAGCGAAGGCGTGCACGGCGTGCGCGTCATCAAGGCGTTTGGCTTGGAGCCGTCCCGCATCGCGCGGTTCGAAGGCGCCGTGGGCACGTTCGTCGGCGCCGCGCGCGAGGCGCTACGCTTCGCGAGCACGCACATCCCCGTGCCGCAGGTGATCGTGGCGTTCAGTCAGGTGTGGGTGCTGGTGCTGGGCGCCTGGCTGGTGGCGCACGCGCGGCTGGACGTGGGCAGCCTGGTCGCGTCGCTGCTGATGATGAACACGGTCGTGTTTCGTGTGGAAGCCATCGGCCGCGTCATGCAGACCTTCGCCGACGCGCGGTCGTCGGCCGCGCGCATGATGGAGCTGCTGGACGCCGAGCCGTCGATCGTCGACGGCTCCGCGCGGGCGGCGGTTCCCGCCGGACCGCTGGGCGTGCGGCTGAGCGCGGTGCGCGTCCGCTCGCCAGGCGGCGACACGGACATCCTGACGGACTGCTCGCTGTCCGTCGCGCCCGGCGAGATCGTCGCGCTGGTGGGCGCCACCGGATCGGGCAAGAGCACGCTCAGCGCACTGCTGCCCCGGCTGGTCGACGCCGACGCCGGGTCGGTGCTGGTCGGCTCGGACGCGCGGGGCTGGCGCGATGTGCGCGACGTCGGCCTGGCGGATCTGCGCCGCCACGTGCACGTCGTCCCGCAGGAGGTGTTCATGTTCACGGACAGCGTGGCCGCCAACCGGCGCGTCGGCGCGCCGGGCGCCGGCGAGGCGGACCTCTGGAGCGCGCTGCGCCTGGCCGCCGCGGACGACGTCGTCCAGCAGCTGCCGCAGGGGCTGCAGACGCGCGTCGGCGATCGCGGCGTCACGCTGTCGGGCGGGCAACGACAGCGGCTGGCGCTGGCCCGCGCGCTGGTGGCGCGGCCGCCGGTGCTGGTGCTGGACGACGCGACCAGCGCGCTGGACGCCCTGACCGAGCGGCGCATCCTGGACGGCCTGCGCACCCTGTCGGCGCCGGGCGGCCGGCCCGTCACCGTGCTGGTGGTGGCCAGCAAGCTGTCGACGGTGCTGCTGGCGGACCGGGCGGCGCTGCTGGTGGGCGGGCGCATCGTTGCCACCGGCACGCACGCGCAGCTGGCGCGCGCGCAATCCGGCTACCGCGAGCTTCTGGGGATCGACGAACATGGCCAACCGACCTAGCCACATCGCGCGCGAAAAGGCCGAGCAAGACAAGGCGCGGCTGGAGGACCTGCAAGTCGAGCAGGAGCTGGCCAAGCAGCAGCTGGAACGCAGCGTGTGGGGGCGCATGCTGCCGCTGCTGCGAGCCGTGCGCGGGCGCATCGCCGCCGTCGCGGTGCTGGAGACGGCGCTGGTCGGCTTCATCTTCCTGCGCCCCTGGTTCATCCGGAACGTCATCGATCACGGGCTGACGCGCACGGCAACGGGCTGGACCTGGAACCTGCGCGTCGTGGCCGTCATGGCGGCGGGGCTGGCGGTCTGCTGGGTGGCGCGCTTCGGCCTCTCGGCGGTGTCGCAGTACCTGGCCGGCACCGCGGCGCTGGCGGTGCTGGCCGACCTGCGCGCGCGCATCTTCCGGCACGTGCAGGGGCTCAGCGTCCGCTACTTCGACCGCGCCAAGGCGGGGCGGATCGTGGCGCGCATGGACCGCGACGTCGACGCGCTGGAGCCGCTGGTGATCCAGGGACCGCCCGAGCTGCTGTCGGCGCTGCTTCGCTGCGCGGTGGCCAGCGTGCTGCTGTTCCAGCTGTCGCCCCGCCTGTTCCTGGCGCTGGCGGCGGTGGTGCCGGTGCTGGTGCCGGCCATCCTGGTGTTCCGCCGGGCGGCGTCCGCGAACTACGGCAAGGTGGCCGAGCGGCGCAGCCGGTTCACGGCCCACCTGGTCGAGAGCGTGGCCGCCGTGCGCATCCTGAAGCAGACCGTGCAGGAGCAGGCGAACCGGCGTCGCTATCGCGACCTGGTGCTGGACTTCAACCAGACGCTGATCCGCGGCAACGCCCGGACGGGCTGGTTCCTGCCGCTGACGGGCGTGCTGTCCGCCGCGGGCATGGCGCTGTTGATCCTTGTGGGCGGGCGCGAGATGGCGCTGGGCCGCATCACGCTGGGCCAGGTGGCCGAGAGCCTCTTCTACGTGTTCCTGTTCCTGGGCCCGCTGCAAGACCTGGGCGATCTCTTCGACCGCTACGCGACCGGTGCGGCGTCGGCGCAGCGAATCTTCCTGCTGCTCGACACGCAGCCGGAGATCGTCGACCAGCCCGGCGCGCGCCAGCTGGGCAGCGCGGGCGAGCCGCGCGGCGAGGTGTCGTTCGCGGGCGTCACGTTCAGCTACGACCCCGGCGTGCGCGCGCCGGTGATCCGCGACCTGTCGCTGACGGTGCCGGCCGGGCGCGTGGTGGCCATCGTGGGCCAGACCGGTCACGGCAAGAGCACGCTGGTGCAGCTGTTGACCCGTTTCTACGAGCCGCAGCAGGGCGCGGTGCTGATCGACGGGCAGGACATCCGCGACTTCACGCAGCGCAGCCTGCGCCAGCACGTCGGCGTGGTGCTGCAGGACAACGTGCTGTTCTCGGGGACGGTGCTCGAGAACCTGCGGCTGGCGGCCCCTGGCGCGCCCGACGCGGAGCTGATCCGGGCCTCCCGCGAGCTGGGCGTCGACGAGGTCATTCGCCGGCTCCCCGCGGGGTACGCCACGGAGGTCGGTCCGCTGGGCGCGCGC
>CAZPUH010000280.1:0-1820 GCA_964589215.1 uncultured Myxococcales bacterium | reverse complement strand
ATCCCTGAAGGGTCCAGATGTGTCTGGATCGCGACGCGGCTCGACGGAGACAAGCACGATGGGCGCACGAGGAGCGAAAGTGAAACTGGCAAGAAAAGCGCGCGGTGGCGAGACCAACCGGAAGCGACCGGCTGTGGCTGGGCGGCCGTCGCGCGACAACAAAGTCAAGCAGACCGCCGTCAAGGCGTTCTCGACCGGGCGCGCGCCCGTGCCGGCCAATGACACCGCTCTCGAGCCCGAGGCGTTGGGCCTGCCTTCGGGCGTGCCTGTCCTGGACGAGCTCGAGCCGGAAGTCGAGCTCGGGGCGACGCCGGACGTCTCCATCGAGACTGACGAGACGGATGAGGTGAGCGGCGTTACGGCAGAAGCAGCTGGAGACGAGGACGAGGACGAAGATGACGAGGAGGAGGCGGAAGAGCCCGTCGCCGCCGGCGCGAAAGCCAAGCGCAAGGGCGAGGACGAGCCGGCCAGCTTCCTGGCGATGTACTTCCGCGACATGGCGGAGCTGGACGTGCTGCGCCCCGAGCAGGAGTTCGAGACCGCCCGCAACATCGAAGAGATGGAGCTGGACCTCTGGCAGACGATCCTCGGCTTTTCTCCGGGCAGCGACTGGGTGATGGACGTGGTCGAGCGCGAGCTCGGCAAGCAGCTGCCTGAGGCGAAGGCTTACAGGGTCGCTGCGACGGCGGCTCGCGGGCGGTCGTCCATCCCGGCGCGCGGCAAGTTCGACAAGGCCGTGGCGGCGCTGGCGGTCAAGCTGCGGGCGCTCGACATCGATCGCATCTACCTGGATGCGTCGCTGGCCGAGATCCAGCGGGTCGGTCGCGCGGTGCAGGGTCTTCCCTTCGAAGGCGCGGTTCCGTTCTCGACCTCGACGAAGGCGTTCGCGGACTACGTCCGCACGGTCGGTTCCAAGGCGTTCAAGCTGAAGGCCGCCAAGAACGAGTTCGTGAAGGCCAACCTGCGCCTGGTCGTGTCGATCGCGCGGCGGTTCAACCCTGGCCGCCTGCCGCTCGCCGACCTGATTCAGGAGGGGAACATCGGCCTCATGAAGGCGGTCGAGCGGTACGACTATCGCCGCGGCTTCCGCTTCTCGACCTACGCGAGCTGGTGGATTCGGCACGCCATCAGCCGCGCGCTGGCCGACAAGGGGAGGGCGGTGCGGTTGCCCGTCCACATGATCGACGCGTACCACCGCATCGCGAAGTCTCAGCGCGAGCTGCAGTCCAAGCTCGAGCGGGTTCCGACGACGCAGGAGATCGCGGCGGCGACCGGCATCGAGGCGGAGAAGCTCGAGAAGATGAAGACCTTCCTGTCCGAGACGCCGGTCTCTCTGGACCGGCCCATCTCGGACGAGGACGGGCGGCGGCTCATCGACGTCCTCGTGGACCCGAACGAGGGCCCGGCGGTGCCGGAGCAGATGGCCTCGACCGAAACGCAGACGGAGATGTTGAAGTTTCTGTCCTCGCTGAAGCCGATCGAGGCTGACATCCTCCGCAAGCGGTTCGGGCTGGTCAACGACCGCGAGCGCACGCTCAAGGAGATCGGCGACGAGTACCGCCTGTCGCGCGAGCGTGTCCGGCAGCTGCAGGAGCAGGCTCTGGTGAAGATGCGCCGGGCGATGTCCAAGCGCGAATCCATCTGAGCTCGTCGACGGATCGGGACCCTGGGACCCTGGTCGAGGGTCCCGATCTTGTTGACCGTTTCGTAACACGGGGCTATGGTCGGTCTCCCCTCTAGGGAGGCAACGCACGATGAAGCGTGTTCTCGGTCTGGCCCTGTCCCTGGCGCTCGTCGCCATCGCCTCTTGCTCGCAGAGC
>CAZPUH010000279.1:0-3039 GCA_964589215.1 uncultured Myxococcales bacterium | reverse complement strand
GACCCCGACGGGTCGGGGTTCGAGCTGGCCGGCCACGTCGGCCCCAAGCCGGAAGAGCACTTCGACGCCATCACCCACCGCGCCTTCTTCGAGCGGCTGCGGCGCGCCGGCGTCATCACCCAGGAGGGGATCGAGCGGGAGTCGGCCGCTCAGCGGTCGATCTCGACGGAAGAGCAGGAGAGCCTGGCCCTGCTGCTGCGGACCCTGGAGCAAATGAACGGTTCGGTGGCGCTGGGATTCTCCAGCGAGGACCAGCTGCTGGGCGCGCTGGTCATCCGCGACGACCGCCTGCGCGAGGCCTATTCGACCGACGAAATCGAGCTCTTCCGCGGCGTGGCGACCAGCATCGGCATCACGCTGCAGAACTCGCAGGTGTACGAGCGCATGAAAGAGCGCGACCGCCTCGCCGCCCTGGGGCAGATGGCGGCCGGCCTGGCCCACGAGATCCGGAACCCGCTGGGGTCGATCAAGGGGGCCGCCCAGTTCCTGCAGCCGGCGGCCGATGGGCGCGACGGCACGCGCGACGGCAGCCGGGAGTTCCTCGACATCATCGTCGAGGAGGTCAACCGCCTGAACAAGATCGTCTCGCAGTTCCTGGACTACGCGCGCCCCTACCGCGGCGAGCAGCGGCCGCTGGATCTGGCCGACGTGTTGCGGAAGACGCTCGCGCTGCTGTCGAAGGAGCAGCAGGAGCACGGCAACGTCGAGATCGTCACGAACTTCGCCGAGCGGACGCCGCCCGTGCGCGCCGACGCCGAGCAGCTGCTGCAGGTGTTCCTGAACCTCTCGCTGAACGCCATCCAGGCGATGCCTCCCGGCAGCGGCAAGGTCGGCAAGCTGCTGATCTCGACCGGCCTGCGGCGCGCGACCCGGCGCGGCGCCGCGGCGGCCTTTCTCGAGGTGCGCTTCCGCGACACCGGGGTCGGCATCCCCGCCAACGACATCAAGAACCTCTTCATCCCGTTCTTCACGACGAAGGACAAGGGGACGGGCCTGGGGCTGCCCATCAGCCAGCGCATCATCGAGAACCACGGGGGGACGATCGAGGTCCGCTCCCAGCCGGGAGAAGGGGCGACGTTCACCGTGCTCCTGCCCATCGAAGCCGACGCCTACGCGGCGTATCTCGAGGCGACCCGCATCGACGCGGTCCGCCGCGGCCCCGTGCCGCCGCCGCTGCCGCCGGCCGAGACGCCGCCGCCGCAGCCTCACGCTTCCGGCGTGATGCGCCCGCCGCCCATTCCGGGCCGCGGCCCGCGGCGCACGCCGGGCGCGCCGCTGGAACCGGTGGCCCCCGCCGCCGCGATGACCGAAACGCCCCCGCCCGAGCCGCGTCCCGCTGCTGCAAGACCGGGCGATCGGGGTAAGCTGCCCGCGCCGTGACCGCCTCCGCTCTCGAATCGAAACGGGTCCTCGTCGCCGACGACGAGGCCAACATGCGCCGGGTCCTGGAGGCGATCCTCCGCCGCGAGGGGTACGACGTCATCACCGCCGCCAACGGCGAAGAGGCGCTGGGCGGCATGAACAAGGGCGTCCACACGGTCATCACCGACCTCAAGATGCCGGGGCTGGACGGGATGGGGCTGCTCAAGAAGCTGAGCGCCGACTACCCGGACGTCCCGGTCGTCATGATCACCGCCCACGGCTCCGTCGAGAGCGCCGTCGAGGCCGTGAAGCTGGGCGCCTTCGATTACCTGGAGAAGCCGTTCGAGCAGGAGCAGATCCGGCAGGTCGTCGCCAAGGCGATCAACACCTACGCGCTGGCCCGTCGCGACGCCCGCCCGGAGGAGCCTTCCGGCCGCGGGCGCTTCCGGCTGGTGGGGCAGTCGCCCGCCATCCGTCAGATCTACGCGGTCGTCGAGAAGGTCGCCAGCACCCCCTCGACGGTGCTCATCACCGGCGAGTCCGGCACGGGCAAGGAGCTGATTGCCCGCGCGCTGCACGAGAACTCGGCTCGCCACGCCGGGCCGTTCATCAAGATCAACTGCGCCGCCATTCCCAAGACGCTGATGGAGTCCGAGCTGTTCGGGTACGACAAGGGGGCGTTCACGGGGGCCGTCGGCGCCAAGCCGGGGCGCTTCGAGCTGGCGCACGCCGGGACGCTGTTCCTGGACGAGATTGGCGAGATCCCCGTCGAGATGCAGGTCAAGCTGCTGCGCGTCCTGCAGGAGTCCGAGTTCGAGCGGGTCGGTGGCATCAAGACCATCAAGGTGGACGTCCGGCTGGTCGCCGCCACCAACCGGGATTTGCTGGCCGAGGTCGCGGCGGGGGCGTTCCGCGAGGACCTCTTCTATCGCCTGAACGTCGTACCGATCCACATCCCGCCGCTGCGCGAGCGGCGCGAAGACATCCCTTTGCTGGCCGAGCACTTCATCGCGAAGTTCAACGATCGCTTGAAGAAACAGATCACCTCCATCACGCCCGACGCGATCGACCGGCTGGTGGCCTACCAGTGGCCCGGCAACATCCGCGAGCTCGAGAACCTGATGGAGCGGACGATGCTGTTCTGCGAGGGGCCCGAGATCCGGGTCTCCGACCTGCCCGTCGAGGTCGTGGGGGTCGGGCCGGTCGCGCCCGCGGCCCAGCCCGCCGCGGCGGCGGCCGACGACGCAGGGAAGACCGCCCCCGATTCGTTGAAGGAGGCCGTGCGCGTCGAGACCGAGCGGGTCGAGCGCGAGTTGATCCAGCGGGCGCTGGACGCCACGGGCGGGAACGTCACCCAGGCGGCGCGCAAGCTGAAGATCTCGCGCAAGAGCCTGCAGACGAAGATGAAAGAGCTGGGATTGCGCGAGAAGTAGCGGCCCGTGTTATCGTCGGCGCCGGTTTGACGGCCACGAAGATCAGACGCGGGAGTCACTGGATCCTGGCGACGGTGGCAGGCTTCTTCGCTGCCGGCAGCTTGCTTGCCGCCGGGCGCGCGCGGGCCGCGGAGGTGACGCGCGTCGTGAGCGCCTTCGACGACGACGACACCTTCGATCTGAACCTGACCGCGACCTGGCTGCACGACAGCAAGACGGCCGCCGTCAACCGCGAGCAAGAGAC
>CAZPUH010000278.1:0-3186 GCA_964589215.1 uncultured Myxococcales bacterium | reverse complement strand
CCGCCGACGCCGTCCAAGGAGCTGGAGGCGTTCATGAAGCCGTTCGAGGGGACGTGGAAGTGCGAGGCGACCTTCCCGGCCGGCACCATGGGGCCCAGCGAGATCAAGGCCAAGGGGACCGCCAAGTTCAAGAAGGACATGGGCGGGTTCTTCTGGAAGGGCGACTACCAGCTCGCCAAGCAGAAGGACGTCCCGCCGCTGGCCGTGCAGTTCTGGGTCGGCTACGACCCGGGCTCGGGGCACCTGACCTTCACGTCCGTCGACAGCATGGGCGGCTCGACGCTGGAGTCCGGCAAGGCGGAGGCGGACACCGTCACCACCACCGGCGAGGGCTACATGATGGGCCACAAGGTGAAGATCCGCGAGACGCTGTGGCACAAGGACAAGACCGGCGGCCACAGCGCCGAGATCGACATGGGCAAGGGCTGGATGCTCATCGGCAAGGACGACTGCAAGAAGTAGTCGCGCGCGACACGCCGCGCGCGGTTCACCAGGCGTAGGCTTCGGGGGCCGGCTTGCCGGGGCCCGGGAAGATCTCGTCCAGCTTGGCGAGCAGCTTGGCGTCGAGTTGGATGTCCAGCGCGCGCAGGCCGCCGTCCAGCTGCTCGCGCGTGCGCGGCCCGATGATGGGGCCGGTCACGACCGGGTTGGCCAGCAGCCAGGCCAGCGCGACGTCGGCCGGCTCCTCGCCCAGCTCGCGGCAAAAGCGTTCGTAGGCTTCAAGCTTGGGACGGTGGCGGGCCAGCTCCGCCTGCCCCCACTGCCCCTCGCGGCGACCGCCTTTGCCGGCGCGCCGCCCCGACCCGGCCAGCGCACCGCTGGCCAGCGGGCTGTAGGGGATGACCCCCATGCCGTAGGCGGCGCAGGCCGGCAGGACCTCCAGCTCGATCGTCCGTTCGACCAGGCTGTACTTGCTCTGTTCGGACACCAGGCCCAGAAAGTTGCGGCGCGCGGCCGCCTCGTTGGCGCGGGCGATGTGCCACCCGGCGAAGTTGGACGACCCGACGTAGATGACCTTGCCCTGCTGGACCAGCAGCTCCATCGCCTGCCAGATCTCCTCCCACGGCGTGTCGCGATCGACGTGGTGCATCTGGTAAAGGTCGATGTGGTCGGTCTTGAGGCGCCGCAGGCTCCCCTCGCAAGCGGCACGGATGTGCCGCGCCGACAGCCGGCTCTCGTTCGGCCAGTCGCCCATCTCCCCGTAGACCTTGGTGGCCAGCACGACCTTCTCGCGCCGCCCGCCCCCCTGCGCGAACCAGCGGCCGAGGATCTGCTCGGTCACGCCCTCGCCCTTCTTCCAGCCGTAGACGTTGGCGGTGTCGAAGAAGTTGATCCCCAGCTCCAGCGCGCGATCCATGATCGCGAACGCGTCCGCTTCGGTCGTCTCGGGACCGAAGTTCATCGTTCCCAGGCAAAACCGACTCACCTTCAGACCGGTGCGACCGAGCTTGACGTAGCGCATGCGGCGAACTTAGCCGCCACCGGGCGCCGGTCAAGCGATCAGACGGGAACCCCGAAAGGGCTCCCGGACCCTCCCGCGACGACTCCGCCGGGCAAAACCCAGCTCCGTCCACGCGACCCCTTCGGCCCTCACCCCTTTACACAGAGGACCTGTTTCAGCTCGACGACCACTTCGACCAGGTCGGCCTGGTTCTTCATCACCTGGTCGATGGGCTTGTAGGCGGCCGGGATCTCGTCGAGGACACCGGCGTCCTTGCGGCAGCAGACGCCCGCCGTCTGTTCGGCCAGGTCCTTCACCGTGTAGGCGCGCTTGGCGGCGCCGCGCGACAGGCGCCGGCCGGCGCCGTGCGACGCGCTCTGGAACGACTCGGCGTTGCCGAGGCCGCGCACGACGTAGCTCTGCGTCCCCATCGATCCCGGGATGATCCCCAGCTCGCCGGCGCCCGCGCGGATGGCGCCCTTGCGCGTGACGATCACCTCCTCGCCGAAGTGGGTCTCCTCGGCGACGTAGTTGTGGTGGCAGAGGATGGGCGCCTCGAACGCGACCGGCCGCGCGACGTGCGGCTCGATGAAGCGCGTGAACACGTCGCACAGCAGCTGGAACATCACGCGCCGGTTCAGGAACGCGTACCGCTGCGCCCAGAAAAGATCGTGGCGGTAGGCGGCCATCTCCGGCGTGCCGGCCAGGAAGACCGCCAGGTCGCGGTCCGGCAGGCCGGCGTTGTGGGCCAGCTGCTTGGCGACGGCGATGTGCACCTCGGCTAGCTCCTTGCCGATGTTGCGCGACCCCGAGTGCAGCATCAGCCACACGCGCCCGTCGCTGCCGCGGCACACCTCGATGAAGTGGTTGCCGCCGCCCAGCGTCCCGACCTGCCGCTTCGCCGTGCCCAGGCGATCCCGCACCTTGGGCGTCAGGTCGCGGAACGCCGAGAACAGCTGGGCGCCGTCGCGCGCGACGTCTTCGGGCATGCCGTGCTTGAAGGCGGGCTCGTCGTGCGCGTTGAACCCGACGGGGATGGCGGCCTCGATCGCGCCGCGCAGCCGGTTCAACGAGTCCGGCAGCTCGTCGGCGCGCACCGACGTGCGGATGGCGCCCATCCCGCACCCGATGTCCACGCCGACCGCCGCCGGCGACACCGCGCCGCGCATGGCCACGACGGAGCCGACCGTGGCCCCCTTGCCGAAGTGCACGTCCGGCATGGCGGCCACGTGGTGGAACACCCAGGGGAGCGACGCGGTCCGCTTCAGCTGATCCAGCGCGGAGCTCTCGACCTCGTGAACGGGCGCCCACAGCTTGATCGGGACCTTGGCGCTTTGAACGACAGAAGGCGGCACGTCGGGTTCTCCTCTGGGTGCTCCCTTGGATGCGCGCGACCGCCCGCCGGACGCGGCGGCGATCTTCGCCGCTAGGGCTTCGGCATGTTCTTGAACATCTCGTCCATGCGCCGCTTCATCTCGTCGCGGGCGACGTCTTCCTTGTGGGTCGCCAGGCCCCAGCGGTTGCCCCACCTGTCCGAGAGCATGCCCCAGCGGTCGCCCCACATCTGATCCGCCAGCGGCATCTCGACCTGACAGCCGGCGGCCGTGGCCTGCTTCCAGGCGGCGTCGACGTCGTTCACGTACAGGTGCAGCGACGACTTCGTCGGCGGGTTCATGACGGCGTCCGCGATCATGATGACGGAGTCGCCGATCTTGATCTCGGCGTGCATGACCTTGCCGTCGGGC
>CAZPUH010000277.1:0-12967 GCA_964589215.1 uncultured Myxococcales bacterium | reverse complement strand
GATGTGCCCCAGCGCGCGCAGCCGCTCGAGGCGGCGCCGCACGAGGCCGGGGCGCAGGAAGGCGCCGACGAGGCCGGCAAGCTGCACCAGCTTGTCCCAGTTCTGCCGCAGCCCACCCACCACGTCGGCCAGCAGCCGCCGTCGCGGGCGCGCCAGCCAGGCAGGCGGCGTCGCCC
The DNA here is from genome assembly GCA_964589215.1 of uncultured Myxococcales bacterium. Classification (GTDB taxonomy): domain Bacteria; phylum Myxococcota_A; class Polyangia; order Fen-1088; family Fen-1088; genus JADGRB01. Next base: position 12,791 of record CAZPUH010000277.1, on the reverse strand, counting down.
CCTGCCGTTCCGCCATCCCGTCCATCGCGTCCCAGATTAGCAGCCGCCAGGCTAAACTTCGGCCCCGTGCTGCCCCCGCTCCCGGCGCTCTTCCTCATCGCGGCCGCGACCGCCCATCCGGCGCCCGTGCCCGTCGCGGTCGGCGACCTGGCCGCCATCCGCGCGGCGGTGACGGCGCCGGGGGCCACCGCGGTGCTGGTCAACGTCTGGGCGACCTGGTGCGACGCCTGCCGCGAGGAGATGCCCGCGCTGCTGCGGTTCGCGCGGGCGCATCGCGCGCAGGGGCTGCGCCTGGTGCTGGTCTCGGCCGACGACGAGGATCAGCGCGAGCAGGTGGCGGCATTTCTCGGCAAGGCGGGCGCCGCCGGCGCGACGGCGTTCATCAAGCACGGCGCCGACGACGCGTTCGTCAACGGCCTGGATCCCAACTGGACGGGCGCCCTGCCCGCTTCGTTCCTGTACGACGCGCACGGCGCGGAGAAGCGCTTCTGGTCGGGCCCGATCACCGTGCCCGAGCTGGAAGCCGGGCTTCGCGAGCTGAAAGACAAACCGAAGGGGAAACCATGACTCTCGCCATCGCCAAGCTGTTCGCCACCCTGGCCCTGTCCGCGCTGGCCGTCGGCGCGCCCGCGCCCGAGTCGGCGACCGCGATCAAGATGAAGAGCGCGCTGGACGGCAAGCCCGTGTCCATCAGCGACGTGCGCGGCAAGGCGGGCACGCTGGTGATCTTCACGTGCAACCACTGCCCGTTCGCGCGCGGCTGGGAGCGGCGGATCGCCGACCTCGCCAACGGGTACTCGAAGAAGGGGATCGGCGTCATCCTCATCAACGCCAACGATCCGGCCAAGTACCCGGAGGACGACTTCGCCGGGATGCAGGCCCGCGCCAAGCAACTGGGCCTGCAGGTCCCGTACGTCGTGGACGAGACCTCGGGCGTTGCGCGCGCGCTGGGCGCGAACGTGACGCCCGAGGCGTTCCTGTTCGACAAGACCGGCAAGCTCGCCTACCACGGCGCCATCGACGACAACCACCGCGACGCCGGGGCGGTCAAAACGCACTACCTGAAGGACGCGCTGGACGCGGTGCTCGAAGGTCACCCCGCCCCGCTCGCCGAGACCAAGGGGATCGGCTGCGGCATCAAGTTCCGCTGACGGGCGCCAGCCGCGGGTTTTCGAGGCCCCCTGACGGAAATGTCACGCACGCCGTGGCGTTTCACGCTTCCACGCGGTCGGGAATGCAGGATTGGCAATGGTCCGTCCATTGCTTCCAAATGAGTCGCTGGAGGTTGAGATGAGCTGGCAAGAACGCATGCGGCAGATGGTGTTGGCGGGCGGGGTCGTGATCGCCGGCTGTTCCAGCAGCCGACTCACGCCGCCGCACGCAACGGGCACGGGCGGCAGCGGCCCTGCAGCCGGGGGCACAGGGGGCACCGGTGGAGCGCTGGCGACTGGCGGGGCAGTGGGCGCGGGCGGAACGCCGGCGACCGGCGGCGCGGCCGGCACCGGCGGAACGCTGGCGGCCGGGGGAGCCGCAGGCGCCGGGGCCGGCAGCGGCGGAGGCGGAACGGGCGGGGCGGGCTTCCCGATTCCGTGCGGCAACGCAAACCCCGACCCGTGCATCTGCGGCCGCCCGGACGCGAGCGCCACCGACGCTGCCCTTTGCGCGAAAAAGACGATGTGTGTCTCCTCTGGGGGCGAGTGGTCGTACTCCCCGCCGGGCTGCAGCATCGATCTCGACGCGGGCGTCGATGCACGGCGCGATGGCGCGCAGGGCGCCGGCGGCGATGGGCGCGCTCGCTGAGCGGAGGGCGTCGCAAGAAGTTCGCGAGTGGCTCCGAGCCGCGCCGGCTCTGCGGCTCGAGCCGTACGTCCCGGCGCACGTCGCGTTTGCGCGCGACGCGTGGCCGCTCCGTGCGGCCGAAGAGCTGCGCTCCGCGCTCATCTTCCGGGCCCTGGCGCAGGCCAGCGCCGTTTCGCCCATCTGCGCGGCGTGGCGCGACCGGTTCCTCGCGGCGGCGCGCGACGAAGTGTTCCACGCCCAGCTCTGCGCCGCGATCGGCGCTCGCTCGGGTGCGCCGCCGGCAGCCTACGACCCCCGCCCGGTGCGCGCGCGGCTGGCGCCCCTCGTGGATCCAGTGCGGCGTGCCTGCGCGCTGGCGCTGGTGGAGGTCGCGATCGGGGAGACCATCTCGCTGGCGCTGTTCCGCGCCGGCCGGCGCGCAGCGCGCGAGCCGCTGACTCGCGCGGCGCTAGAACGGATCTTGGCCGATGAGGTGCGCCACCAGCGACTCGGGTGGGCTGCCATCGCCGGCTGGTGGCCGGCGTTGGACTGGAGCCAGCGCCACGCGTTGCAGGAAGAGGCGCGCCGGGCGCTGGGTGTGATGGAGCAGCAGATCGCGGCGCCCGCCCTGGCGCGCCTCCAAGCCGGCACCCCCTTCGAGGCCGCGTACGCCGAGCTGGGCGTGCTGTCGCCCGACTCCCGAGTGGAGGCGTTCTATGCGGCCGTCGAAAGGCTGGTCATTCCGCGCCTGACCCGGCTGGGGCTGGATGGGCCGCGGGCCTGGGGCGACCGCTACGCCGCCGCCGAGCAGCCGCCGAGACCGCGGCCATGAGCAAAACGGCGGCGGCCAGGCGGCCGTTCGGGCCCCGCCCGTCGGAAGCCGCGAGGCCGCAAGAGCATCCCGAGTCGGACGGCGGCTTTCCGCGCGGCGTCCCGCCGTCGGGCCTGGCGCTGCCGGCCGTGCAGCCGCCGTCGACCTCGACGAAGCCGGCGCGGCACGTCGCGGTGACGGTCAGCGTCGGCCCCTTGCCGGCGACCTCGCGCGAGTAGAAGCGCTGGGCTTCGCCGCTGGTGGCGTCCTCGGTGCTGCTCGAGAGCCGCCAGCCGTGGTTGGCGCCCGGGACGTCGATCCACGCCTGCAGGTCCGCCAGCATGCCGGTGTTGCCGTCGGTCGCCGAGTCCCAGGTCACGGTGGCCTCGATCATGGCGGGAACGGACGCCACCCCGCTGACGGTCGCCGCCACGCTGCCCCCGGCCCACGGCGTGCCGCCCGCGCAGTTCGGCTGGTTCCAGGTCGCGCCCGACGTGCCGCAGTCCTGCCCGACCGTGTTCATCATCGTCATGTCGCCGAAGCCGGTCCCCTCGGTCCACGCGGCGGTCACCGCCTGCAGCGATTCGGTCGCCGCGGTCGGCACGGTCGTCTCGGCGTTCCCGGTCCCGCGCGTGATCGCCGCCAGGACCGCCCGGGTGACCATCACGCTGCCTTTCCAGTCGGACGGGATCGCGAAGCGCACCAGCGCGCGCATGGTCCCGCCCATCCCGTTGTGGCCCGTGTACAGCGACGGGCTGGCGCCGTCGTTGTTGTCGGCGGCGGCGCTGTTGATGAAGGTGTCCTGGTCGGCGGAGAGCACGGCCTCGAACGCCCGCGCGGAGCGCGCCAAGGGGACCGTCAACGCAACCGCCGCCACGAAGCTCAGGGAACGCCGCATGCGCCACATATACCGCAGGACGCCCGCGCGTTTCTGGCGACGGGGGACAGAAGGCATATAGTCGATCGCCGACCCGATCATGCTGCCCGCGCCCCCGCCCGCGCTGCTGGCCTTCGTGCTGACCGCCGCCGCCGCCGGCGCCGGGGGCGGCGGCGCCAACGCCGACAAGCCCTTCCGGACCGAGGTGGCGCCCCGCATCGACCCGGTGTTCTCCGACACGGCCGGCCTGCGCGAGACGATCGATCAGTTCCTGGCGCTGCAGGCCGAGATGGAGACGGTGCGCGACCAGTTCTCGGGTGCGGTTCACGACGCGATGGCGCAGCTGGGCCCCGTCGGCGCCGCGGCGCCGCCCAAGACCTGCCCGCCGCACCTGCCGCGCCTGTATGCTCGCGCGGCCGAGGCCGGCCGGCGGTTCCTGGCGCTCGGGCGTCGCTTCGCCGCGCGCTACCGCGACATCCACCGCGCGGAGGACCTGGGTGACACCGTCGGCCTCACGCCCGACTACCGCGCCAAGGCCAAGAAGGCCCGCGAGCTGTACCTGGGGCTGGTCCGAGAGTACCGCGAGATGCGCGCGGCCTTCTACGACCAGCTGCAGGGCGAGATGCGACACGCGGGCTGCAAGCTGGCGCCGCTGGCCGCGGGCGCCGGCGGACCGCACCCCGACGGGGGCGCCGCCGAGGCTGCCGGCCCCGATCCCACCAACCCGGGCGACTGGGAGCTGGAGCCTGCGGACGAGCCCGCCACCAAGGCCGGCAAGCCCGCCACGAAGACGCCCGAGACCGCGCCGGCAGGCGGCCCCGCGATCTGGATCCAGATCGACAACACCCGCAGCACGCAGCCGTCGGCGCTGACGATCGACGGGCACGCCATCGGCGACATCGCGGCCCAGAAGAAGATCCCCGTGCGCGCCCACGCCGGCCCCCACGAGCTGTGCGTGCTGCCCGTCGGCGGCAAGCAGGTGTGCGGCGGCGCTGGCACCGTCCGCCGGGTCTACCTCTACGACGGCTGGACGCTCGCGGTCCGCTGCGGCGACTGAGGCGCCTGCGCCTCAGGGCATCGACAGCGTTTCGGCCGGCGTCACCGTGGGGTCGTCGACCGCGGGCGCCCGCCGCTCGAGCAGGGCCAGGTTCTCGCGCGCGTCGTCGAAGCCGGGGTCCAGCTCGACGGCGGCCTTGAAGCTGTCGGTCGCGTCGTCGAGCTTGCCCAGCGCCAGCGCGACGACGCCCGCGAAGAACCGCACGCCCGCGTCGGCGGGGTCGGCGTCGGCGGCCACGTGCAGCTCGTCGAGCGCCTCGGGGTCGCGCCCCAGCAGGTGCAGCGCCAGCGCGTGGTTGAAGCGGATCGTGGCCCGGTCGGGGCGGCGGCGCACCGCGCGGCTCAGGTACCAGAGCGCCTGGCGCGCGTCCCCCCGCCGCAGCGCGATCGCGCCCAGGTTGGCGTAGGCGTCGCCCATCATCCCGGGCAGCTGGGACGCCTCGTCGAACCAGCGCTGCGCGCGATCGAGGTCCCCCGCCTGCGCGTACGCGGCGGCCATCAGGAACACGGGGCGCGGGTCGTGGGGCGCCAGCGCGTGCAGGCGCGCGTAGTCAGCGGCGGCCGTCTTCACGTCGCCGCGCTCGCGGGCCAGGTCGGCGGCCAGCTTCAGCGCGCCGGGGTGGCGCGGCCGCCGGCGCAGCACCTCGTCGTAGACGGCCGCGGCTTCGGCCTTGCGACCCAGGGCCATGTACGCCGCGCCCAGGTCCATGCGCAGGTCCAGGTCGTTGGGGTCGCCCTTCACGGCGGCCTCCAGCTCGGTCGCCAGCGCCGCGCCCTGCTGCCGCGAGGACAGCACCATCACCAGCTGCCGGCGCGCCTGCGCGTCGTCGGGGGTCGCCGCCAGGACGGCCTCCAGCTCGCGTTGCGCGTCGGGCAGGCGGCCCGCCTGCAGCAGCAGCTCGCCATACGCGCGGCGGGCGGCGATGTCCTCCGGATCCAGCTCGACGAGGCGCGCGTACCGGTCGCGGGCGGCGGTCCCGCCGTCGGCCCGATCGACCGCGGCCAGGCTGCGCAGCGCCAGCAGGTAGTCCGGACGGCGATCGAGCGCGTAGGCCAGCATGCCGCGCGCCGGCCCCGGCTTGCCGGTCGCCATCAGCGCCAGCCCCATGAACCGCCTGATCTCGGGCACCGTCGGCTCGACCAGCAGCGCGTGCCGCAGGTACCCGGCCGCCAGCTCGGCGCGCGCCGGCCCGCCGCCGCCGCCGTGGAAGGCCCCCACCCCGCGCGCGTACAGCACGAACGCGTACGCGTCGTGGGACAGCGGCGCGCGCACGCGCGCCAGCGCGGCGGCGTCGAAGGCCACGCCGGGCAGCGCCGAGAACGCGTCGACGGCGGCCTGAATGGCCGTCGCGGGCGCGGCGTCCTTGCCGCCCACGGCCGTCGCGCGCGCCGCCACCTGGTCGGGCGTCGTGGCCGGGTGAACCTCGACGGTGACGGCCACGTTCCAGTCGGCGCGCCGTTCGAACGAGCCGCGCACCAACCAGCGCGCGCCGGCGGGCGGCGTGCGGCTGAACAGCTCGGGGCGCCCCGCGAAGCGCAGCGGCGCCGCCTGCGCGAACCGCTCCGCGATGACGGACGGCAGCCCGTACGTCAGGTGCTGGAGGGCGCCGATCCCCTGGACGTTCCGGAACGGCTCGACGGAAAAGCCCTGCCGCGCCGGGGGTTCTTCGCCCGCCGCCCGCGCCCTGCTTCCGCCCGCGGTGACGACAGCCAGCCCCACCGCCGCCCAGGCGGTCGCCGCGACGCTCCGCCGCAACCTCGCCATGCCCTCTTCATCGGCAACACTGCGAAAATATTTACGATGGGCTCATCTTTCCACAGGCACCCGCCGAACATCTCTGTCGAGACACGTCGTGGCTCACGCACCGAGTCGATCCCGATCGGCTGTTCGCCTGCTGGTTCGCGTCGCGCTGATCGCGATCGCGGTGTCGACGCTTTCCGCAGGCGCCGCGGGCATTTGGGTGTACCGGAAGTTTCGCACCGACCTGCCCGCCAAGCTGGACGTGGTCACCGACTACCGGCCGCTGCGCGCCAGCCAGATCTTCAGCGCCGACGGCGAGATGATCGGCGAGTTCTTCGTCGAGAAGCGCGTGCTGGTCCCCGTCGACCAGGTGCCCGATGTCGTGAAGAAGGCGTTCGTCGCCGCCGAGGACGTGCGCTTCTACAAGCACCACGGCGTCGACTACCTGGGCATCCTGCGCGCGGCGTGGGTGAACGCGCGCGCCGGTCAGGTCGTCCAGGGCGGCTCCTCGATCACCCAGCAGGTCGCCAAGCTGCTGCTGGTCGGCCACGAGCGCTCGCTGTCGCGCAAGCTGCGCGAGGCGCTGCTCGCCTACCGCATCGAGAGTCAGCTGACCAAGGACCAGATCCTGGGCATCTACCTCAATCACGTCTACCTGGGGCACGGCGCGTACGGCGTCGTCGCCGCCGCTAACGCCTACTTCGGCAAGCACCTCTCGGACCTCACGGCGGCCGAGGCGGCGATGCTGGCCGCGCTGCCGAAGTCTCCCTCGCGGATCACGCCGTTCAACGACTTCGCGCGCGCGCAGGCCCGCCAGCGCTATGTCATCGATCAGATGCAGGAGTCCGGCTACCTCACGGCCGAGCAGGCGCAGGCGGCGCGGCGCGAGCCGCTGGCGCTGGTGGCCGAGCGGCGGACGCTGACCAACGTGGCGGCGCCCTACTTCGTCGAGACCGTGCGCCGCTACGTCGTCGACCGCTACGGCGAGGAAGATCTGCTGGAGAAGGGGCTGCGGATCGAGACCACGCTGGACATGCGCGACCAGCGCGCCGCCGAGACCGCCGTGCGCCGCGGGCTGGAGGACCTGTCCCGCCGCCTGGGATTCTCGGGCCCCATCGGCCACCTGGAGGCCGCCGAACGCGCGCGCCTGACCAGCGGGCGGCCGCGCCCCCTGGGCCCGACCGGATTCGAGGTCGACGACGGCGAGCAGTCGGGGCCGCTGGTCGCCCTGCCCGACGCCGAGACGACGACCGCGCTGATCGACGCCACCAAGCCGGGCGCGCGCCTGCGCGAGCCGAACGCGCGCTTCGCGACGCTGGAGGTGAAGGCGGCCATGCGCCGCGCGGCGCGCCGGCCCGCGCCCCCCGCCTTCCCGACGGATCCCGACACGACGTACGCCGCGGTCGTCACCACCGTCGGCAAGACGGTCACGGTCGCCTCGGGCGGCCTGACGGTGCGGCTGGAGCCGACCGACGAGGCGCGGGTGGCCGCCTGGCAAGGCAAGACCGGCGCCCGCATCGAGCCCGGCGACGTGCTGGCCGTGCAGTTCCGCAACAACGACGTCGCGGCCGGCAAGCGGTCGCACCCGACGGCGGTGCTGGCGACGACGCCGCCCGTGCAGGGCGGGCTGGTCGCGCTGGACCCGCACACCGGCAAGCTGCTGGCGATGGTGGGCGGCTACGACTTCCGCACCAGCCAGTTCAACCGGGCGACGCAGGCGCGCCGGCAGATTGGCTCCGCGATCAAGCCGTTCATCTACGCGGCGGCGATCGACGAGGGGATGACGCCGCTGACGATCAAGTGGGACGCGCCCGTGAAGTTCAAGACCGCGTCGGGGATCTGGGCGCCTCACAACTACAAGCCCGAGTACCTGGGACCGCTGACGCTGCGGATGGCGCTGGCCAAGAGCATCAACACCGTCTCGGCGCAGCTGGTCGCCCAGATGGGCGTCGACAAGGTGGTCGACGTGATGCGGAACCTGGGGATCACCTCGCCGCTGCCGCACTCGCTGTCGCTGTCGCTGGGGACCGCCGACCTGGGGCTCGAGGAGACCGCCTACGCGCTGGCCTCGCTGCCCGCGGGCGGCAAGCTGGTGCGCCCGCTGACGGTGGTGCGCATCACCGGCGCCGACGGGCGCACGCTGGAAGAGCACACCGCCAACCCCGCTCCCGAGCAGCGCCTGTCGCCCGAGACGGCCTACATCGTGACCGACATGATGAAGGGCGTGATCGAGGTCGGCACAGGCAAGAAGGCGCTGGCGCTGGGGCGGCCGGCGGCGGGCAAGACCGGCACGTCGACGAACTACCGCGACGCCTGGTTCTACGGCTTCACGCCCGACGTGCTGTGCGCGGTCTGGGTGGGGCGCGACGACTTCAAGCCGGTGGGCCACGATGTCACCGGCGGGCAGGTGGCGGTGCCCATCTGGCTGGACTTCATGCGCACCGCAGTGAAGGACCTGCCCCCGCGCGACTTCCCGATGCCACCCGGCGTGGTCCTGGCCCGGGCCAACCCCGAGACGGGCGAGCCGGCCGGCCCCGACAAGCCCAAGAGCCGCCTGATCCCGTTCAAGCGCGGCACGCTGCCGCCCGCCTTCCGCGGCGGCGGGGGCTTCGCCGACGAGCAGTTTTGATCAGCTCCGTGAACGCGACGATCAGAGCTCGATCTGCGCGCCGATCTCGACGACCCGGTTGGGCGGCAGCGCGAAGAAGTCGGTCGCCGAGCGCGCGTTGCGCGACAGGAACCGGAACAGCACCTTGCGCCACTCGGCCATGCCCCGCCCCTTCACCGACCGCAGCGTCTCGCGCCCCAGGTAGAAGCTTGTGTCCGCCTCGTTCACCGGCAGCCCCTGCGCCTTGCAGCGGCGCAGGACGTCCATGACGTCGGGGCTCTCCTTGAATCCGTAGTGGGCGGTCACGCCCCAGAACCCCTGGCCGAAGCTCTTGACGCGCACCTTGTCGGCGTCTGACACCTCGGGCACGGCGTCGGTGGCGATCGACAGGATGACCACCACCTGGTGCAACACCTTGTTGTGCTTGAAGTGGTGCAAAAGGACGTTCGGCGTCCCGCGCCGGGTCGACGACAGGAACACCGCGGCGCCCGGCACCCGGTGGGGTTTCGTGGCTTCGATGTCGGCCAGGAAGATGTCGATCGGCAGCGAGTCGGCGGCGATCCGCTCGGCCAGCAAGCTGCGGCCGCGCTTCCAGGTCACCATCACCGTGAAGACGCCCACGGCGACCGCCAGCGGGAACCACCCGCCGTGCGCGATCTTGGTCGAGCACGCGACGAAGAACGACAGGTCGAAGCAGAGAAACAGCGCCAGCAACCCGGCCGAGCGCCAGAGGCTCCAGTGCCACAGGTCCCGGCAGACGTAGAAGAACAGCATCGACGTGATCGCCATCGTGCCGGTGACCGCGATGCCGTACGCGTCGGCCAGCGCGCTGGACTCGCGGAAGCCCAGCACCAGCGCCACGCAGGCGACCATCAGGGCCCAGTTCACCTCGGGGATGTAGATCTGCCCCTCCGTCACGCCGGACGTATGGATGATGGTGACGCGCGGCAGGTACCCGAGCTGCACCGCCTGCCGCGTGAGCGAATAGGCGCCCGAGATCAGCGCCTGGGACGCGACCACCGTGGCGATGGTGGCGATGACGACCATCGGGTAGAGCCAGGCGCCCGACACCAGACCGTAGAACGGGTTGGCGGACGCCTCGGGGTGCTCGAGCAGCAGCGCCCCCTGCCCGAAGTAGTTCAGCAGCAGCGCCGGGAACACGCAGCTGTACCAGGCCAGCCGGATGGCGCGCGTCCCGAAGTGCCCCATGTCGGCGTACAGCGCCTCGCCGCCGGTCACGCAGAGGACGACGGAGCCGAGCACCAGGAACCCGTGCCCCTTGTGCACCGCGAAGAACCGCACGGCGTAGTAGGGGTTCACGGCCCGCAGGATGTCCGGGTGGCGCACGATCCAGGGCAGGCCGGCCGCGGCGATGAACAGGAACCAGGCCACCATCACCGGCCCGAACACGGCGCCGATGCCGCCGGTGCCGCGCTTCTGCACGGCGAAGAGGCCGACCAGGATCAGGCAGGTGGCGGGCACGATGAAGGGCGAGAACGCGCTGGTCGCGACCTCCATGCCTTCGACGGCGGACAGCACGGAGATGGCCGGCGTGATGATGCCGTCGCCGTAGAGCAGCGCGGCCCCGAACAGCCCCAGCATGACCAGGATCATCTTGGTCTTGCGCAGGCCCGTCCAGGTTGTGCGGGTCGAGACCCGGTGGGCGCCCGACTCGTCCGCCGAGGCGCCCGTCTGCAGATCGGGCGTGATGTGCCGGGCGACCAGCGCCATCAACGCCAGGACGCCGCCCTCACCGTCGTTGTCGGCGCGCATGACGTACAGCAGGTACTTCACCGAGACGACCAGCGTGATCGACCAGAAGATCAGCGACAGGATGCCGTAGATGTTCACCGCGACCGGCGCCACCCCGTGCGGCAGCGTCACGCACTCTTTGATCGCGTAGAGCGGCGAGGTGCCGATGTCGCCGTAGACGACGCCGATCGCGCCCAGACCCAGCTTGGCGAGATCGACGCCGTGCGCTGGTTGATGATGATGTGAGGCGACCGCCTCGGCCTGCGTGGACATGGGAACCGCGGCACCGTCTGCCGCGGCAGCCGCATGATGAACGATTTGGATTGCCGAAGCGAGATCGCGTTCGTCGGTCACGGATGGGGCGATGATGCCGACTTCAGGTTTCGCGCGGGTTTCGTTCGTATTAACTTATCGTGCGGGGTGACCTGGGCTCGTCGGCCAGACGGACCGCGGCGCCCCGCTCGATGGCCGAAAACCTGCCGAGATCCCGCCTCGCCGACTGGTTGGCGCGATTCGTGCGTGCGCTGGTCGAGCAGGGCGTGACCCCCGCCGTGGACGAGTCGCTCGCCAAGCGGCTCCGCCTCACCAACGGGCTGTCGCTGTTCGCGGCGCTGGTGATGTTCGCCAGCGCACCGTTCGATCGGATCGAGGCGCCGCGCTGGGTGGTCGTCGAGGACCTGCTGGGCGGCGTCGCCTACGTCTGCTTCCCGCTGCTGAACCGGCTGGGCTACCTGGTCGGCTCGCGCCTGCTGTGCCTGCTGGTGTCGAACCTGATCGTGCTGGGGAACGACGTCATGCTGGGGCACGACTCGGGCGCGGAGCTGGTCTTCGTCGCGCTGGCGGCGGTTCCGTTCGCGCTGTTCGACCTGACCGAGCGCGCCGCGCTGATCACGGGGGTGGCGTTCGCCCTGGTCGGGTTCGGGGTCGGCCACTCGCGCGCGATGCACGGGTGGTACGTGGCGCCGGCCGGGTTCTCGTCGGGTCATTACTACGTGTATTCGGCCGCCGTCTCGTTTCTGGTGCTGATCTACACGCTGTATCGGCTGAGCCGCGCGAACGCCGACGCCGAGCGCGCCCTGCGCGACGACGTGCGCGAGCGGCTGCGCGCCCAGCGCGAGCTGGAGTTGAGCCGGCAGACGGCCGCGTACTCGGCGAAGATGGCGGCGCTGGGCGAGATGAGCAGCAACGTCGCGCACGAGGTGAACAACCCACTGGCGGCGATCCTGCTGCGCGCGCATCGACTGCGGCAGCTGGTCACGCGGTCGCCCCTCGACCTGCAGGCGATCGTGCGCGTCAGCGCGGACATCGACGCAACCGTGCACCGCATCCACCGCATCGTCGACGCGCTGCGGACGTTCGCGCGCGACGCCGAGCACGACCCGCTGCGGCCCGAGCCGGTGGCGCGCATCGTCGCCGACACCGTCGAGCTGTGTAACGAGCGGTTCCGGCACCACGCGATCGAGCTGCGGGTCGACCCGATCCCGGGCGACCTCTACGCCAGCTGCCGGGGCATCCAGATTTCCCAGATTCTGCTGAACTTGCTGGGGAACGCGTTCGACGCCGTCGAGACCCAGAGCGTGCGGTGGGTGCGCATCCGGACCGAGAGCGACGACCATCAGGTGCGCCTGTCCGTCCTGGACAGCGGGCCCGGCGTGCCGCCCGACCTGGAGAACCGCATCATGGAGCCGTTCTTCACGACCAAGGAGGTCGGCAAGGGGACGGGCCTTGGCCTCAGCGTGTCGAAGGGGATCGCCGAGGCGCACGGCGGCCAGCTGGTTCTGGACCGATCGTCGCTGGACACCTGCTTCGTTTTGACGCTGCGCCGCGCGGCGGCGCCCCAGGCCGAGGCGCCGCGGAACGTCCCGGAAGTGTCGCCCAGCTAGCTTTTTTTGAACAAACCCGCCGATTCGCAGCAATGTCGGTCATGAAGACCTGCCGTGGCGCGTTCTGGTCCGGGGCGATGGCCGTCAGCTGCGCGCTGCTGCTGGGCGCGTGCGGTTCGTCGGGGGGAAGTGGCGGAACGGGCGGAAACCAGGGGAGTGGAACGGGCGGCAGCGCCACGGGCGGGAGTGGAACCGGGGGAACGACGGCCGGGACGGGCGGCGCGACGACGGCGACGGGCGGGCAGGTCGGCAGCGGGGGCACCGGCGGATCGGAGACCGGGACG
>CAZPUH010000276.1:0-6459 GCA_964589215.1 uncultured Myxococcales bacterium | reverse complement strand
TGTAGACGCCCTTGCCGTCCACGCCCTGCGCGATGTCGGGCGACTGCTGCTCCAGCGCGACCATGATCCCGCAGGTCTTCCAGTCGAAGCCCATGTCCGAGTGGCTGTAGCCGATGTCCTTCACGACCCCGCGGACGATCTTGGGGATGTCGATCTGGGCGGACGAGGTGACCTCGCCGGCGACCATCACGAAGCCCGTCTTGGTCAGTGTCTCGCAGGCGACGCGGGAGCCCTTGTCGTCCTTGATCAGCGCGTCAAGGATCGCGTCAGAGACCTGGTCGCAGAGCTTGTCGGGGTGGCCTTCGGTGACGCTTTCGGACGTGAAGAGATACTCGGACATGTCGGAGACTCCTTACTGCGAGTGGGATTCGGAAGGAGCGGGAGTCTCCCAGCGGCGTCGGCGAGAGTCAATGCCGGCGAGACGCGATCGTCGCCGCGCCGGCGGGGTAATCGCCCGGCCCCTGGAGGTGCCCCGCCGTGACCGGCTGCGGGGCCGTCGGCGTGCCGGGGCCCGTGCTGGCCGTCGGGCCCCAGGCGGGAACCGCCGCCGGGCAGCAGTCGCACTTGCACGGGGGGCACGCCGCGCCCGCGGTGCACGCGGGGCAGCCGCATCCGCAGGCGCCGGTTCCCGTCGCGGCGCCGCCGTCGGCGGGCGGGCTCATCCGGACGCACTGACCGGTCGGGCACGGGGTGGTGAAGCAGGCGATCTGCAGCTGAACCCAGGCGCACCCATCGGCGGCGTCGGCCGCGCAGGATCTCGCGTCCGTGAACGCCGCGCAGGCGTCGGGCGGCGCGGTGCTGCCCATGCCGACCGTCATGGTCGTCGTCGCGCTGCCGCCGCAGCTGCAGCTGCAGGGGGCGCACGCGGCGCCCGTCGGGCAACTCGGGCAGGCGCAGGTGCAGGTCCCGCTGCCGGTCGTGTTGCCGGCGCCCGTGGTCGTGCCGCAAACGCCGCCGCCACCCGCGCCCCCGCCGCCGGTGCCGCCGGTCCCACCGCCGCCCGTGTCGCAGTCGCATGCGCAGGGCGGGCAAGTCTCGCCGGGCGCGCAAGCGAGGCAGGCGCAGGTGCAGGTGCCGCCGCCCGCACGCGATCCGCCAGCGTCGCGCACCGGTAGCGGCGGACAATCGCAGGAGACGGCGGGGCACGCGCCGTCCTTCGGACACGCGAGCGGCTGCACGCAGCCGCAGCCGCTTCCGGCCCGCGGCGCTTCCCAGCAGTACCCGCCGAGGGTGCAGTCGTGGCCGACCGGGCACAGCGCGGGAGCGGTCGCCGTGCCGGCCAGCGCCGTCCAGGCGCACCGCGAATCCGTGCCGCAGGCGCTGGCGTCGTTGTGCGCCGCGCACGGATCGATCGTCGCGCAAACCGCCGGTGGGCAGTCGGCGTCGGCCGGGCAGGCGACCGCCGTCCACGCGCAGGCCGCGCCGGCCGCCTGGCAAGCGTCGGCCGTCGTCGCGCTCGCGCAGGGGTCGGCCACGCGCGCCGCGGCGAGCTGATGCTCGGCCTGCTTCGTGGCCGGCGCTTCGGGCGGCGTGAGGGTCGATCCGCAGGCCAGCCCCAGCAGCGCGGGCACGGTGGCCACCAGGAACGAAGCGCGCCCGTGGGTTCGACCGCTCGGGAGGTTCTTCACGCGGGCGGAAACAGCAAGCGTCGGGCCAGCGCGCGGGGCCGCGGCCGAGACGGCCGTTCCGCGGGTCGCCGGCGCGTCATGCTCAAAAAACTGATTCGCGGGCGCGCGACGGCTCAGAAAAGGGGATCAACCACCGCAGCCGACATCGCGCACCGTCACGCCCGCCGGGGCCGCCAACGTGAACGCGCCGGCCGGCGCGGCCCCCCCGATCGCCCGGTCCCGGAAGCGGATCTCGACGCCGTCGTCGAAGCTGGCAGAGCCCTCGGCGAAGCGGATCGTGCGCGGGAGCCATTCGGGCCCTGCCGCTTCGAAGTCCTCGTACGCGGTTCGCCACAGGCGGGCGCCGTTGGCGGCGATGCGGGTCGCGCCGACCAGCCGGCGATCCGCGCCCGTGCCGTGGAAGGCGATCTGCAGCGCGCCGCCCGCGGGGTCCGGGATCGACAACAGGTCCGCGCCCGCCGACGGATCCCAGTCGACCGTCGGCGCTGCGCGCCCCTGGGGCGGCCGCGCGTCGCCGAGCAGGATCGCCGCGACCTCGGAAGGCGCCAGCGGGATCCGGATCATCGACGCGACGTTGGCCGGGCAGGCGGGGCCGCGCGACAGCTCGTTCTTGCGCGCGTCGAGCAGCGCGAACGTGCTGCCGTCGGTCGCCAGCGTGGCGACGGTTCCCTGCAGGCTCACCTCCGCCTCGAACCGCAGGTGGCCATCGCGCTCGACCAGCATGTTGACGGTCGCGCGCACGCGTTCGCCGGAGAGCCAGCTGGTCGCGCGCACCCGGGCGCTCATCCCGGGCACGGCCGCCTGGCGGGCGCGCAGCGCAGCCAGCAGCGCGTCCGCCGCCGGCGGCGGGTACGGGCGGACGACGGCTCCGTGGCGCGGGCACCCCGCGCTCAGCAGCGCGACGAACATCGCCGCCCACAGCCCCGCCCGCCTCATCGCCCTGCCGCGCTCTTGGCGTCCAGCGTCCGCAAGCGCTCGTTCAACGCGTGAGCGACCCGGTCGCTGGGCGACAGCGTCAGCGCGCGACGATAGGCCGCCAGCGCGCGGTCGCGCTCTTGCCGGCGGGCGTAGAGATCGCCCAGGTGCTCGAGGATCTCGGGATCGGCGGGCTCCAGTCGCCCCGCCTCTTCCAGGAACCGGTCGGCGCGCGCCAGGTCGCCCGACTTGAAGTACGCCCACCCGAGGCTATCCACCACGCCGCCGCTGCCCGGCGACAGCGCCATCGCCGCCTGCAGCCGCTTGACGGCGCGCGGAAGGTCGGCGCCGTGATCGGCCGCGACGAACCCGGCGAAGTTCAGCGCCTCGACGTTGCGCGGCTCGCGCGCCAGGATCGCCTCGGCGCGCGCGGCGGCGCGCTGCCAGTCGCCCCGGTGATCGTCGACGGAGGCCCGCTCGAGGATCAGACGATCCAGCACCCGGGCGTCGTCGTGCTTGGCGGCCAGCGCGTCGTCCAGCACGCGCGCGGCGCGGGCCGCGTCACCGCGCTTCTCCTCCAGCTGGCTGCGGGCGATGGCGATGTCCGCGACGTGCGCGTCGTCGGTGTTGGCGCCGGCCGCCTCGTCCACCGCCTTCCCCGCCTCGTCCAGCTTGCCCTTGTCGCGCAGCAGCTCCGCCGCGCGCAGCCGCGCCTCGAAGAACTGCGAGTCGCTCCTAGCGACGCTCAGGTAGGCGGCGATGGCCCCGGCCTGATCTCCCTTGGCGGCCAGCGCGGCGCCGGTCATCAACGCCACCTGGCCCGCGCTGGCGCCTTGCTTCCGCGCGCGCTCGGCCAGCGCCAGCGCGCGGTCGGGGCGCTTGACCGTCCGCTCGAGGACGGCCGCTTGCTCCAGAGCCGCAACGTCCGGCGTGTCGGCGGACAGCCCGTCGGCGACCGCCTGCGCCTCGGCGACGTCCCCTCGCTGGACCAGCCAGCCGGCGAACGCGGTCGCGATCTCCGTCGGAACGTCGGCGCGATCGATGGCCTCGCGGAACCCCGCCTTCGCGGCCTTGTCGTCGCCGGTCGCGATCTGCAGCTCGGCCAGCAGCACGCGGGCTTCGATGTCGGCGGGCTCGTCCTCGACCGCCGTCTTCAGCGCCTTCAGGGCCTCGTCGCGCGCATCCAGGGGCCAGGCCAGCGCCGCCAGTTGGACGCGCCCGCGCTGCGTCTCGGGCGCGGCGTCGACCAGCTTGTGCAGCGTCGCCAGCGCGGCCGTCAGATCCAGCGCGCCGATCTGCGCGTCGGCGAGCTCGAGGTGGGTGGTCTCTATCTCGTCGGGGTCGCCGTCGTCGACGGCCAGGCGGCAGGCCTGCGACAGCGCCGCGATGACCGCGGGGGCGGCCGGGTGCGCCGCGTCCGCGCGAGACTCCGCCAGGTGCGCCGCGGCCAGATAGCCGGCCACCGTGGGCGCCGTCGCCAGCGAGCGCTGGATCTGCTCGTCGGCGTCGTCGCGCCGGCCGAGACGGATGAACAGCTCGGCCAGCTCGGCCCGCACCTCGGGCGCGTCGGGGTCGAACGGCAGCGCGCGCTGGAGCTCGTCGGCCGCCTCCTGCCAGCGCTCGTCCTCTTCGTAGAGGTAAGCGCGCGCGACGTGCTCGTACGCGTCCGGATTGACGGCCCGCGTTTCGATCAGCTGGCCGTTGACGATCTTGGTGATGGGCGGCGGCGCCGTCGCGCAGCCAGCCGCCAGCGCGCACAACAGCGGGGCCAGCCACCACCGGCGTCGACGCGGCGACGATCTCGCCGGGCGAAGCCCAGCTTCGCCAGGAAAAGTCACAGCGGGATGTTTCCGTGCTTCTTGGGCGGGTTGGTGTCCCGCTTGTTTCCCAGCGCGGCCAGCGCGCCGCACAGGCGGGCGCGCGTCTCGCGCGGGCGGATCACCTCGTCGACGTAGCCCAGCGACGCCGCCGTGTACGGGTTGGCCAGCTTCTCGCGATACTCGGCGACGTAACGGGCGCGCGCCGCCTCCGGGTCGGCCGCCTGGGCCAGCTCCTCGCGAAAGACGATGTTGACGGCCGCCTCGGGACCCATGACCGCGATCTCGGCGGTGGGATACGCGAACGACAGATCGCCGCGAATGTGCTTGGACGACATGACGTCGTAGGCGCCGCCGTACGCCTTGCGCGTGATGACCGTCAGCTTGGGCACGGTCGCCTCGGCGAAGGCGTACAGCAGCTTCGCGCCGTGGCGGATGATGCCGCCCCACTCCTGCGCGGTTCCCGGCAAGAACCCCGGCACGTCGACAAAGGTGACCAGCGGCAGGTTGAAGCAGTCGCAGAAGCGGACGAACCGCGCCGCCTTCACCGACGCGTCGATGTCCAGGCAGCCGGCCAGGTGGTTCGGCTGGTTGGCGACCAGCCCCACGGGCCGCCCGTCGAGGCGGGCGAACGCCACGATGATGTTGCGCGCGTGATCCGGCTGAATCTCGAAGAGCAGGCCGTCGTCGACGACCTTCTCCATCAGCGCGCGCATGTCGTACGGCTTGGCCGGCTCCAGCGGGATCAGCTGGTCCAGCGAAGGCTCGGCGCGGTCGGCCCGATCGCGCGTCGCCAGGCGCGGCGGGTCCTCGCGGTTGTTCTGCGGCAGGAACGACAGCAACGTCCGCAGCGCTTCCAGGCAGGCGCGTTCGTTGGGGAACGCCCGGTGGGCGACGCCCGACCGGACGTGCGCCGCCGCGCCGCCCAGCTCTTCCTTCGTCACCGTCTCGTGCGTGACCGCGCGGATGACGTCTGGCCCGGTGATGAACATGTGGCTCGTGGACTCGACCATGAAGACGAAGTCGGTGATGGCCGGCGAGTAGACGGCACCACCCGCGCACGGCCCCAGGATCGCCGACAGCTGCGGCACGACGCCCGACGCCAGCGTGTTGCGCAGGAAGATGTCCGCGTAGCCCGCCAGCGACACGACGCCCTCTTGAATGCGCGCTCCGCCCGAATCGTTGAGCCCGACGATCGGCGCGCCCGCCTTCATCGCCAGGTCCATCACCTTGCAGATCTTCCGCGCGTGCGCCTCGGCCAGCGAGCCGCCGAAGACGGTGAAGTCCTGCGCGAACAGGAAGACGGTCCGCCCGTGAACCGTCCCGTAGCCGGTCACGACGCCGTCGCCGAGCACCTTGTTGTCGCCCAGGCCAAAGTCCGTCGAGCGGTGGGTGACCAGCTTGTCCATCTCGACGAAGCTGTTCGGATCGCAGAACAGCGCCACGCGCTCGCGAGCCGTCAGCTTGCCCGCCTGGTGCTGACGTTCGGCGCGCGCGGCGCCGCCCGCCTCGGCGGCGCGCCGTTCCAGCTCCGCGAGGCGGCGGAACGGTTCCGGCTCGGGTGCCACCTTCTTGTCGTTGCCGCTTGCGTCGCTCACGCCGGCAGCTCCAGGCGCTCGGCCACGTAACGGTGCAGCGCCTGGCGCACGTCGGCGGGCGGCTCCAGGAACGACAGGGCATCCGCAGGCTCGTCCTCGACGCCGTCCAGCCGCGCCGGCAGGGTGAGGCGCGGTCCGTCAGGCAGCGCGAACCGCGCCTCGACGATGCGCCCGCCTTCGAACGGCAGCGGGGTCTCCAGGCGCATTCCGTCCTCGCCGATCGCGGCGGCCAGGCGGAACGCGCGGCCGGTCTCGGCCCGAATCTCGACGGGGATGGCTATGGGCGCGCGCAGGTTCACGTCACCGGCAATCATAACCGAGCGCCTCCAGCACGGCGTCGTGCAGGGCGGGGCGAAAGCGCCGAAATCGGTCGTCGCCCGGCACGGCCGGGTGCACGCGGTTCGCCAGCAGCACGACCGCCAGCTCTCGCGCCGGATCGATCCACACGGAACAGCCGGTGAAGCCCAGGTGCCCGACCGCGTCGCGCGAGAGGCGCTCGCC
>CAZPUH010000275.1:0-11321 GCA_964589215.1 uncultured Myxococcales bacterium | reverse complement strand
TCAAGTTGGGCACGCGCGTCGATTCCGAAGACCGGCTGTCGCGATTGGCCCTGGGCGGGACCTCTCCAGGCACTTTCAGCTTAAAGCATGCCTTTCCGAATTCCGTATTCCTAGTGTTTTTCAGACGGTCGACAAGGGGCGCCCGCGCACCACACTGTGCGCGGGGTCGTACATCCCCGACATCGGCGACAACCGGTGAGGCTTCGCGTATTGTGCCCGGCCCATGCGACCCGATGGCCGACGACCGGACGAGCTGCGCCCCATCACCATCACGCCGGACTGCAACCGCTACGCGGAAGGCTCGGCTCTGATCACGTTCGGCGAAACGCAGGTGATCTGTACCGCTTCCGTCGAAGAAAAAGTTCCGTCGTTCATGGACGGCCAGGGGAAGGGCTGGGTGACCGCCGAGTACGCGATGCTGCCGCGTTCGACTCACACGCGGTCGGCGCGCGGCGGCGGCGGGCGCGGCCAGGAGATCCAGCGGCTCATCGGCCGGTCGCTGCGCGCCGCCATCGACGCGCGCGCCGTCGGGCAGCGCCAGATCACCATCGACTGCGACGTCATCCAGGCGGACGGTGGGACCCGCACGGCCGCCATCACCGGCGGGTGGGTGGCCCTGGCGCTGGCGCTGCGCCGTCTCAAGAAGGCCGGCAAGATCACCAAGGAGCCGCTGCGCCAGCCGATCGCGGCGATCTCCGCCGGCATCATCGACGGCGAGGCGCGCGTCGACCTGCCCTACGTCGAGGACTCGCAGGCCGAGGTCGACTGCAACTTCATCATGACCGGCGACGGCCGCTTCGTGGAGGTCCAGGCGACGGCCGAAAAGGACGCGTTCTCCGCCGAGCAGTACGCCGCGCTGGTGGGGCTTGCCTCGCAGGCGATGAAGACCCTCTTCGCGCGCCAGCAGGAGGCGCTGGGGAAGGCGCGGCCGTGAGGGTCGTCGTCGCGACCCGGAACCGGGGCAAGCTGCGCGAGCTGATGCCGCTGCTGTCGGGGGCGGGGCTCGGTCTGGACCTGGTCACGATCGACGAGCTGGCGCCCGACGCCGAGCTGCGCGAGGACGGCGACACGTTCGAGGCGAACGCGCTGGCCAAGGCCCGGCAGGCCGCGCAGGCCACCGGCTTGCCCGCGCTGGCCGACGACTCGGGGCTGGAGGTCGACGCGCTGGGTGGGGCGCCCGGCGTCTACTCGGCCCGGTACGCCGGGCCGGGCGCCAACGACGCGCGCAACAACGCCAAGCTGCTAGAGGCCCTGCGCGACGTTCCGGCCGCGGGGCGCGGCGGACGCTATCGCTGCGTGGCCGCCTTCGTCGATCCGGCCCCCGGCCTGGAGCTGACGCGGGCCGGAACCTGCGCCGGCGAGATCCTGGCCGCCCCGCGCGGCGACGGCGGCTTCGGCTACGACCCGCTGTTCCTGGTGCCGGAGCTGGGACGCACCATGGCTGAGCTGCCGCTCGACCAGAAGAACGGGCTGTCACACCGGGCGGCGGCGTTCCGCGCGCTGGCGGAAGCGCTCCGCGGGACGCTTCGCCCGCGCGCCTAGCGGGTCAGGACGAGATAGAAAACGAGCGTCAGTCCGCCGACGACGAACGCCGAGATGGTGATCCCGATGCGCTCGCGGAGGCGCCGACGGCGCTTCTCCTCGCGCAGGTGCCGGCGGCCGTGGTGGCCGCGCCGGCGCAAAGAGGCCTGGCGGTAATACTCCTCCCAGGCGTCCCACGATCTCGCGAGGGCCGAGCCCCGCGCTTCGCTGTCCGCGACTGAAGGCGCCTGTTCCATCGCGCGCCTACATTAGCGCCTTCGCCCCCTTTTGCAACGGGGACGTAGCCGGATGCGGGCGCGCGTCGCCGGTTTGGCGCGCTGCGTGAGGGGAACGCTACCCGACGTCGGGGTGGCCGGCGCGGCGGACCATCACCAGCGAGGTCAGCAGCGGAATGGCGAGCAGGACGGCGGCGACCAGGGCTCGGGTGACCATGAAAGAGGAAATCGACCGACACGTCGAGACCTTGAGGGCCGGCTGCCCGTCGCCATCCTCCTTGACATGGGAACGGCGCGAGCGGGAGATCGCAGCATCATGGCGCTCAAGGATCAACCTGATCGGTTGCCGCTCGTGGCCGACCTGCTGATGGACGCGGCCTACGCCGACGACCGACTGGAGGGCGAGGAGAAGGCCGCCGTCAAGCGGATGCTCCGGGAGATCCTCGATGCGCCGGCGCTGCCGATGGACCTGGATTTTCGGGTCGACGAGTTCGATCCCAAGCGGTTCGACCGCGCCGCGACCGTGGCCAAGTTCGCGGCAGACCCCAAAGATCTGAAGCAGCGCCTGCTGGAGCTGGTGGCGGCCGTGCACGCGTCCGACGGCGAGATCGACTTCGCCGAGGACGCTCAGCTGCGCGAGGTGGGCGCCGGCCTGGGGTTGGCGCCCGAGGACTTTCAGGATCTGGTGGTCGAGGTCGTCGAAGAGATCGACCTCGGCGAGGACCTGGACCGCCTCCGCTACGGCGGCTGACGCCTAGCGCCGGGGCGTTTCGGGCAGCGCGCGGCGCGCCTGCCGTTCTTCGAGGCGGCGCCGCCGGTGCGCCTGGCGTTCGCTCTCGCCGGGTAGGCGCATGCTGATGTCGACGCCGCCCATGACCGCGACGCCGCGTACGCGCAGGAGCGGCGCGTCCGGGTCGGGGGTCGGCGGCGCGCGGTTGACGTTCTGGAAGCCGCCCATGATGGCGGTCCCGTGCACCTCCACGGCCAGCCCCGGCGGAACCAGGATCTGCACGCCTCCGAAGATCGCCTTCACCTCGAGCTCGATCACGCCGCGCGGGAAGCGCGCCTCGCGAAGGTCCAGCGACGCGCCTCCCATCATGGCGACGACGCGGAACTTGCGGGGCACGGTCCATGCCCCGCGGCGGTCGACGCCGCCGAAGATCGCGTAGACGGTCTCGCCGCGCGACTCCAGCGCGCCCGCCGTCTCGCTGGCGGGCACCAGCGCGACCGACGCGGCGGGCGCCGCCGTGGATGCGTTGGGCACGTCGGCCAGCAGCGCCTCGATGTCGGCCGCGACGTCGGTCGTGTGAGCCCGGGTCACGCGGCGCTCGAACTCGTCGACGTCCAGAAGGTCCTGCGCGAAGGCCTCGGACAGGACGGCGATGGCGCGCTCGCGCACGTCGTGCACCCGTTGCAGCGTCTGTCGCGTTGACGGAGCTGGGCTTTGCCCAGCGGAGTCGTCGCGGGAGGTTGAAGGAACCCTTCCAGGGCCCCGGTCAGATGTTCCCGCCATGCCCGAATCTTAACCTCGATCGGCCGCGCTGGGTTCCTGGTCGCTGGCGGAGGGCAGGTCGACGGTGAAGGTGGCGCCCTGACCGGGCTCGCTGGCCACCGACAGGCGCCCGTCGTGAGCCACGGTGATCTCGCGCGCGATGTAGAGGCCCAGCCCGGCCCCCGCCGCGCTGGTCCCCGGGACGCGGAAGAACTTGTCGAACACCGCCGCGTGATAAGCCTTCGGGATTCCCGGGCCGCTGTCCTGCACCTGGATGCGCACGCCATGCTCGGTGCGCTGGCCGCGCACGACCACCGAGCCGCCCGGCGGCGTGTAGCGCACCGCGTTCCCGATCAGGTTCGCCAGCACCAGCTGCATGCGGTCCGCGTCGATGTCCAGGTCTCCCAGCCCGGGAAAGAGCTCGGTCTTCAGCGTGACGCCCTTGTCGCGCGCGGCGGTGGCGAAGGGGGCCGCGGCGTCGCGCAGAAACGATTCGGCGGCCATGCGCCGGCGGTGCAGCTCCATGCGCCCGGACTGGATGCGCGACAGATCGAGGAGATCGTCGACGATCTGCTGCAGGCGCTCCGTGTCCTGGCGCGCGGCCGTCAGCAGGTCCAGCTGCTTGTCGTTGAGAGGGCCCACGGTCTCCTCGGCGCACAGGTGGATCGCCATGCGCAGCGACGTCAGCGGCGTCCGGAACTCGTGCGCCACCGTGGCGACCAGGTTGTTCTTCAGCTCGTCGAAGCGCAGCACGCGCGTGTCGTCCTGAACGATGACGGTGACGCCGACCAGGGCGCCCTGGTCGGTCGTCACCCGGGTGGCGCGCGGCAGGAAGAACCGGTCCTGGCCGTCCAGCCCCGCGGCCGCGACGCGCACCGCCTCGTCGAACCCGACGGCGGGCTCGGCGGTCGCGTCGCTCTCGACCCGGGCGCGCACGCGCTCGATGGCGGCGCGGATCTGCGGCTCGGCGCGCGCGAGCGGCGCCTGGCTGTCCTCACCCACCTGGTCGACGGACACGTGCAGCACGCGGTCGGCCGCCTGGTTGGCGCCCAGCAGGCGCCCGCCCAGGTCGAAGATCAGCACCGGGTCGGGGAGGCTGTCGATGGCCGCCTGCGCCTGCTGCTGCGCCTGCAGAAGCTCACCCAGCGAGCTCTTGCGGTACTGGGCCAGCCGGTCGGCCATCAGGTTGAAGTCGCGCGCCAGCGCGCCGATCTCGTCCTGGCGCGTGACCTTGGCGCGGACCTCCATGTCGCCTTCGCCCAGTCGGCGCGCGGTTTGCCCCAGCACGGACAGCGGACGCAGGATCCGGCGCGTCAGCACCGTCGACGCCAGCAGGCCGATCAGCGACGCGATCAGCGCCGTCGCCACCATCGCCGCGCTGGCGCGGTCGGCCTCGCGGCGGGCGCGATCGCGCTTGCCGACCATGGCGTCCTGATTCAGCTCCAGGATGCGATCGGCCGCGCGCCGCGTGTCGAGGTACAGCGCGCGCAGCGCCGGATCGCCCGGGCCGGCGCTGGTGAGCGCGGCGCGGTAGGCGGTCCAGGCCTTGACCAGCGCGGCCGTCGCCGCTGGTTCGCCGCGCTGGGTGACGTTGCTGCGCTGGACCGCCAGCGCCTGCTCGACGCGCGCCAGGTTGGACGCCACCTCGGGACCGGCCTTCGCGTCGGCGCCCGCGGCCGCGGAGCCGGCGACGTCCAGGCGGTCCAGCGCCTCCTTCATCTGCTCGACGGCCAGCACGCTCCGGTAGTTGTCCTGCAGGATCGACGCCGTGTTGCGCCCCAGCGACGCGTTGGTCAGCGCCGCCAGCAGCGCGATCAAGGCCAGAGCGGCCGCCAGCGGCGTCTGGGCCAGCAGGATCTTCGCGCGCAGGGTCATGCGCCCTCATCATCCAGCGAAGCGACCAGGACGTCGAACCCGCTCGCCTCGTCGACGAGGCGCGTGGCCAGCGAACGCCCCAGCGCGCGGCGCCACCAGGGCGCGCGCGATCGCCCCACGATGATCTGCCCCACGCCGTGCGAGCGCGCGAAGTCGAGCAGGGCCGGCACGGGGTCGTCCGCCTTGAGGTGCACGACCTCGGCGCCCAGCTCGCGCGCGCTCTCGGCGTTGGCCAGCAGGTGGCGTTGCGCCTCGGCGTCGATCAGGTGCGGCGCCTCGCGCGGCGTCTGGACGTAGACGACGAACCAGTCGTTGTTGAGGCGCCCGGCCAGCCGCGACCCACGCCGCAGGAGGGCCGAGGCCCGGGTCGGCAGCGACGACAGGCACACCATGACGCGCCCGCTGACGCCCGCCTCGCCGGAATCGGCGTCGCGCGCGCTCTCGCGGCGCCGCCGCTCGTCGCGGTCCAGGCTCTCGGCGACCTCGCGCAGGGCCAGCTCGCGCAGCGTGGCCAGGTTGCGGTCCTTGAAGAAGTGGTCGCGCGCCCACGAGACGCGCTCGGCGGGGTAGATCTTCCCGGACTGCAGCCGGTCCAGCAGGTCCTCGACGCTCAGATCCAGGTTGACGATCTGGTCGGCGCGCTTGAGGAACCCGTCGGGCACGGTCTCACGGATCGTCACCCCGGTCGCCCGCTGAACGACGTCGTTCAAGCTCTCGAGGTGCTGGATGTTGAAGGCGCCGACGACGTTGATGCCCGCGTCCAGCAACGCCAGCACGTCCTGGTAGCGCCGGCGGTGCCGGCTGCCGGGGACGTTGGTGTGCGCGATCTCGTCGACGACGGCGACCTCGGGCCGCCGCTCGAGCACGGCGTCCAGGTCCATCTCCTCGACGACCACGCCGCGGTAGCGGATCTGTCGGCGCGGCACGGCCTCCAGCCCGGCCAGCAGCGCCTCCGTCTCGGCGCGCCCGTGGGTCTCGATGAGCGCCAGCACGACGTCCTCGCCGCGCGCCTTCAGCGCCCGGGCCTCCTCGAGCATGCGGTACGTCTTGCCGACACCGGCCGCGAAGCCGAGGTACAGCTTCAGCCGCCCGCGCGGCGGGCGCACGGGTTAAGTCCCCTCGTACTTCTTGCGCTTGCGCCACAGCGTGGAGGCGTCGATGCCCAGCAGCGCGGCGGCGTCTTCCATCTTGGGCACGCGCTCGAGCACCGACAGGATGTGCTCGCGCTCGATCTCGTCGATGGAGAAGTCGCCGCCCACCGTCGGGCGGCGGTGAGTGCCGCGTGGCACGCGTCCGGGCAGCGCCTCCGGCTCGATGACGGCGCTGGGCCACAGGATCGCGATCCGTTCGATGGTGTTGCGCAGCTCGCGCACGTTGCCGGGCCAGTCGTGCTGCTCCAGCGCGCGCGCGGCCGCGGCCGAGATCTCGCGGTGACGGGGCGGCCCCGCCGCCGTGTACGTCGCCAGGAAGGCGCGCGCCAGCGGCAGGATGTCCTCGCGCCGCTCGCGCAGCGGCGGCATGCGCACCTCGACGACGTTCAGGCGATAGAACAGGTCCTCGCGGAAGCGTCCGGCCTTCACGTCGGCGTCCAGATCCCGGTTCGTGGCCGCGATGATCCGGACGTCGCCGTGCCGCGTGCGGGTCTCACCCACGCGCTCGAAGTCCTTCTCCTGCAGAAAGCGCAGCAGCTTGCTCTGCAGCGACGGCGGGATCTCGCCGATCTCGTCCAGGAACAACGTCCCGCCTTCGGCGACCTCGACGCGCCCCGCCTGGTCGCGGATGGCGCCCGTGAAGGCTCCCTTCACGTGCCCGAACAGCTCGCTGGCCAGCAGCTCCTCGGACAGCGTCGGGCAGTTGATGACCACGAACGGCTTCGCGGCGCGCGCGCTCTGCCGGTGAATGGCGCGCGCCAGGATGCTCTTGCCGGTGCCGTTCTCTCCGGTGATCAGCACCGGCGCGTCGGTGGCGGCGACGCGGGCCGCCATGTCCAGCACGCCGCGCATCGCCGGGGACCGGCTGGTGATCTCGACGTCGGGCGCCTCCTCGGCGAGGCGGCGCTCCAGCTCCGCGACCCGCTTGGTCAGGTCCCGCTCCGTCCGCAGCTTCTCGACCTGGTGCCGGATCTGCGCCGGCGTGAACGGCTTGGCCAGGTAGTCCCAGGCGCCGCGCCGGATGGCCTCGACCGCCGTCTCGATGGTGCCGTAGGCGGTGATGAGCACGATGGCCAGCCCCGGCTCCAGCGCCAGCAGCTTCGGCAGCAGGTCCAGACCGCTCTCACCGGCCAGCGCCAGGTCGACCAGCGCCAGGTCGTAGGGCTGCCGCGCCAGCGCGGCCAGGGCCGCCTCGCCGGTGCCGACGGCCAGCGCCTCGGCCCCCATCCCCTCGAGGCAAACCGTCAGCGTGCTGCGGATGTTCTTCTCGTCGTCGACGATGAGAACGCGCAATCCGCCGCCGACCGCGGCGGCGTTTTGGGAGGCCGGCATCCCTGAATGCTACCGCGCGAAACGGCGGTCGTGGCATTGCGCGTTGCAATGCGGAAAGGGCAGAAATCCAGCAAAACGCAAGGAAACGCGACATGTTAAGGTGCGCGCGAATGTCGGCCCAACCGCTGTCGACGGTCCCCCTTTCGCCGACGGAGATCTGCGAGATCCTCGCGCCGCTGCTGCTGGAAGAGCGCCGGGCACGGATCGACGACGCCGCCGCCGGGCGTCTGGGTGGCCTGCGCGTCGTCATCGAGAACCTGCACGATCCGCACAACGGCGCCGCGGTCCTTCGCAGCGCCGAGGCGTTCGGCGTCCAGCGCGTCGAGGTGATCGAGAGCGTCGAGCGCTTCCGCTTCTCCAGCACCGTCACGCAGGGGTGCGAGAAGTGGCTGGACGTCGTTCGCCACCGCAACCTGGGCGCGGCGACGGTGTCGCTGCGCAGCGAAGGGTTCGCGATCTACGCGGCGGTTCCGGGCGCCACGGCCACCCTAGAGGAGCTGGACTTCGCGCGCCCGGCCGCCGTCATGGTCGGCAACGAGCACGAGGGGCTGACCGCCGACGCGATCGCCGCCGCCGACGTCCGCTTCGGAATCCCGATGCACGGCCTGACGCAGAGCCTGAACCTGTCGGTCGCCGCCGCCGTCATCGTGTCGCGGGCCTCCGCGCTGCGCCGCCGCGCGCTGGGGCGGGACGGCGATCTGCCGGACGACGCGGTCCAGGCGCTGCGGGCCCGGTTCTACGCGGCGTCGGTGCGCGGGGCGGACGCGGTCCTGGCGCGCGCCATAGAGGCGCGCCGGCGTTGAGCTTTTCTTGAACCGCCCTCTTCGGGGGATAGACTGGCAGGATGGCCGCTGGACCCTCGCTCGACGACCGTGATCCGCGTGGCCCCGGCAAGCGGCGCGGCGCGAAGAAGTCCGGCAAGGGGCTGTCCACCGTGACCCGCGCCGGCCGCGCCGGGCGCCCGCCCTGGCTGCGCGTCGTCCGCATCGGCGCCACCGTCGCGATCCTGGGCCTCTTCGCGGGGATCGCGGGGCTGGTCGGCATCTTCAGCTATTACGGCAGCGACCCCAAGCTGCCCGATCTGGCGCGGCTCGACACGTACCGGCCGAAGCAGGTGACGCGCATCCTGGACCGCACCGGCGCGCCCATCGGGGAGATGGGGACCGAGAAGCGCACGGTCGTGCCGTACAGCGCCATCCCCAAGGTGCTGATCCAGGCGGTGGTCGCGGCAGAGGACGCCGACTACTTCAACCACGGCGGGCTCGACTACCGCGGCATGGCCCGGGCGTTCATCGAGGACGTGCTGCGCGGGCGGCGGGCGCAGGGCGGCTCGACGATCACGCAGCAGGTGGTGAAGAACCTGGTGCTCTCGCCCGAGCGGACGATGCGGCGCAAGGTGCAGGAGATCATCCTGGCGCGGCAGCTGTCGCAGAAGCTGTCCAAGGAAGAGGTGCTGGCCCTCTACTTGAACCAGATTTACTACGGCCACGGCCGCTACGGCTGCGAGGAGGCGGCGCGCTACTACTTCGGCAAGTCGGTGCGCGACATCGATCTGGCCGAGGCGGCGCTGCTGGCCGGGCTGCCGCAGAGCCCGGAGCGGCTGTCGCCGCGCAAGCACCCCGACGCCGCCAAGACGCGCCAGCGCTACGTGCTGGGGCAGATGGCCGAGCGCGGGTACATCCAGCGGGCCGTGGCCGACAAGGTGGCCGCCGAGCCGATCCGGCTGGTGCGCGAGCCGGCCTCCGCGCGCGGGATCGCGGCGGAGGCGATCGACATCGTGGGCGGCGTCCTGTCCGACAAGCTGGGCGAGCAGGCGGCGCTGGATCGCGGGCTGACGGTCACGACGACGCTGGACGCCCGCCTGCAAGAGCTGGCGCGCACGTCGGTCGAGCGCGGGCTGGAGGATCTGGACGCCCGGCAGGGATTCCGGGGCCCGTCGGGGCACCTGACCGGCAAGGCGCTGGACAAGAAGCACGCGGAGCTGGCGCACGCGCACGCCAAGGGGATCCGCGACTCGGAGATCATCGAGGGGATCGTCACGCGTCTGGAGATCGACGCCGGTAACCCCAAGGGCGGGCGGATGTTCGTCGACGTGGGCGCGCCGGACGGCAAGGAGGGGATGGTCGACTTCACGCTGGAGACCCGGTACGGCAAGGGGCCGAAGCCGCTCTCGACGCGGTTCAAGGAGGGGGACCTCGTGCGCGTGCGCTGGGCCGGCGAGCGGCCGCGCCCCGACGAGGGCGGCCTGCCGCTGGCGCTGGAGCTGGGGCCGCAGGCGGCGATGGTCGTCCTGGATCCGGCGACGCACCAGATCCTGGCGCTGGTGGGCGGCTACGACTTCCACGCGGGCGGGTTCGACCGCAGCGTGCGCGCCCAGCGGCAGCCCGGTTCGGCGTTCAAGCCGATCGTCTACGCGGCGGCGGTCGAGGCCCGGAAGATCACGCCGGCCACCGTCATCAACGACGCGCCCGAGGTCTACGATCTCTGGAAGCCGCAGAACTACGAGAAGGAGCAGTTCCGGGGCCCCGTGCGGGTTCGCACCGCGCTGGCCGAGTCGATCAACACGGTGGCCATCAAGGTCCTGTCCGAGGTGGGTATCGATCAGGTGCGCGCCGTCGCCGCGCGGGTGGGGATCACGTCCACGATCGCGCCCGACGTCGGCCTGTCGCTGGCGCTGGGCTCACTGACCGTCACGCCGCTGGAGCTGGCCAACGCCTACGCGACGTTCGCGGACGGCGGGATGGCCGCCAAGGTCGACCGCACGTCGCTTGTCACAGCCATCGGCGATCAGAAGCTGCCGGTGCCGCAGCTGCAGCCGGGGCTTCCGCCCGAGGTGGCCTACGTGATGGTGTCGCTGATGCGCAGCGTGATCGACGAGGGGACCGCCCGCGGCGCCATCGCCGGCAAGCTGCACCGGCCGGCGGCGGGCAAGACCGGCACCTCCAACGGCCAGCGCGACGCCTGGTTCGTCGGCTTCACGCCGGACCTGCTGGCCGCGGTGTGGGTTGGCTTCGACGACATGAAGAAGCTGGGACGCGGCGAGGCGGGCGGCAAGACCGCGGCGCCCATCTGGGCGGACTTCATGGTGAAGGCCACGGCCGGCAAGCCGACCAAGGACTTCGCGCAGCCGGCGGGCGTGGTCGTGCAGCGCATCGACAAGGCGAGCGGACTGCTGGCCGCGCAGGGGCAGGAGACCGGAACGCTGGACGAGGTCTTCCTCGACGGCACGGCCCCCACGCAGCAGGCCGCCTCCGCCGGGCAAGAGACCAACCCCGACAAGCTGCTGCTGCAGTAGCGGGCGCTACTCGCGGATCGGCGTCGCCTTCAGCGCGGCCTTGCCGTCCTTGACGTAGACCGAGAAGCGGACGGTGCGGCAGCCGTGCTTGGAGACCAGCGCGGCCTTGTTGTCGCGCAGCTTCTGCAGGAACTTCGGCTGGGTCAGGCCCACCAGCGACTCCCCGCACGAACGCTTGGCCTCGACGAAGTCGTCGAAGACGTGGCGGAAGTGGGCGTCTTCCTCTTCTTGCTCGTCGTAGGGGACGACGCGCGTTGCCTCGCCGTCGGGCATCTGCTTGTCGGCCTCGGCGATGAGGTCCTCGTCGGCCAGCGCGGCGGCCGGCAGGTTGGCCCACGACGCCGGCTTCGTGGCCGGCGAGGCCGAGACGGCGCCGCCCGCGGCGGCGATGGCGGCCGCCGAGAACGGCTGCGGGGCGG
>CAZPUH010000274.1:0-1761 GCA_964589215.1 uncultured Myxococcales bacterium | reverse complement strand
CACGCCGCCCAGCCCCTCGCCCGCGGTACCGCCCGTGGCAGAAGCCCCGCCCAGCGCGCCGCCGCCCGAGCCCCCGCTGCTGCCGCCCAGCGCGCCGCCGCCCGAGCCGCCGGTGTGATGGCCGCCGGCACCGGCCTGACCGGTCTGAACCTTGCCGCCGCTGCCTCCTGTCCCTTCGGTGGTTCCGTTGTCACCTCCACAGCCCGCGATCAGAAGGAACAGCGACAGGGACGAAGCGACGGCAGCGGATTGGATGCGCATGGGTCTCCTGGGGTTGTCGGCCCGGCTTCCCCCAAGCCCAGCCTTAGCGCACTCCCCGTCGGCAGCAGACCCGACTTACTTGAGGCGTCCGTCCCCAGCTGCCGCCCGCTGGGGACGGGGCTCAGTCGGCGATGGCGATGGCCGGCTGGACCTCGTGGCTGGGCGCCGGGACGGTGACCGCCAGGCGCGAGCACACGAAGAGGACGCCGCCGACCAGCAGATAGCTGAGCGCCATCAGCGGCGATTCGGCGACGCCGATCTTCTCGCCGTGCATGAAGCCCAGGAACGTCAGCAGCGCGCCCGCGCAGGCGAAGGTGCCGGCCTTGACGAACTCGCGGTCGATGATGAACGCCGCGATCGCGCCTAGGATCAGGCCGCCCAGGATCGCGCCGCCCCCCATCACCTCGAGGCCGCGGTAGAGGATCCCTTCGTTCCCCATCTTGGCCAGGCCCACGGCCGCGGCGTTGGTGCCCGCCGCGTGCAGCGCGTTGTCGATCTGCAGCTTGCCCCAGGCCGCCAGGTGCGGCGTCAGCGACAGCACGATGGCCGGCGCGTGGGACTTGGGCGATTCCTGGAAGGCCTGCGACCCGATCAGCATGCCGATGTAGAGCAGGATCGGCGAGATCGCCACGACCGGCACGATCGACGCCAGCACGGAGATGATGCCGAACCAGGCCAGCACGATGACCGTGAGCCCCGTCGCGGCCGAGTAGCCGATGCGGCCGCCCATGGCTTTCCAGCCGGGGTGACCGATGTACACGGCGTTGATGAACGGGTTCCCCATCATGCAGCCGATCAGGCTGACGACGCCGTCGGCGGTCAGCACGCGCGTCGTCGGGAAGTTGTCGCCCGCGACGGCCGCGCTCTCGACGTTGTCCATCGCCTCGACGAGGTCGTAGATGCCGAACGGGATGGCGGTCACCAGGATGACGCCCAGGTACTTCATGCCGTGGAACACGTGTCCCACCGCCGGCAGCGGGATCGAAAACCCGAAGTTGGCGACCGACGCTTTCAGCTGCGCCATCCCCATTCCGCCGATGGGCGAGCCGGCCGCGGCCGAGCCCCAGGCGATCATCGTTCCGACGCCGATGGCCACCAGGCCCGCCGGGATGCCCTTGTACTTCACGCCGCCGAACCAGCTGGCCAGGATGATCGCGAAGCAGACGAACCCGATGGTCGGGGTGATGAACATCTCCTGCGCCGGGCGCATCGAGATGAAGGCGATCGACACGCCGGCCAGCGTCCCCAGCAGGGCGGCCCGTGGCGTCACCTTGCGGATGAAGGGGGCGATGAAGCCGCCCGCCATCAGCACGAAGCTCTGGATGAACACCCAGGTCAGGCCGGCCTCCCACCCCTGCATCGGATCGTTGGTCGCCTTGGCGATCGGCAGCATGATGATGAAGGTGACGACGAACATGTGCGGCACGCTGATGCCCGACGGCAGCGCGCACACGTCCGTACGCCCGGTCTTCTCGGCCAGCTTGTAGGCCAGCCGCGCGT
>CAZPUH010000273.1:0-18380 GCA_964589215.1 uncultured Myxococcales bacterium | reverse complement strand
CTCGCTGGTGGCGCTGGCCGGCCTGGGCGCGCTCGGCGCCTCGCTGGGCGGGGCCGCCCGCGCGCGCGGCGCGATGCGGGTTCTGGCCGGCGGCGGCTTCGCCATGGCCGCCAGCGCGCTCATCGGCCGCGTGATGGGCGTCGCCGGCCTCTGACCTGGTGCGGGGCTTGCTGTGTGAGGCGGGCATGCGTACCGCAAGCACACAGACGGCAAGTTCGCTGACGGCGCGGCGCTGGGCGTCGCTTTTCTTTCCGGTGGCGATCGGCGTTGCCGCGATGGGGTGCGCGGAGGGGCGCCTGTTGCCCGCGTCGTCCGCCCACGTCATTCCCGACGCGCCCAGCGCGGCGGCCGCCGAGGACAGCGGCGTCCGCGTCTCCGCGGAGGCGAACGACTGGAGCGGCGCGCCCGAGGACCTGTCGGAGAAGCTGACGCCCATCAAGGTTCGCATCATCAACCGCAGCGGCGGGCCCGTTCAGGTCCTGTATCAGCAGTTCGCGCTGGTCGGCAGCCACGGGCGGCGGTACCAGCCGCTGCCGCCGGCTCAGGCCGGCGACGCGAGCGCGCCGGCCGTGCACCCCGTCTACGCGGCGTCGAACTTCTTCGTGGCGCCGCGGCTGCACGGGGTCTACCCGACGCTGGATCCCTGGTCGGCCCCGCTGGCCCGCGACGAGGACTTCTACGCCCGCCAGTACAGGCGCTGGGACGATGGGCTGCCGAGCCGTCCGATGCGGCGCATGGCGCTGCCCGAGGGCGTGCTGGCCGACCGCGGCGAGATCTCCGGTTTTCTCTACTTCGAGAACGCCACTCGCAAGGAGAAGCGCGTCACCTTCCACGCCGACATGAACCAGCCGGCCGGGGACGAGGTGGCCGAGATCGAGATCCCCTTCGTCGTCCGCTGAGCGGTTCGCGTTTGTCTCGGCGTCTCAGAAGTAGGCGGCCAGCTCGGCGGTCGCCTGCGCGTAGGTGCCGTCCGTCTCGGCGCCGGCGCGCACCGCGAACGAACGGGAGAGGCGCAGCGACTGCAGCGCGCGCGTCCGTAGCACCGTGCCGCGCGCGCCCAGCGCGTAGTAGATCGCGCGCGCGCCCAGCTCGAACCGCCAGCGCTCGCCGCCGCCCGTGATCCGGGCTTCGCCGCCGCCGCCGACCCGGAAGTCGTGCGCGGCGCTGAACGCGGGTCCGGCGCCCAGGTCCGTCTCGGCGAGCAGCAGCAACATGGGACCCCGGCGCCCCATCGAGAGGGCGATGCCGCCCGCGGTGGTGGCGCCGCCGTAGAGGCAGCGCCATCCGGCGTGCGGCGATCCGGGCTGCTCGCACCCGATCTCGCGCGCGTTGTCGGCGCCGACCCACACCTTCCACGAGGCGCTCTTCACCCAGGCGTCGAACGGACCAGCCGACACGATGTCGATCAGATCGACGCGGTCGACGCCCACGCGGCGCGGCCGGTCCTCGAACCGCAGCCGCACCTCGCCCATCTCCAGGCGCGCGCCCGCCGGGTAGCCGCGGGGCGGGTCGAGATCGTCGTGGATGGCGCCCCGCCACGACAGGGTCTGGAACGGGCCGCCCTGGTCGCCCACGCCGGCGCCGGCCGCCACGCGCATGGTGGCGTGGCCCGTCTCGGGAGCGGCGACGGCGGGCAGCGTGACCGTCTCTTGCGGCGGCACGCCCAGGCGGCCGCGCGCGAGCAGCAGGCGCCGTTCGCGCAGCTTGTCCAGCTCGCCCGGCTCGGCGGCGCCGCGTTCTTGAAACCGCAGGTAGTCGGTGGCGGCGTCCAGGATCAGCGCCTTCCGCTCGGGCGGCACACCCGCCGGCAGCGGAGGGACCGGCGCGCCCGGGACGGCCGTCGCCCAGGCCGCGGCGATGTCCGCTTCGCGGCCCGTGAGGCGCGCCTTGCGCCGCTTCATGATCGTCATCAGCGACGGGCGCCCGCCGATGCGGCGCACGAGCCCCGGCGCGGCCAGCACGGCGCGCACCGTGTTCGCCGGGATCACGACGCCGCGAAACTGGTCGGTGAGGTGCAGGCGCGGGTCGGCGACCTCCAGCAACGACAGAAGCTGGTACGAGCAGTTGCGGGTCAGGAACAGGTAGTCGAACCGCGTGGTGCGGGTCTCCCAGGCGTGCATGACCAGCCGTCGGACCTGCTCGGGCGTCAGCGACAGCTCGTACTCCCAGAGGTCCCGGCTCTCGATGTTCGAGTACTCCTGGACCTTGAAGTAGTAAGGCATCACGTAGAACCGGCCCGGAAAGCCGCCGGTCAGCCCCCTGGCCGCGTACAGGATCCCGCTCTTCGTGTTGACGTCGGCGGCGAAGTTGACGATGTAGTCCAGAAGCGGGTTCCCCTCGCCGGTCGCGCGCGACAGGCGCAGGAACGTGTGGCCGTACATCGACGCGGGGCTGTTGATGAAGGCGGTCGCGTAGACCAGCGTCGCCGCCTGCGCCGAGATCCCCGTGCGCCAGAAGTCGTAGTTGTGGCAGACCGGGTGAGGGGCGCGCGCCGGGTCGATCCCCAGCTGGCGCTGCAGCCAATCCCAGCGGGCCGGGAAGCGGCACTGCGCGTGCTCGTCGTCCGCCGGCCCGGGGGCGAAGAACGCCCGCAGCGTGGCGGCCAGCTCCGCGTCCGGATCTCGCTGGCCCGCGGCGCCGGCCAGGAAGAATCCCAGCCCGTCTGCCTCGCTCTTCCAACCGCCGCCCAGCGTGCGGCGGTAGTGCAGCAGAACCTGCCAGTCGCGCGTGTCGGCCAGGTGGCGGCTGTGCGCCGCCGTCACCAGGGCGTCGACGTCCTTCGCGGTGGCCGGCGGCAGAGTCAAAGTCGCCGCGGCGAGCAACCAGCGCGCCGCCGCGGCGACTCCGGCCAGCAAGCGCTACTTGACCGGCTTGCTGGTGGCCAGCGCGACGCTCTTGGCCGCGGGCGCCGGCTTGGCGGCGACCTTCGTGTCCAGCTTGCCTTCGGCGCGAGCCACGGCCCGCTCGTCGCTGCAGGAGCTCGCCAGCGTCGAGTCGGCCTTGATCTGCGCCTTCACGCCCGAGAGCATCTCGATCGCCGAGGTCTTCTCGGTGGGCAGGATGGCCTCGTACTTGGCCTGCGTCATCTTGGCCAGCACCGGCTTGGCCGCGTCCTCGCAGCCGAGCAGCGTCGCGAACGACGTCAGGTACTCGCCGCCGCCCGTCGCCATGTTGCGCTTCAGATCCTGAAAGTTCACCTCCGCGAAGGCGGCCTGCTCGCGCTGCGCCTTGACGACGCCGCCACCGACGCAGTTCGAAGTCCCCGACGTGATGGCGAACGTCTGGGGGACGATGATGTTGTTCGTCGTCGCCGCCAGGATCTGCATGCCCGTCGAGTTCTCGTGAAATGCCAGGGAGCCGAGGCCGCAGCCGGCCATCCCGTAACCCTGCGCGTGTGCCGCCGAGGCAAGCATCAGCACCGCCCCCAGCACCGTTCCGCAAACAGCAAGCTTCTTCATCCAGTCCTCCGTCGTGGTCCTACGCCGTCCGCGTCCGTCGACTCCGCGCGGATGAGCCATCGTAGACGTCCGCGCGCCGCGCCACAAGATCCCGGAAAATGACGAGCCGGCACGCGTCCGGGGGCCGCGCGGCCGCCATACGTCGCCGTCACGCACGGAGCGCCCGGTCGGATCCACGCGCCGCGGAAGACGGGCTGAGCGTCGTCTCGAAACGATCCCCGCGGGACGAACGAAACGTCTTCTTCGCCGGAGAGCCCGGTGACCTGCGGCGCGGTGCGGGACTGTCGAGGAAGCATCAATGAGCCGTAACTTGTTCGTCAAATGACGGCCTTCTCCTTGATCCGAAATATGACCCCCACTAGGAATGAGAATCATCGAACGATTTTCAAACTGTCGGGGGGACGGGATGTTGCTGCAGTATCAATTCACGATCG
The DNA here is from genome assembly GCA_964589215.1 of uncultured Myxococcales bacterium. GTDB lineage: Bacteria > Myxococcota_A > Polyangia > Fen-1088 > Fen-1088 > JADGRB01. The sequence continues at coordinate 14,488 of CAZPUH010000273.1, read as the reverse complement.
GCCTGATTGCGCGCCTGCTGGACATCAGCGTCGTCGCCGGGATCTGGTTGGCCTCGTTCTGGTTGCGCTTTTACGTACCCATCGTTGCGGTGACCAAGGGATTTCCGGAGTTCTCCGTTTATGCCGCCGTCACGCCGTTGATTGCCTTCCTTTGGTTTCTGGTGTTCGACGCACAGCAGGTGTACGTGCCGTCAGCGCGTCCGGGCCGGCACGGGGACTCGTGGAAGGTGCTGAAGGCGCACCTCACCGCCATCATCGTGTTCGTTGCGCTTTCGTACGTGTTCACCGAGTACCGCTTCTCCCGCGGCGTCCTGGTGATCTTCGGTGTTCTGACGGCCGTGGCCCTGATCGGCGGCCGGCTCGCCCTGCGGTCGGCCATCGCAGCCCTGCGCCGCGGCGGCTTCCAGGGGCGGCGCGTCCTGCTGATCGGGGAGCCGGACCCGCTGGCCACCGTCATTGCGCGCTTCACCGAGATTCCCGAGCTGGGCGTGCAAGTGGCGGGCGTTCTGATTCCAGCCGACACGCAGGCCGGCCCGCTGGTGGCCGGCGCGCCGGTCCTGGGCGATTTCAGCCGGGTCGCCGAAGCCATCGAATCCAGCGGCGCCCGTCAGGTCGTGATCGCCCTGCCGCGCCGGCGCTGGTCCGAGCTCGAGGCCATTCTGGCCATGATCCGCGACGACACCGTCGACGTCCAGGTGGTGCCCGACCTTCACGAGTACGTGACCTTGGGGTGCGAGGTCGAGACGCTGGACGGCGTCCCCATCGTGCGCCTGAACGGCTCGCCGTTGCGTGGTTGGGGCGCGGTGATCAAGCGGGTCACCGACATCGCGCTCTCGGCGATCGCGTTGCTGATCCTGTCGCCGATCTTCCTGATCGTGGCGGCAGCGGTCAAAGCCACCTCGCCCGGGCCGATCTTCTACGGGCAAGAGCGCATGGGGCTCGATGGCCGGCGCTTTCGCATGTTCAAGTTCCGGTCGATGCGCGTCGACGCCGAGTCGAAGTCGGGCGCCGTCTGGGCGCAGGCCGGCGACGACCGCCGGACCCCGATCGGCGCGCTGCTGCGGGCGACCAGCCTCGACGAGCTGCCCCAGTTCTGGAACGTGCTGGTCGGAGACATGTCGCTGGTCGGTCCGCGGCCCGAAAGGCCCGTCTTCGTGAGCAAGTTCCGGCACGAGATCGACCACTACATGCTGCGCCACAAGGTGAAGGCCGGGATCACCGGTTGGGCGCAGGTCAACGGATGGCGTGGAAACACCTCCCTGGACGAGCGGATCCGTTGCGACCTCCACTACATCAAGAACTGGTCCTACTCGTTCGACCTCAAGATCCTGTGCCTGACCGTCCTCAAGGGGTTCGTGAACAAGAATGCCTACTGAGCCCACGACGGCCCAACGCGTGCTGGTCGTCGTGCCGACGCTCAACGAGCGCGAGCACGTGGGCGCGGTCCTGCGCGGCCTCGCCGAGGAGAGCGCGTCCTTCCGGGAGCTGCGCGTCGTCGTGGCGGACGGCGGCAGCACCGACGGGACCGCGGCGATCGTGACGGAGATGAGCGGGCGCTGGCCGGGCATCCGCCTGATCCACAACCCCGCGCGCATCCAGAGCGCTGCGGTCAACCTGGCGGCGCGCCGATTCGGCGCGGACGCGGACGTGCTGATTCGATGCGACGCGCACGCCGCCTATCCCGCGGCCTATTGTCGCCGGCTGGTCGAGACCCTGACCCGCGTCGACGCGGACGCGGTGGTGGTGCCCATGGACTCGGTCGGCGAGACCTGCCTGCAACGGGCGATCGCCTGGGTCTCGAACTCGCCGATCGGCACCGGCGGCGCCGCGCACCGCGGCGGGCGCCGCAGCGGCTTCGTCGACCACGGGCACCACGCGGCCTTCCGGATGGCGGCCTTCCGGCGCGCCGGCGGCTACGACGAGAGCTTCACGCACAACGAGGACGCCGAGCTGGATTGCCGCCAGCGCAGGCTGGGCGCGCGCGTCTACCTGGACGCCGACATCCGCATCGGGTATCGCCCGCGGGGCACACTGCGGGCGCTGGCGGCGCAGTATCACCGGTATGGCGCGGGGCGATCGCGCACGGCCCGGCGGCACCCCGGTTCGCTGCGAGCGCGCCAGCTGGCGGTCCCCGCGCACCTTCTGATGTCGGCGCTGGCGCTGGCGATCGCCCCCTGGTGGCGGGCAGCGCTGCTCTGGCCGGCGCTCTACCTCGCGGCGCTGCTGGCCAGCTCGGCGTGGTTCGCGATCCGGCATCGATCGCTCTGCGGGCTGTGGGCGGGAGCGGCGGCGGCGGTCATGCACGTGGCCTGGGGCAGCGGCTTCCTGCTGTCGTTGCTGCGCACGCGCGAGCCGCCGTGGCGTCGCGAGATGGCCGTCCAGCTGCCGCTGGAGCCGGCGGGGCAGGGAGCCGGCTCTTGAGCTTGCGCGCGCTGATGGTCGATCCGTCGCTGTTCACGGCGCCGTACGACGCCGCGCTGACCGAGGGGCTGCTGGCGTCCGGAACGGAGCCGGTCTGGGCGGTGCGTCCCACCCGTCCGGGCGATCGCGCCGAGCTTCCGCCGGCCCTGGTCGACCCGATGTTCTATCGGCGCGTCGACCAGGTCTCCGGGCTTCCGCCGGCCCTGCGCGCGGCCGCCAAGGGTGTCGCGCATCTGTGGGGGCTGGTCCGGCTGGTCGCCCGGGTGCTTCGCCGGCGCCCCGACGTGGTGCATTTTCAGTGGCTCGTCGTCCCGCCGCTGGACCTGCTGGCGATGCTGGCGATCCGGCGCCGCGCGGTGCTGGTGTTGACCGTGCACGACACGGTCCCGTTCAACGGCGATCGTTTGTCGCGGCTGCAGACGGCCGCGCTCGCGCGCGCGCTGCGGCTCTGCGACGTCCTGATCGTCCACACGGCCGCCGCGCGCCAGCGGTTGATCGAGGGCGGCGTTCCCGCCGACCGGCTGGCGGTCGTTCCGCACGGGCCGTTGTGCTTGAGCGTTCCCCTGCCGCCGCGTCCGGTGTCCGCCGGGGAAACCCCGGTGCGTCGGTTCACGCTGTTCGGCGAGCTCAAACCCTACAAGGGGATCGACGTCCTGCTGCAGGCGGTGGCGGCGCTGCCCGCGGCGCTGCGAAGCCGCGCGCGGTTCGTGGTGGCGGGTCGGGCGCGCATGGATCTGGCGCCGATCCACCGCCAGATCGAAGCCCTGGGGCTGGATGGGGTCGTCGAGCTGCGGGCGCGGCGGTTGACCGAGGCCGAGATGGCCGAGCTGTTCGCGGCGACGGATTGCTTCGTGTTCCCGTATCGCCAGATCGACGCCAGCGGCGTCTACTACCTGACGAAGGCGCTGGGGAAGTGGATGATCGCCAGCCGCGTCGGCGTGTTCGCCGAGGATCTGGCCGACGGCAGCCGGGGGACGCTGGTCGACCCCGAGGCGCCGGCCGAGCTGGCGCGCGCTCTGGCCGCCGCCATCGAGAGCCCGCGACGGCCGGCCGCCTACGCCCCCGCCGGCGAATGGATCGGGATCGGGGCCGCGACGGCCAGCCTGTATCGGCAAGCCATCGCCAGCCGGTCGGCCGCGGCGGCCCAGGCGGGTGGGCGCGCGCCGCATCCGGCGGGCGTCGTCTCCGAATGACGCCCGAACGGTGGCTCTTCGTCGATCCCGCCGACTCGTTCGGCGGCCACGAAGTGATGCTCACCCGCCTGGTCGAAGAGCTGGCCGGACAGGGCCGCGTGAGCCCGCGCGTGCTGGCTCGCGCCGGCACGCGGCTGCGCGAGCGGCTGGGCGCCCACGCGACCGTCGAGCCGCTGCCGCCGCGTGCGTCCCCTCCCGGCAGCGCGTTCGCCCGCCTTCGCGCGGCGTGGCGGGACGCGCGCGCGATCTGGAACGCGCTTCGCGTCGAGGCGCCTTCGCTGTGCGTCGTCGCCGAAGGGTCGATCCTGTCCCAGCCCATCCCCGCGCTGGTCTGCCGCCTGGCCGGGACGCGGGTGGCCGTCTATCTGCCGCTGACCCAGCCCACGGCCGAGATGGGCTTTCGCACCGGGTGGCTGCGCGATCGCTTCATGAAGCTGGGGTTCGCTCAGGTCCCGCACGCGTGGATCGTGTTGACGGCCGACCAGGCGCGTTCGTTCGCGGCCTGGACGGGCGCCCGGCGGCCCATCCTGGTCCTGCCGAACACGGTGGCGCCCGAGATCGAGCAGCAGGCGCGCGCACCCGCGAACGGCCCCGCGACGCGCGAGTCGGGCGAGGCGCTGCGGATCGTCGTGCTGGGCCGCCTGGACGTCCAGCAAAAGGGGCTGGACCTGCTGCTGGATCACCTGGAGCGAGCGGACGCATGCCGCGGACCGGTGCAGGTGACGCTGGTCGGCGACGGGCCGTCGCGCGCGGCGCTGGCGGCGCGCGTGGCCGCGTCGCCGCGGCTGGCCGCCCGCGTTCGGATCGCGCCCTGGGCGAACCCCGTGCCCGTGCTGCTGGACGCGGACCTGCTCCTGTTGCCGTCGCGTTACGAAGGGGTTCCCCTGGTGATGCTGGAGGCGATGGCGCTGGGGGTTCCTGTCGTCGCGTCGAGCTTGCCGGGGACGCGCCCGTTCCTCGACGAGAGCTGCCTGTTCCCCGTGGGGCGGCTGGACCTCGCGTTCGCGATCGCCGACCGGCTGCGCGATCCGGCCGCGCGCGCCGACGTGGCGCGAATCAACCGCGCAACCTTCGTGGCGCAAGCCTCCCACGCGGCGTTCTCGCGGGCGGTGGCCGCTCTGTCGACCGACCTGCCGGCCCTCGTGCGCGGGCCGGGTCAGCGGCCGAAGGCGGCCTTGAACGCGCGGGCGCTGGCGGGAAAGTGTCCGTCGGACAGCCGCGCGTCGTAGTCGGGCGCGCGGTAGTCCCAGTAGCTCTGGAAGAGCAAGTCATGGGCGGCGATCCACGCGGCCATGCGGGTGACGAACAGCGGGTCGTCGCCCGCGCCGTGGCCGTCCGGCCGCGTGCCGGTCCCCCACTCGGGCAGCGCGATCGGTTTGCCGTGCTGGCGCGCAAAGGTCGCCACCCAGGCCAACCCGAACGGCTCTTCCAGGACGTGTGTCCAGCGCGAGGACGGCTCGCGGTCGGCCGGCGCCCAGACCTGATTGTAGACGTCGAGGCCGATCACGTCGACGACGTCGTCTCCCGGGGAGGCGCGATCGGCCGGAAACCGGAGCGGTCCGACGTTCGGATTCCAGACGATCCGAAACCGCGCGCCCGCCGTCGCGCGCAGGGCCTTCACGATGCGGGCAAAGTAGGTCTTGAAAGCCGCCGGGTCGCGCGCGGCGGCCCACGGGAACCAGTCGCCGTTGAATTCGACGCCGACGCGCAGGAAGGCATCCGCGCCGCCGGACTCCACGATCGCGCGGCCCAGCGCCGCGAAGCGGGCGTCGTAAGCGCCGGCCGCGCCGGCCTGCAGCGTCGAGCCGTCCTTGGGCAGCATCGGAACGCCGAGAGAGAGTTGCTTGCCGGTGCTCTTCCAGCAGCCGACCACCCAGCGCGCCGACCGTTCGAGGTCGTCCCAGCTGGCGAAAGCGAGAAAGTCGGTCACGCCGTCGGTCGCGCGGCCCAGGAACGCCTCGAACGCGGGCAGCTTCCCGCGCCCCGTGCAGCCGGCCCCCTCGTAGACGAAGACGGCGGCGGGCGCTGCTTCGGCGCGCGGCTGCGAGACCGCGACGGCTGCCAGCAGCGCGGTGGCCGCCACGACGGGCGTCAAGCCGGCTGCGCTCCCGCCGGCATGCGCGAGCTGATGTGACAGTGGCTGACCGCCAGCTGCTCGGGCGGCATGGCTGCGAACCGCGCGGCCAGCGCCATCCCGGCCAGCGCGTCGGGATTGCCCGGGCGGCGGACCACCTCGGTCGCTGGGACGCCGACCTCCCGGTAGAGATCCAGGTATTCGGGGAAGCGCAGCCGGTTCTGGGGCTGAACGCCGTTGTCGATCCATTGCCACGCCCGGTCGCTGAAGCGCAGGAAGTTGTAGATGCTGATCGTGCGATCGAAGTGCGCGAAGTGGTCCGACATGTCGATGAAGTGCGACATGACGCCGCCGTCCTGGCGAACCACACGCTTGAACTCCGTCAGGATGGGCGCCAGCACGGCCGGATAGATGTGCTCGAGCGTGTTGTTGGAATGAATCAGATCGATGCTGTCGTCGGGCAGGCTCAGGTGGCGCGCGTCCTCGACCAGGTAGCGAACGTTGATCGCGCCCAGCATCGACGACAGAGACATCCGTGGCCAGGCCGCGAGCAAGCCGCGCAGCCGAGACAGCCTGTCGCCGCGCACGGTGATCGACGCCGGCAGCCGACCCGCCGCATGAGCCTGCAGGTACCGCTGCGCCGTGACCGCGATCCGCGGGCGCGAGATCAGGGGGCGCAGATCGACGCTGTGAATCTGATCGACGCCGGCCAGGAAGAGCGCGACGGGGACCACCGGATACCAGCCCGTGCCGATCTCCAGCGTCCGCGACGGGACCGCCTTGCCCGACAGGCGGCGGAAGTTCTCTAGATGCGTGGCCGCGTGCGACAGCCGGTCCTCGAAGGTGGCGTCGGTCAGCGCGACCCCGCGGGTGACGTACTTCTGAAACAGGAAATTGATCCGGTGATCAAACGGCAGGTAGGAAATCACCTTCTGAACGATCGCTTTTTGCATCCAGCGTTTCACGGCTCCCCCCTCCCTTTTCGTGCCTTTCGTCGTGCCGGTCGGTCCAGGCGCAGAGCAATGTCATCAAGACGACGAACGGCGAGAACAGCAGGTACCCGCCGCCCAGCTGGAACATCACCAGGCAAAGAATCGCCAGGATCGGCGTGGCGCGCCGGACCATCGCCGCCGCCATCACGGAGAACGCCACCACGCCGACCAGGCCGTAGTCGATCACCAGCTTCAGCGCCGGGCTGGCGCTGCCCAGATTGAAGGAGAGCGACCGTTCCGTCGCGCCAGGCCCATAGCCGAACAGCACCCGCGCCTCTTGAATGAAGGGCCGCAAGACGTCGAGCTGACCGAAGTATCGCGCGTGGGCGCTGGAGCCGGTTCGCTGAAACTCCGTGGCCCGCGCGGCGAACGCGGCGAACACCTGCGGCATCGCCACTGCCGCCACCGCGGCCATGACGACCCCGATCGCCAGAAGGGCGGCCACCCGGGCCAGGCGGCGCGCCGACGTCAGACCGTAGAGCAGCAGCGCCAGCGCCAGGCTGAGGAGCCCGGTGCCCGAGAACGACACGGCGTACGCGAGGCCGTAGACCGGAAGGAACCGGTAGCGGCGCTTGACGAAGAACTCGACGCACACGGCGATCGCCAGCAGCTGCGAGAACATGCTGGGCTCCAGCAGGAAGAACCCGTTGCTGCGCAAGATGGGCGAGCCGTAGGCCAGCGTGGCGTTGAACGCATAGTGCGTCTCGACCAGCAGCGGCGAAAGCGGCGGAAACATCTGCGTGAACTGGAACCAGCGAATTCCCACGAACTGCAGGGCGAACTGCGCGATGCCCGCCACCGCGCAGAGGCGCGCGTACAGCAGGAAGACGTCCAGCGTGGCGCGCGTATCGAAGGTCTTCGTCGGCCGGACCGACCAGACGAAGTAGGTCACCAGGACGTCCGCCCAGGAGGCGAGGCTGAGGGCGGTCCGGGGATCCGGGTCCAGCAGCGCCAGCTCCAGCGACATGACGGTCCAGCACGCGAACAGCGCGAAGCCGATCAGAGGCCGGGTCCCCAGCGTCGCCTGTCCGGTCGCCAGCATCCAGCCGACCAGCAGCAGAAAGGCGGGCAGGCTGACGAACAGCACGCTGCCGTTCAGATCGAGGCCGAACCGCTGCAGGCAGAGGCACGAGAGCATCGCCAGGTGCACGAAGCGGCGGCTGCGCGCCGCGGCCAGGCTGGCCCGGGCCGGGGTCACGGCCGGCGTCGCGAACGAAACGGCCTCCATTGCCGTCGTGCTCATGGCGGCACGGATGCGGCGGGCGCCGGCGCCCGCGCCATCAACGACCGGCACAGCGACCGGAACTGCGCGATCCGATCGCGGCCCGCGGCGAAGGCGGAGAGGGCCAGCAGGTACAAGCTGCCGACCATCGCCGCTGCCCCTGCCAGACCCGCCGGGCCGAGGCGGCCGGCGGCCAGCGGGAACACCGCCGGCGGCGCGAAGCGACGGGCCAGCCAGAACGCGCCGCACGCCCAGACGGCCGCGATCAGAAACGGCAGGACCGCCTCGGCGACGTGACGGAATCGCACCGGACCCTCGCGGAACACCAGCCAGCAGAGCAGCGGAAGCGCCGCCCACTGAAAGCAGGAGTAGGAGAGCGCCACGCCGCGGGGGCCGCCGCGCAGCCCGATGACGATCGCGGCCACGGTGATGGCGCTGCCGATGACGCCCCACCGGAACATGTCGCGGCTGCGCCCCTGACTGATGTAGAGCCACCCCGTGCTGCTGACGATGGGCTGGGTCACCGCCGCGATGCCCAGCAGCTGATACACCACTGCCGCCTCGTCCCAGCCCGGACCCAGCAGCGCGGGCACGACGTCGCGGGCCATCATGACCAGGAACAGGATCCCGGGGATCGTCACCAGGCCCAGCATCGACACGGCACGCGTGTAGAACCGGCGGTACTGGTCGGGCGTGCGGGCCAACCGGCTGAGCGCCGGGACGGCCACCGTGCTGAGCGGCGCGTTCAGCTGGTTCAGCGGCAACGTCAGCAGGCTGTAGGCCCGCGTGTAGGCGCCCAGAGGGCCCGGGCCGCAGAGGCGCCCGATGAGGATGTTGTCCAGGTTGCGCGCGCAGTAGTTGAGGAAGTCGAACCCGGTGAGCTGGCCGCCGAACGTCACGAGGCTGCGGACGCCGGCGGCCCGTCGCGGGCGCCCGGGGCGCCAGGGACAAAAGAGCAGCGTCAGCAGGGTGGTGGCCGTCGCCTGGGCCAGTGTTCCCGCCACCAGCGCCCCGGGACCGGCGCCGCGCAGGGCGGCCACCACGCAGGTGGCGACGTAGACGACGTACGACGCGACCTGGATCAGGGCCAGCGTCGTGAACATCATGTGTCGCCGCAGCAGCGCGTTGTGCTGCAGCCCGATCCCGCTCACCAGGAAGGACCCCGACAGGCACGCGGTCAGCGCGGCGAGCTGCGGGCGATGAAAGAAGGCCGCCACCAGCGGCGAGAGCAGCAGGACGATCGCGGCGACGGCGGCGCTGATCGCGCAGTTGATCCAGAAGAGCGTGCTGACCTGTTCGCGCGAGATCTCGGGCGCCTGGACGGTGGCGGTCGAGAGGCCGGCGTCCTTGAACATCGCGACGAAACCGACGGTCGTCGTGCACATGGCGACCAGCCCGTACTCCCCGGGCGTCAGCAGCCGCCCCATGGCCGCCGCGCCCGCGAACGTCAGCACGAACTGAACGCCCTGCGCGGCCATGCTGACGGCGCCGCCGCGAGCCGACGCCGTGCCCGCGCGGGCCGCCAGCCCGGACGAGTCGAACAGGCGGTCGGCCGGCAACCGCAACACGTCAGGCCGCTCCCTCGATGTTCGCCGCCGTGCCTCCCGGCCGCGTGGCAGGAGCGGGCCAACCCGCGCGCCGCGGGCGGCCGACTCGACGCGCGAGCAGCGCCACCGCGGACAGCAGCTGCGCGTCCGTCGTGGGTTCGTCGAAGCGCCCGCGGATCGCTGCGCGCGCCGCGCGGCGCATGGCCGCGGCGTCGATCTGCCCACCGGCCACCGCGTCCAGCGCGGCGCCGATCTCGCCCGCCGAGCGCTCGGCCACCAGCAGCCCCGAAACGCCGTCCTCGATCAACTCGGCGTTGCCGCTGTGCCGGGTGGCGACGACCAGGCAGCCGCGCGCCATCGCCTCCATCAGCACGACCGGTACCCCCTCCATGTCGCCGTCAGCCGCGGTCACCGACGGCAGGAGCAGCACGTCGGCCGCCTGCATCTGTTCCAGCACCGACGCGTGCGCCTGCTGTCCCGCGAACGTCACGCGGTGATCGCCACCAGACGCGTCCACCAGCGCCGCCTGCCCCCGCAGCTCGGTTTCCAGCGGCCCGGCCCCGATCACGGTCAGGTCGACGGGGTGGCGGCTACGGGCGACGCCGGCCAGGGCGTACCCGATCCCCTTCTTCTCGACGAAGCGTCCCACCGTCAGCACGCGCAGCCGCTCTCCCGGCGCTCGGCCGGCACGCGCCGGCGGCTCGGGCGGCAGCGCGACGCCCATCCGCAGCACGCGAATCTTGTCGGCCGGCGCGCCCCAGCTCCGCAATCGTCGCGCCCAGAACTCCGACACCGGCAGCAGCAGCTCGGTGTCGCGAAAGAGCGCTCGATACCGCGCGCCGTAGCGGCGCAGCGTCTCGGTCCGGCTGACGTCGTAACCGTGAAAGACGGTCCCGATCGGCCCGGACAGCAGGCCGGCCCGGCGCAGAGCCGCCGCCCGCACCCCCGCCGGCCCGAAGTGCGCCAGGATGGCGTCGAACCGCGCAGGCGGGGCGACCGGATTCGCGGCGCCGATGTCGCGCAGCGCCTGCCTGTCGCGCTGGACCAGCGCCACGGCGGCCGCCCAGCCGCGTGTCCACGGGCCGCGAGCCCACGGGGAGCGCCAGGTAGCGCTCAGCAGGGATCGGGCGGCGGCGCCGGCGGAGCGGGGCGCCGGCAATGGCACGACCCGCCCCTCCAGGTCGCGACGAAGGTCGGCCGGAAGAATCCCCCAGTCGCCGGCGTTCTCGCAGATGATCGACAGATCGGCCCCGGCGCGTCGCAGGACGGCGGCGTGATGGATCACGAACGTCTCGGACGGGACCGGGAAGCCGTGGACGAACAGCGCGACCTTCACGGCGTCACCGGCGCGCGGAAAGCGCGGGCCGCCCGGGCGCCCGAGCCGCGCAGCAGGATGCGGGCCAGCATCAGCCCCGTGCGAAGGTGCGGCCCGTGCCGCCAGAACTCGCGCAGATCGCGGCCATCGAACGGAAACCCGTAGGCCTCGCCGAACATTTGCAGGAACAGCGCCTGCCGATGCACCGGCGTGACGCCGTCCGACTTGTCGCGCAGCCGGCGGTAGGCCGCCCAGAGCCGATCCTTGGGGCCACACGAGATCCGGTCCGCGCTGCGCGACAGGGTCAAGAAGTACAGCGGCTCGTCGACCAGGTGGGCCGGGCCGAACCGGGCCAGCAGCCGCAAGAAGGCGTCCAGATCCTGCCAGGCGGGCATCGCGACGTCGAACAGCCCGGCCTCGACGAAGAAGCTGGTCCGGGTGAGCACCTGGTTGCCGATCGAGTTGTAGAAGAACAGATCCTGAAATCGCACCGTGCCGCGCTTGCGGCTGGCCGTGCGCGTGTCGCCGTCGACGCGCACGTCTTGCGAGTACACGCACGAAAAGGGGCGGCCCTGCCGTTCCAGGCGCTGCCAGGCGGCGACCATCACTTCCAGGCGGCGCTGGTCGAACCAGTCGTCGTCGTCGAGGCCGGTCACCAGCTCGCCGCGCGCAGCGCGGATGGCGCTGTTTCGCGCGGCCGGGGCCCCCTCCGAGGTCCCGTTGCGCAGGTACGTGACGCGCGGGTCGGCGCCGGCCAGCGCCGCCAGATACGCCGGCGTGTCGTCCGTCGACGCGTCGTCGACGACGATTAGCTGCAGATGGCGGTAGGTCTGCGCCAGCACCGAGCCCACTGCCCGCCGCAGCAGCGCGAGCCGGTTCTTGGTCGGCATGTAGACGGTCACCAGCGGTTGCTGGCCGGGCGTCGTCGATGATGGAAGCTGTTCGCCCATGCGCTTCCCGTTCAAACCGGTCCCGCCGCCCGCGCGGCAGCCATGACCGCCGGCGCCTTGCCAGCCCCCACCGCCGGCACGCGGCCGTAGCGATATCGCGGAGACGCGGGCGACACGCCGTTCATCACGACGCCGAGCCGGGGCGTCGACGCCGAGAACCTCGTCAGGTGCTCCTCGGCCAGCCGGCGAGGCGTGTTGGACAGCCTCACCACGCTGAGCACGCGGTCCACGTACATCGAGATCACCAGCGCGTCGGAGACCAGGGGGAACGGCGGCGCGTCGACCAGCACGTAGTCGTACGCCGTCTTCGCGTGGGCCAGCAGCGCGCCGAACACCGGGCTGGACAGCAGCTCGGCCGGGCTGGGCGGGATCTCGCCCGCGGGGATCGCGTCGAACGTGCCGTAGGCGGTCTCGACCACCCTGACCGCCGCCTTCCAGGTCACCTGCCGCGTCAGCACGGCGCTGAGCCCCGGCTCGGGCGGGGCTCCGAACAGCCGGAAGTGCGAGGGGCGGTGCATGTCCGCTTCGACGACCAGCACCTGCTTGCGGTCGGCGGCCAGCGCGGCCGCCAGCGACAGCGTGCAGAGCGTCTTGCCGTCGCCCTGGCTCGGCGACGTGATCAGCAGGACCTTGTCGGTCCGCCCCGCGCCCGAGTAGTAGATGTTCGTTCGCAAGTGGCGGAAGGCCTCGGCGAACGGCGAATGGGCGTCCGCGGCGAAGACGTCGAAGGACGGCCCGTGCGTCGCGCCGCCTTGGTACGGCAGCGCCCCGAACACCGGTAGCGCCCCCAGCTCCTTCCGGAGCTCCTTCTCGGTCTGGAAGGTCACGGCCACAAGGCGGCGCCCCGCCACCAGCAGCGCGCCGACCAAGAGGCCCAGCAGCGCGCCGATCGCGAGGCGAAGCAGCAGCAACGGGGAGTCCTCGCGGCGCGGGACGACCGGCACGTCCAGCACGTGGTTCTTCGAGATCGTCGAGGCCTTCACCACCGCCGCCTGCTGCTGCTTTTCGAGGAGCAGCGAGTACATCTTGCTGAGGACGTCGCTGTTCCGGGTCAGCTGGGTCAGCTGCTGTTCGGCGCTGGGGACGGTCCGCAGCTTGTCCTCGAACTGCCCGATCATCCGGTTCAGCGACCCGAGCTGGTCCTGGGCGCGCGCCCGCCTGCCGGCGACGTACTTCTTGATCATGTCGACTTGCATGTCGACCTGCGCCTGCTGCTCGCGCAGGGCCGGCGCGTCGTCGGTGAACCGGGCGTGCATGCGGGTGAGCTCCTGCTCCGCCTGCGCCAGGCTGCCGCTGAGCCCGGCCAGCACCTGATCGGCCGCCTCGCCCACCAGGAACTGTTCGATGGACCCGCTCCCGTGCTTCAGGGCCTCGTCGATCTGGTTGAAGGTCACCACCTGCAGCTGCGCCGCGACCCGCTGCTCCTCGTACCTGGCCAGCTGGTCGATCATGCCCTTGGCCTCGTCGCCCAGGACGACGACCGGCGAGCCGCGCTTGTAGTCGGCCAGCTGCTGCTCGGCCCGATCCAGCGAGTCCTTGATGTTCCTCACCTGCTGGGTCACGAACGTCTCGGCGGCGGTCGCCTCCTCGCTCTTCCATGACTGGCGGCGGTCCAGGTAGGCGCGCATCAGCGCCGCCACGAACGCGGCGGCCGCCCGCGGCGACGGGTCGCTGAAATCGACGGACACCACCTTCACCGGCTCTGTCGCGGAGCTGGTCTTGGGCGTGCCGATGCTCAGCACGCGGCCCATGCCGTCCGCGACGTCGTCCAGCGCTCTCACCGTCACCTCGAACCTGGTGCCGGGCGGTGGGGCGCCCGCGGGGCCGGCCAGCAGCGTCATGCGCACGCCGGCCGCGGCCGCCGGCCTGCCCAGCGCGCCTTCACCCAGCAGGCGGCCGCTGCGGCTCAGCACCTGATACGCCCCGCCCGGCAGGAACGCCACGATGAACCGGCGCGGCTCGGTCGCCCCGTCGACGACGTCGGCGTCGCGCGCGATGACCTGCTCCGACGCGGGATCCAGCAGATCCAGCCGCCGCCGCGTCAATCGCCAGCGCCAGTACCGCGGCGGCGACCAGCCGACGGGAGATATGCTGACGTTGAAACCGGACTCCTGGATCGCCCGGGCCAGCAGGTCGTGACTCTTGAGAATCTCGATCTCGGTCCCGACGTCGCCGCCGCGATCGCCGAACAGCTCGAATTGATCGGGCTGGCTCAGGCCGGCGGCGCCCTTCCCCTGCAGCTCGCCCAGGTAGAGGCTGCCGTGGGCCTTGAAGCGCATGTGCCCGAAGATCGTCAGCAGCGAAACGGCCAGCAGGACGGCCGCCGCGCAGAGGAGGATCACGCGCCGTCCGTCGCGAACGGTCGCCCAGATCTGGCCGACGTCGATCCGTTCCGATTCATCCGCCATCGCGACTCCTCATCCGCCGTCCATCACTGCGACAGGTACTTGATCTGGACGAAAGGGTTCAGCAGCCCGGAGACCGTCTGCAGCGTCGGCAAGATCTCCTGGATGGCCTCGTTCCAGCTGGTCACGGCCGTCTCGGGGACGAACACGATGTCTCCCGGCGCCAGCAAGAACGACGACGCATCGCCGCGCAGGATCTTGTTGACGTCCACGACGAAGAACCGCCCCCGGTCGGCCTCGCTGCGGATGATCCGGACCTCCGAGAGCTTCCCCTGCACGCGCTCCCGGAAACCGATGCCCGCGGCCGCCAGGGCCTGCAACAGATCCAGCCGGCCGTCGACGAACGGCACGGGCCCGCCGCGCGAGTTG
>CAZPUH010000272.1:0-2084 GCA_964589215.1 uncultured Myxococcales bacterium | reverse complement strand
GCAGGCCCGCGCCAACGAGCTGCTGCGGCAGGCCGGCGCGCGCGGCGAGCTGACCGGCGTCAAGCGGCTGCCCTACCAGACGGCGCGGCGCTCGATCAACGTGCGCGAGCACGACTTCCTGCTCGCCTACCTGGACGACCTTCCCGAGGTGATCGATCTCCCCGCCATCGCCAAGTCGGGGCTGAAGCTGGGCGTCGATCCGATGGGCGGCGCCAGCGTGCAGTACTGGTCGCGCATCGCCGAGCGCTTCGGTCTGGACCTGACCGTCGTCAACCAGACAGTCGACCCGCGGTTCGCGTTCATGCCGCTGGACCACGACGGCAAGATCCGCATGGACTGCTCCAGCCCGTACGCGATGGCGAACCTGCTGCGGATGAAGGACCGCTACGCGGTGGCTTTCGGCAACGACACGGACGCCGACCGGCACGGCATCGTCACGCCGGCCGGGCTGATGAACCCCAATCACTACCTGGCCGTCGCGATCTCGTACCTGTTCGCGCACCGGCCCGCCTGGCACGCGAACGCCGCCGTCGGCAAGACGCTGGTCTCGAGCACGCTGATCGACAAGGTGGTCGGCGCGCTGGGGCGGCGGCTTCACGAGGTGCCGGTCGGCTTCAAGTGGTTCGTCCCCGGCTTGCTCGACGGCAGCCTGGGCTTCGGCGGCGAAGAGAGCGCGGGCGGCAGCTTCCTGCGCCACGACGGCCGCGCCTTCACGACCGACAAGGACGGCCTGATCCTGGACCTGCTGGCCGCCGAGATCACGGCGGTCACCGGCAAGGACCCCGGCCAGCACTTTCAGGACCTGGCCGCCCGGTTCGGGACGCCGTACTACACGCGCGTCGACGCGCCGGCCACGCCGGCCGAGAAGACCGCGCTGAAGAAGCTGGCGCCCGAGGCGGTGAAGGCCTCGACGCTGGCGGGCGAACCGATCGTCGCCAAGCTGACCCGCGCGCCCGGCAACGACTCGCCGATCGGCGGGCTCAAGGTGGCGGCGGCCAGCGGCTGGTTCGCGGCGCGCCCGTCCGGCACCGAGGACGTCTACAAGATCTACGCGGAGAGCCTGAAGAGCGAGGCGCACCTGCAGGCCATCCTCGAAGAGGCGCGGCAGATCGTGGGCGCGACGCTGTCCGCCGCCGCTCGCTGAGGGCGGCGATGGACCTGGGGCTGTCGGGCAAGGTCGCCCTGGTCACCGGCGCCAGCCGGGGGATCGGGCGCGCCATCGCGCTGGCGCTGGCGTCCGAGGGGTGCCGGGTGGTCCTCTGCGCGCGCGGGCGCGAAGCGCTGGACGCCGCCGTCGCCGAGGCGCGGAAGCGGGCCGGCGCCGGCGGCGTCGCCACGGGTGTGGTGGCAGACGTGACCACGCCGGAGGGCGTGAGCTCGCTGATCGACGCGGCCCGGGACGCCTTCGACGGGATCGACGTCGTGGTCAACAACGTGGGCGGCTCGGGCGCGCGCGACTTCGACGCCGCCGACGAGGCCGACTTCCGCGCCGTGCTGGACCGGAACCTCTTCGCCGCGCTGCGCGTGTCGATGGCGGCCCGCCCGCATCTGTGCGCGCGCGGCGGCGGCGTCATCGTGCTGGTGGCGTCCATCTGGGGCCGCGAGGCGGGCGGCGGCCCCAGCTACAACGTGGCCAAGGCCGCCGAGATCAGCCTGGCCAAGGCCATGGCCCGCGACCTGGCGCGCGAGAAGATCCGCGTCCTCAGCGTCGCGCCGGGATCCGTGCTGTTCCCGGGCGGCGGCTGGGAGCGCCGCCAGCAGGCCGATCCCGACGGCATCGCCGCCTTCGTCGCGCGCGAGATCCCCTTCGGCCGCTTCGGGCGGCCCGAGGAGATCGGGGACGTGGTCGCGTTTCTCTGCTCGCCGCGCGCGGGCTGGATCACCGGCGCTTGCATCCCGATCGACGGCGGCCAGTCGAAGGCGTTCTGACCTCGACGACGGCGGCGACGGCCGACCCGGCCTATTTGGGTAGACGCGGCACCATCATGACCGGGCGCGCGAGCTGCACGACCTCGTCCCGCTGGTTGAGGGTGGTGATCTGCACCTTCACGATCCCCAGCTCCGGCCGGGACTTCGAGGGACGC
>CAZPUH010000271.1:0-1665 GCA_964589215.1 uncultured Myxococcales bacterium | reverse complement strand
CGACGACAGTCACTCATTTCCAAACCCCGTCCTCGTCCTCGTCCTCGTCCTCGATCAGGCCCCCTGTGCGTCGTCGGGAGCGGAGTCAGAATCGAGGACGAGGACGAGGACGAGGACGGGTCGGAGGAGGGACTAAGCATGACCCGCCATGTGGCGGCCGATGACGCCCAGGTCGGCGTCGGCGATGGGCGTCTCGTGAACGGCCTTGCCGTCGCTGATGACGACGATCCGGTCGGCCAGCGCGAAGATCTCGTCCAGGTCGGCGCTGATCAGCAGCACCGCCGCGCCGCGGTTGCGGGCGTCCATGAGGCGCGTACGGATCTCGGCCACCGCCGCGAAGTCCAGGCCGAAGCACGGGTTCGACGCGATCAGCACGGCCACGTCGTCGGACAGCTCGCGCGCCAGCACCGCGCGCTGCACGTTCCCGCCCGACAGGCTGCCGATGGGCGCGTCCGGGCCGGGTGTGCGGATGCCGTAGGCGGCGATCAGCCCCTCGGCGTTTCGGCGCAGCGCGCCACCGCTGACCAGCGCGCCCGCCCGTGTGAACGGCGGGCGGTCGAAGCTACGAAAGCCGATGTTCTCGGCGACGGACATGCCGCCCACGCAGGCGTTGCGCAGCGGCTCGTCGGGGAGGCATCGCACCTTCAAGGCGCGCATGTCGCTGCGCCGCGCGCGGTAGGCGGCGCCGCCGATCGTGATGGTGCCCGCCGTCGCCTCGCGCTGGCCGGCCAGCACCTCGACCAGCTCTTCCTGCCCGTTGCCGGAGACGCCGGCGATGCCGACGATCTCGCCCGCGCCCACCTTCAACGAGAAGTCGCGCACGGCCGGGGTCCCCAGGTCGTCGACGGCCGAGATCCCGGCGATGTGCAGGACGACGTCGTCGCGCGTGCGCGTGCCGCGGCTGCCGCTGGCGCGCGGCGGCTCCTCGCCGACCATCATGCGCGCCATCGCGTCGGGCGTCAGGTCCGCGACGCGCCCCTGCCCCGCCGGCCGCCCGCGCCGAAGCACGGTCACCTCGTCGGCGAACGCCATCACCTCGCGGAACTTGTGCGAGATCATCAGGATCGTCAGCTCGCCGTCTGTGGCCATCTGCCGCAGCAGACCGAGCACGTCGTCGGCCTCGGCCGGCGTCAGCACGCTGGTCGGCTCGTCGAGGATCACGATCTTGCTGCCCAGATAGAGCTGCTTCAGGATCTCCAGCTTCTGCTTCTCGCCGGCCGCCAGCATGCGGACCGGGCGCGTCGGGTCCAGCCGGAACGGCATGGTCGACATGAACTTCTCGACAGCGGCCTGCTCGCCCGGCCAGTCGAACACGAACGGGTGCTGCCGCCGCGCCAGCACCAGGTTCTCGGCGACCGTCATGTTGTCGACCAGCGTGAAGTGCTGGTAGACCATGCCGATCCCCAGCCCCGCCGCGTCGCGCGGGCTCTTGATGTCGGCCGCCACCCCGTTGACCAGCACCTGCCCGTCGTCGGCGGTGTAGTAGCCCATGATGCACTTGACCAGCGTGCTCTTGCCCGCGCCGTTCTCGCCCAGCAGCGCGTGGACCGAGCCGCGGTGCAGTTTCAGCGAGACCTTGTCCAGCGCGACCAGCGACCCGAAGATCTTGGTGACCTCGATGGCCTCCAGCGCGGGCGTGGCCGCGTCGACGACGGCCGGGCCTGC
>CAZPUH010000270.1:0-5260 GCA_964589215.1 uncultured Myxococcales bacterium | reverse complement strand
TGCCCGCGGCGGCACCGGCCGCGCCGCCGGCGCCGCCCCCGCCCAGGATGCCCCCGTCGACGGCTTCACACTTGTTGCATTGGTAGGACATCGAGGTGAATCCGCCGTCCGGCTGGCGGACCGACTTCGTGCAGGTGGTCGCGACGCAGGTCCCGGGATGGCCGGGGCCTGTGATCGCGCCGGCGTTTTGACAAGGCTGGCCCGGTGAGGTGCAGAGGTCGGGCGGCGCCACATCCGCCCGGGCGGGTGTCGCTCCGCCGGCGGCAAGCAGGACCACGACCACGACTGGGAGCGAAGACGTTGCGATGCGCATGGAGCCTCTCCGGTCTGCAAAAACCGCAGCATAGGCCATGGGCCCGCATTTTCGTGGCGCGGCACGCCAGATCCGTTTCCGTTCGTGGCGCGCGTGTCGCGCGGAGTCTCAGTTTTCCGAGTGCGCGTTCCCCCAGCCGCCGCCCAGTGCCTTGATCAGCTGGACGCTGGCCAGGAGGCGCCGCGTGGCGACGTCCGCCTGCGTGCGCTCGTTCGAGAGCTGGATGGTCTGGGCGGTCAGCACCTCCAGATAGGTGGTGACGCCCCCCTTGTACCGTTTGTTGCTGAGGCTCAGGGATTCCCGCGCGGAGTCGACGGCGGCCGTCTGGGCCTGGGCCTCCTCGTCGAGGATCCGGAGCGCGGCCAGGTTGTCCTCCACCTCCTGGAACGCGACCAGCACGCTCTCGCGATAGGTGGCGACCTGCGCGGCGTACAGATCGCGCGCCTGGTCGGTCAGCGCGTGGCGCCGGCCGGCGTCGAACAGCGTCTCGACGGCGGACGCGCCCAGCGACCAGAGGAGGCTGGGCACTTGCAGCAGCGTGCCGAGGCTGCCGCTGGCGAAGCCGCCGGCCGCCGTGAGGGTGAGGTTCGGGTAATAGGCGGCCACCGCGACGCCAATCTGCGCGTTGGCGGCGGCGGTGCGCCGCTCGGCGGCGGCCACGTCGGGGCGGCGTTCGAGCAGCGCCGACGGGACGGCGCTGGGAACGGGCGGCGGCGAAATCACCACCGGGTTGGGCGGCAGCGCGAAGGCCGACGCGGGAACGCCGATCAACGTCGCGATCGCGTGCTCGAACTGGGCGCGGGCCACGCCGGTGTCGATGGCCTGCGCCTTCACGGTGCGGTACTGCGTCTCGGCCTGCGCGACGTCGACGGCGTTGGCGACGCCGCCGTTGAATCGCACGCGCGCCAGCTGCAGGGCGTCGGCGTCGCTGGCCAGCGTGTTCTCGAGGAGGCGCTTCTGCACGTCGAGGCCGCGCAGCTGGAAGTAGTCGGCGGCCAGCTCGGCCTGCAGGCTCAGCGCGACGTTGGCCAGGTCGGCGGCGTTCGCCTGGGCCGTCGCGCGCGCTTGCTCGACGGTGCGGCGCACCTGTCCCCAGAGGTCCGGCTCCCACTGGGCCTGCCCCTGCAGCGTGAGGAGGCTGTAGTCGAGGCGGGTCACCCCGCGCACGATGTTGGGCTGGTTCTCGGAGATGCGGATGCGGGTCGCGGCGGCGCTGACGCCGGCCGTCGGGAAGTACGCCGCGCGCGCGACGCGCACCTGGTCCAGCGCCGCCAGGTACTGCGCGGTGGACGCCTTCAGCGTCTGGTTCGAGACGGCGATCTTCTCTTCCAGCGCGTTCAGCTGGGCGTCGCCGAAGATCTCCCACCACTTGCCGCGGATGGCGGCGTCGCTGGGCTGGGCCGTCTTCCAGGCTCCGGGCGGCGGCTGCTCTTTGAACGCGACGGGCGTGGGCGCGTCGGGGCGCTTGTAGTTGGGGCCGACGAGGCATCCCCCCGAGAACGTCGCCGCCAGCAGCGGCGCCGCCAGGGCCGCGAGGGATCTATTTCGCGTCATTCTTCGCCGGAGCGGACGCCATCACGACGTGCACGGTCTCGCCTTCGATGATCGAATCGGGCGGGTTCTGGATCACCAGGTCCGAGGGCTGAAGGCCTTCGGTCACTTCGACGGTGCGGCCGTCGTCGCGGCTGATGGTGATGGGTGTGAGGTGCGCCTTGTCGCCGCGGACGGTGGCCACCCGCAGCCCTTCGGAGCGGAAGATCAGCGTCGGCACCGGAATGACCAGCGCCTGACGCCCGTCGGTCGGCAGCTTGACGTGGACCTGGGCGTACTCGCCCGGGAACAGCTGGTGCTGGTGATTGTCGACGTCGACCTCGACCAGCAGGGTGCGGAAGGTGGAGTCGATCGCGTTGGACGTGCGGACGATCGTCCCGGCGAATCGGCGCCCCGGGCGCTCGGGGACGGTCAGCGCGGCGGCGACGCCCGGTTGCGCGGCGCGGGCGTCGACCTGCGGCACGTTCACATAGACCCGCAGGACGTCGTCGGAGGCCATGTGGAAGAGCTCGCGGCCGGCGCCGGCGTCAATCAGCGTGCCGATGTCGACGTTGCGCGCGGTGATGACGCCGTCGAACGGGGCGTAGACGTTCTCGAACTCCGCCAGCTGCGCCAGGCGGCGCACGTTGGCCTGGGCGGCGGCCACCTGATTGTGCGTCGAGCTGGCCTGCGCGCGGAAGTTGTCCGTGTCCTGCTTGGAGACGGCGTTCTCGTTCAGCAGCTCTTGATAGCGGGCCGCCTGAGTCTCGGCGTACTTCGAGTTCGCCTGCGCGGTGGCCAGGTCCGCCTTGGCCTGCTGGAGTTGCTGGTCGATCTCGGGGCTGGCGATGACGGCCAGGCGCTGCCCCTTCTTGACGTGGGCGCCGATGTCGACGGCCCAGGTCTTCAGGTAGCCGCTGGTGCGGGCGTAGATGGGCGAGTCGGTGAAGGCCTGCACGTTGGCGGGAAGGACGATCTCCTCGGCGACCTTGCCGGGGGTGGGCGGGGCGACCAGGACGTCCGGGACGGCGAGCTGGTCGGTCTGCTGCTGCAGGGTGGTGCGGGCGCGGACGCGCGGGACGATGCCCAGGATCGCGACGGCGGCAGCGGCGGCGATCAGCACGAGCACGAAGGCCATCGCCTTGCGGCCGCTGAGCGCGGGGTGAGCCTCGCCCGGGTTGGGCGGGGCGGCGTCATGACTCATGGACGAGATCTCCTGGTGCGGCGGGCGCGCGGCGGCCGCCTTCGCGGCGCTGGCGGCGGCTTTCCAGCCAGCCGTGCAGCACGTGGAAGAAGGTGGGGACGAAGAACAGGGTCGACACGGTCGCGAAGAGGAGGCCGCCGATGACGGCGCGGCCGAGGGGCGCGTTCTGCTCGCCGCCGTCGCCGAGGCCCAGGGCCATGGGCACCATGCCGATGATCATCGCCAGGGCCGTCATGAGCACGGGGCGGAAGCGAACGAAGCCGGCCGCGAGGGCCGCGGCGCGCGCGTCGCCGCGCAGCTCGGCCAGCTGTTCGCGGGCGAAGCTGACGACCAGGATGGAGTTCGAGGTGGCGACTCCCATGCACATGATGGTGCCCGTGAGGGCCGGGACGCTGATGCGGGTGGCCGTGACGAAGAGGAACCAGACGACGCCGGCCAGGGCGAACGGCAGGGCGGCGATGATGATGAAGGGGTCCAGCCACGACTGGAAGTTCACGACGATGAGCAGATAGACCAGGACGATCGAGAAAACCAGCCCGGCGACGAGGCCGCGGAAGGAGGCGCGCATGGTCTGCACCTGGCCGCGGACGAACACGCGCGAGCCGCGGGGCAGGTCCTTCTTGGCGGCGTCGATGATCTGTTCGATCTTGGCGTCGACGGTGGCGAGGTCAGTGCCGACGACGTTGCCGTAGATGTCGATGACGGGCGCGATGTTGTAGTGCGAGACGGTTCCGGGGGCGGAGCTGCGGCTGATGCTGGCGACGTTGCTCAGGATCTGGGTCGGGCGGCTGCCGCCCGACGCGGCGGTCGCGGGCGCCGGGCCGCTGGAGTCCGGCGTGGGGCGGGCGGCGCCGGATGCGGCGGGGGGCGTGGCGAGCGGAATGTTCTCGAGCCCCTGGAGGGTGTCCATCTCGTATTGCGGCGCCTGCACGGCGATGTTGTAGCTGACGCCGTTCTGCGGGTTCAGCCAGAAGCTGGGCGAGGTCTGAAAGCTGCCGCTGGTGGCGGTGAGGAGGCTGGTCGCGACGTCGCGCTGGGAGAGGCCCATCTGCAGCGCCTTCGTGCGGTCGACGTCGACCTTCAGGGCCGGCGCGTCGAAGGGCTGCTGGATGCGAAGGTCGGCGGTGCCGGCGACGGTCTTCACGCGATCGAGCACGCGTTCGGCCCAGGCGCGGTTGCCGGCCAGGTCGTTGCCGACGACCTGGATGTCGAGGGGGGCGGGGAGGCCGAAGTTGAGGATCTGGGTGACGATGTCGACGGGCAGCTCGTAGAAGGTGACGCCCGGGAAGCGGCGGTGCAGCTCCTGGCGCAGTCGGGCGACGTACTCGGGGGTCGGCCGGTGCTTGGCGGCGAGCGAGACCTGGATGTCGGCGTCCGCGGGGCCGATGGGGGCCGAGTTGGAGTAGGTCGTGTTGATGCCGCTGTAGGGGAGGCCGACGTTGTCGATGATGGTGAGGAGCTCGTCGGGGGGGATCAGCTCGCGGATGGTGCGGTCGACCTGGTCGCAGAGGCTGGCGACGTCTTCGATGCGGGTGCCGGTGTGGGCGCGGAGGTGAATCTTGAACTGGCCGCTGTCGACGGAGGGGAAGAAGTCCTGGCCCAGGAAGGGGTAGAGGAGGGCGGCGGAGGCGACGGTGAGGCCAAGGAACCCGAAGAGGAACGCCTTGGCGTGGCGCTGGCAGAGCTCGAGGAGGGCGTGGTAGCGGAGGCGGAGGCCGTCGAAGCCGCGCTCGAAGGCGGCTTGAAAGCGAATGAAGAGGTTGCGGCTGGTCTTGGCGCGCTCACGGGCGGCGGCCTCGTGCTCGTGGCCGCGCAGCAGGTACTTGGCCATCGTGGGGACGACGGTGCGGGACAGGATGTAGGAGGCGATCATCGCGAAGCAGACCGCCTCGGCCAGCGGGACGAAGAGGAACTTCGCGACGCCGGAGAGGAAGAACATCGGGACGAAGACGATGCAGATGGCGATGGTCGAGACCAGCGCGGGGACGGCGATCTGCTGGGCGCCGTCGAGGATGGCCTGGACGACGTCCTTGCCCTGGTCGACGTTGCGGTTGATGTTCTCGATCTCGACTGTGGCGTCGTCGACCAGGATGCCGACGGCCAGCGCCAGGCCGCCGAGGGTCATGATGTTGATGGTCTCGCCGAGGGCGGAGAGCGCGATGAGCGAGGAGAGAATCGCGAGGGGGATGGAGACGGCGATGATGACGGTGCTG
>CAZPUH010000269.1:0-5219 GCA_964589215.1 uncultured Myxococcales bacterium | reverse complement strand
CTTCTCGAACGTGAGCAGCTTGGGTTCGCCGCCCTTTTCCGTCAGCGTCAACTTGATCATGGACCCTCGGGGTTCCCGCGTGTCTGCAACGTCGCCCGGCGACGTTATTCTCCGTGATCGCCCAGGTCAAGAACGCGGGCGTCCGCTCAGCGGGCAACCAGGGCGCGCAGCGGCGCCGCGAAGATCGCCAAGATTCCGCCCAGCGTCAACCCCACCATCGTCAGGGCCACCACCAGGCTGACGCGCGCCGGGGCGAGGCGGGTGATTTTCTTTTGGGGGGCTCCGGACATCCATCGCAGTATAGGCAGATGACACGAACCTCGCTCGCCTTTGCGGCGGCGCTGCCCCTGTTCGCGGCGCAGGCGGCGTTCGCCGCTGCGCCGAAGTACTACTTCCAGCTGCAGCCGGTCAAAGCCGGTCCCGACGTCGACGCCGCGACGAAGTCGTTCGCGGGCGAGGCCCTGAAGGCGGAGCTCGCGTCCCGCCCGGAGTGGGCGTCCGACGTGGGCGCGGCCGGCCAGCAGGCGCCGGGGCAGGACCGCTCCGAGCTGGTCGCCGAGCTCAAGAAGCGCAACCTTCGCGGCTTCGACGTGACCGCCCGGATCGAAAACCTCAAGCAACAGGTGAAGGATCCGAAGCCAGGCTCGCGGAACAAGCAGCTGGCCGTGGAAGTCCAGCTGACGGTCTTCGGCACCACGATCCCGGACGCCAAGCTGGCGTTCAGCGGCGACGGCCAGTCCGCGACGGAGGCCGAGGTGTCGGAGCGGCGTCTGGCGGCCGACACGGCCGACGCCACCCACGACGTCATCAAGGACGCCATCAAGCAGGCCGTCGAGCAGGCGGTCCTGAAGCTGTCGATCGCCAAGTCCGGGCCGATGAACGAGAAGCACAAGAAGAAGGCCAGATAGGGCCACAGCCGGCCGTCAGCTCAGCCGCGCGGGCGCACTTCTCCCGGCCTCTCCATTTTGCTAATTTCGAGGAGCCAGGTCGATGCAGCCCGTCGAGATCGCCCTGTTCGTCGTGGTGGCCGTGCTGGCCGTGGTCCTGATTGGGTATGCCGTCCGCCCGCACCTCCGCTCGCGCCGCCAGCCGAGGTCCATCTCCGCGCCCGCCGACGCGCCGGGCCGTCCCGACGTCGCGTCCATCCAGGCCAGCGCCCGCGGACCGGCCCTGATATGCCCGGCCTGTCACCGCGACTACCCGCCCGGCCTGCGATTCTGTCCGCAGGATGCGCGCGATCTGGTCCCGGCGACCGATCCCATCGCGCGCGCCTCCGGGACGGGCGCCACCTGCCCGACGTGCAAGCGGTCGTTCGACGCCGGCAAGAAGTTCTGCGCGTTCGACGGTGAGGAGCTGGTTCCGCTGCCGGTGGCCCTGGGCGTCTCGGACGCCGGGGGACGGGGGCTGGGGGTGGGGCTCGGGAAGATCTGCCCCAACTGCTCGCGGCGGTACGAGAGCGACGCCACCTTCTGCGGCCGCGACGGCGAAGAGCTGGTCTCCGTCAACTAGGGTCCGTAAAATCCGCGCCATGTCGCGCGTGTCCCGCGGTGTTCTCGAAGCTGGGTCGATGAGTTCTCGTTCGAAAGTGGCCGCTGCCGTCGTCATCGCGCTGGTCGCGCTGACCGGCGCGGCGTGCCGCAAGCCGGCGCCCCCGGCCCCGCCTGCCGCGCCCGGCGGGCCGCCCACCGTCGAGGTTCTGAAGGGGGGCCGCTGGCTGTTCACGTACGCGGAGCCGGCCGGCACGTTCGCGACGACGGACAAGCCGGAAACGGTCCCCGCGGCGTCCCGCGGACTCGTGCGCGTGATCGACCCCGCGGCGGGCGCTCCCGCGGCCGACGATCGCGTTTACGTCACGAACCTGAACGACCTCATCGACAAGGGGAAGACCACGGCCCGCCCGATGTCGCGCGAGGCCTTCGAGACGGGCGCGCTGGCGGCCTTGCCCAGCGGCCAGTCTTCGCCGTTCGCCTCTCATCCGGCCGCCCCGCCGCCCGGACCGCCGCCACCTGCGGCGCCGCCTCTGCCCCCGGGCGTGAAACCAGTGGTTACCATCTACGGCACCTCGTGGTGCGGCGCCTGCCGGGCGGCGCGCGAATACATGACCAGCCACAAGATCCCCTTCGCCGACAAGGACATCGAGCGCGACCCCGAGGCCGCCCGCGAGCTGGCCGACAAGGCCGCGAAGATGGGCATCCCCACCGACCGGGTGCCGGTTCTCGACGTGCGGGGCCGCCTGCTGCTCGGATTCGACCCGGCTCGCGTCGAGGCGCTGCTGGGGCAACCGACTTGAGCAGGCGCGCCGCGACAGCCGCCCTCGCGGGCGCCGCCGCGCTAGCCCTCCTGTCGGGCCGCCCCGCGCACGCCCGCCTCGTCGACCTCTACGCCGGCGGAACGGCGGGCGGCGTCACCGGGTGGGGGACGACCAAGAACACGCCCGACTTCTTCGACAGCACGAGCGGCGCCGGCGTCGGGTTCGACCTGGGCGTCAAGGTGCTGTTCATCGACCTGTCCGCCGGTTTCTTCCAGGTGCTGAACGGGTCGGGCACGTCCGGCACGCTCATTCAGCTGCTGCTCGGCGGCGAGGTCGACGTTCCGCTCGGCGCGGCCCGGCTCGCCGACGGCGGGGCAGTGCAGCTTCTGCAGCCCAAGCTGGCCGGCGGCTTCGCGTTCGGCACGCCCGGCCCGGTCAACCCGCCGCTGACGGACGCGCAGATCTCGGCCAAGGGGATCGTCGGCGATGCCGTGCTCGGGTACGCGTACTTCCTGAACCCGTTCATCGCGCTCGGCGCCGAGGGCACCTTCGGCTGGCACTACCTCTTCGGCGGTGACGTCGTGAACGCCTCACAGGGGCACTCGTCGGGCTACCACGTGCTGGCGCTCGGAACGGTGACGTTCCACCTGGGACACTAGGGTCAGGGGACCGTCGAGAGCAGCTCGAGGAACCGTTCAGGCGCGACCAGCTCGTCGGTCTTGGCGACGACCGCGCCGCTGGCCGAGAGGATCCGGATGGCGGGGAGCGTATCGGCGCCGTACTTGTGCTTGATGGCGCCCAGCGCTGGATCTTCGTCCTCGCGCGAGAGATCGACGCGCAGCAGGGTGAACCGCTGCATCGCCGCCGCCACCTCCGGCCGCGAGAAGACCTTCACCTCGAACTCGCGGCAGGGGATGCACCAGCTCGCGGCGAAGTCGACCAGCAGCGGCCGCCCGGCGCCGCGCGCCGCCGCGACGGCGGTCGGCTCGTCGGACAGCCAGGCGAGCGCGACCTCACCCTTCGGCGCCAGCACGTAGTTGGTCACGCCGAAGAGCCCGATGGTCGCCAGCCCGACGCCAATCACCTTGCGCGCGCGCTCGGCGCCAGTCCCGTGAAAGCTGGCGTGCACCGCGCCGAGCCCGATCCCGATCAGCACCAGCGCGGCCATCTCCAGCGCGAACCGCGGGGTGCCCGACCCGAAGCGGGCCAGCGCCGGGACGACGTTCTTCAGGTAGTAGAGCGCCGCGGTGAAGAGCGCGATCCCGAACACGCTCTTCACCCACTCCATCCATCCGCCGGGCTTCGGCAGCGACATGGAGAACCCGGCCAGCAGCCAGAACGGCAGCCCGACGCCCGCCCCGTACGTCGCCAGCAGCGCGAAACCCCAGCCCGCGTTCCGGGTCGTCGCCACGTACGCCAGCAGCGACGCCAGCGGCGGCCCCGTGCAAGGGGCGGCGATGATGCCCGCGACCAGACCCATCGCGAAGGCGCCGGCGAAGCCGCGGCCGCCGACGCGATTCAGGCGTTGTTGCAGGCCCGAGGGGAGCGCGACGTCGAAGGCCCCGAACATGGACAGCCCCATGGCGAAGAAGAACAGCGCCAGCGGGACGATGACCCACGGATTGGCCAGGAACGTCCCGAAGGCGCGTCCTAGAAGCCCGAAGGTCGTCCCCAGCGCCCCGAACATCGCCGCGATTCCGGCCACGTACGCGGTGGCCAGCGCCAGGGCGCGCCGCCGCGGCACCCCGGCCCGGGCCCCGAAGATGCTCACCGTTATCGGGATCATCGGGTAGACGCAGGGCGTGAGCGAGGTGAGGACGCCGTAACCAAGCGCAAAGAGGACGCTCGGGTGTGCACCGCCGTTCATCGAGGAGAAAAGTATACCCGGGCCGATTGCCAGACGCGCCCGGGGACAGTAACGTCCCACCCGTGAGGCCTGCGTGAGCACGCAGCGACGGTGGTCAGGAACGCCCATCGGGCGCCTGGCGGTCATGGGCGCCGGCCAAATCGGCGGGTCCGTGGCCCTGGCCGCGCGCGCCGCGGGCGCGGTGACGGACGTCGTCGCCTGGAGCCGCACCCGCGAAAAGCTGGAGCGGGCGGTTGCGCTGGGCATCATCGACCGCGCGGCCCCCTCGGCGGCCGAGGCGGCCCGGGGGGCGGCGCTGATCGTGCTGGCGACGCCCGTTCGGAGCCTGGGCGATCTGGCCGCCGAGATCGCGCCGGCGCTGGCCGCCGGTGCCGTCGTCATCGACGTGGGCTCGGTGAAGGCCGCCGCCATCGCGGCCGTCGAGCCCAAGCTTCCGGCGGGCGCGTTCGTCGCCTGTCACCCGGTGGCCGGAACCGAGCGGGTCGGACCGGACGCGGCCAGCCCGCTGCTCTTCGAAGGGAAGAAGTGCGTCATCTGCCCGACCGCGCGCAGCGCGGAGGCCGCGGTGTCGACGATCGAGCGGCTCTGGTCGGCCATGGGAGCCGAGCCGGTGCGAATGGACGCGCAGCTGCACGACCGCGTTCTGGGCGCTGGCAGCCACTTGCCGCACGTGGCCGCTTACACGCTGGCCGCCGCGCTGGGCGGGCTGCCGGCCGACGTCATCGAGGCGATGCGCCGGTTGCCCACGACCAGCTTGCGCGACACGACGCGCGTGGCTGCGTCGAGCCCGGCGATGTGGCGCGACATCTTCCTCGACAACCGGGATCAGGTGCTGCCGTTGATCGACGCGCTGGCGGAGCAGCTGGCCGCCCTGCGGGCGGCGGTCACCGAGAGCGACGGGCGGCGCATCGAGCAGGTGCTGGAGGCGGGGCGGAGTGGACGTGAGCGGCTGGTCCCGGGCTGAGCGGCGGGCGCGTGGTGCCCGCGGCGCCGGCCTCGTGGCCGCGCCGGTTTGCGCGGTCGCGCTGGCCTGGTGCGCGCTGGGCGCTGCCGGCTGCGCCGAGGTGCAGAGCGGCGCGCCGGGCACACCCGCGGCGCGCG
>CAZPUH010000268.1:0-1749 GCA_964589215.1 uncultured Myxococcales bacterium | reverse complement strand
CACGAACCTGATGTACACGGCCCACATCTACGCGCCCAACTGGAACGCGTCGTTCCAGAGCCAGGTCGCGACGGCGACCGCCAAGGTGCCGGTGTTCATCAGCGAGTGGGGCTATCAGAGCGGCGATCCGGCGTCGTTCGGAACGTCTCTGCAGGCGACGGTGAACGGCGACGGCGCCAGCTGGACGGCCTGGGTCACGGACAACGCGTGGACCCCGCAGATCTTCGCGGATGCGAGCCTGACGACGCTGACCGACTTCGGGATGCTGGTGAAGAGCTGGCTGGCGGCGAAGGCGGGGAGTGATTGGGTGCAGTGACGAGGACGAGGACGGGGACGGGGACGGGGACGAGGACGAGGACGAGGACGAGGACGGGTCAGAGGGCGCAGGCGAGCAGGCGTTTTTCCAGGGAGCGGCGTTCGGTGGGGTTGCGGGCGAGGGAGAGGGCGGTGTGGAAGCGCTGGCGCGCCTCCTCGCGGCGGCCGCGGGCGAGCTCCATCTCGCCCAGCGCGGCGGAGTAGAAAGGGTACTGTTCCAGGCGGTCGCGGCCCGGGATGGCGGCGATTGCGGCCAGGCCTTGCTCGGGGCCCTGGTGCTGGCCGACGGCGATCGCCCGGTGCAGCGCGACGACCGGCGAGGGGCGAAGCGCGAAGAGCGCGTCGTACAGGCGCACGATCGCGGCCCAGTCGGTTTCGCCGGGGGAGGCCGCCGCCGCGTGGACGCCGGCGATGGCGGCCTCGATGTGGTACGGCGTGACCTCGGATCCGGCGGCGGAATCGTGCAGCAGCCGCCGGCCCTGCGCGATCAGCGCCCCATCCCACAGCGCGCGGTCCTGTTCGAAGAACGGCGTCAGGTCGCCGGCCTCGTCGAGCCGCGCCGGCATCCGCGCCGCGTGCAGGCACATCAGCGCCGCCAGCGCGCGCGTGGCCCCCGTCTGACCGGTCGGATGCTCCAGCAGCAGCGACACGAGGCGCATGGCCTCCTGAACCAGCTCGACGCGCACCGCCGACTCTGGAGACGCGCCGTGGTAACCCTCGTTGAACAGCAGGTACAGCGCGCGGTGAACGACCGGCAGCCGCGCCGCGACCTGGGCCGCGTCACCCAGGTCGAACAGCGACTTCGAGGCGGCCAGCGCCTTCTTGGCGCGCCCGAGTCGCTTCTCGACGGCGGCCGGGCTGTCCAGGAAGGCGCTGGCGATCTCACCGACGCTGAACCCGCACAGCACGTGCAGGATGACCGCCAGCTGCGCCGCCTCGGGCAGGCGCGGCTGGCAGCAGGACAGCATCATGCGCAGCTGGTCGTCCTGGATCGCGTCGGCGGCGAAGAGCGCGTCGATCGTCGGACGCAGGGTCCACTCCGTCTCCAGCCAGCGGCTCACCTCGGGCGCGAACGTCCGCGCGGTCCGCTCGCGGCGCAGCACGTCGACGGCGCGGTTCTTGGCCACGGCCATCAGCCACGCCCCGGGGTTGGGCGGCGGGCCCCGAAACTTCCAGGCCTCGAGCGCCCGGCAGAGGGCGTCCTGGGTCACGTCCTCGGCCAGCGCCAGGTTGTGGACCCCGAACAGGCGCGTCAAGGCGGCGGTCAACCGCGCGGCCTCCCGCCGAAAGAAGCGCCCGTCCAGGTCCATGCGCGCCGCTCACATCTTCATGATGGGGCGCACCTCGACGGCGCCCCCGTACAGGAACACCGGGCAGCCCATCGACAGCTCAGTCGCCTGCGCGAGGTCCTTGGCCTCGACCAGCGTGAAGCCG
>CAZPUH010000267.1:0-2598 GCA_964589215.1 uncultured Myxococcales bacterium | reverse complement strand
AGCGGGTGCGCGCGGATCGCCTCGGTGATCACGAACTCCATCCGTGCGAGGCCGACACCGTCGGTCGGGAGCATCGCCGTCGAGAAGGCGAGATCCGGGTTGCCGAGGTTCACCATGACCTTGGTCCGCGGGCGCTCGACGTCGCCGGTGTCGATCTCTTCGGTGGTGAACGGGACCGCGCCCTCGTACACGCGCCCGGTGTCGCCTTCCGCGCACGACACCGTGACGGACCCGCCGGCGGGCACGCGCGTCGTGGCGTCGCCGACGCCGACCACGGCCGGCACGCCCAGCTCCCGCGCGATGATGGCGGCGTGGCAGGTGCGGCCGCCCCGGTTGGTGACGATCGCGGCGGCGGTCTTCATCACCGGCTCCCAGTCGGGCGTGGTCGTGTCTGCCACCAGGATTTCACCGGGCTTGAACTCCGCCAGCTGCGCCAGGCTGGTGATGACGCGCGCTTTGCCCGACGCGATCTTCTCGCCCACCGAGCGTCCCTGGGCCAGGACCTCACCGCGCCCGTCCAGCACGTAGCTGTCGATGAACGTCCCGGCGTGGCGGGAGGCGACCGTCTCGGGCCGTGCCTGGACGATGTAGAGCTTGCCGTCCAGGCCGTCCTTGGCCCATTCGATGTCCATGGGCCGGCCATAATGTGCCTCGATGGCCACCGCGCACCGGGCCAGCTCCAGCGCGTCCGCATCGCTGATGCAGAACCGCGCCCGGTCCTCGTCGGGGGTCGGGATGTTGCGCGTGGTCTGCTTGGTTTCCCCCTCGACGAAGACCATCTTGACGGCCTTGCCGCCCAGCCGGCGGCGCAGGACCGCGCGGTGTCCGGCGGCGAACGTCGGCTTGTGCACGTAGAGCTCGTCGGGATCGACGGCTCCCTGGACGACGTTTTCGCCCAGGCCGTAGGCGCCGGTGATGAAGACGACGTCCCGGAACCCCGATTCCGTATCCAGGGTGAACATGACGCCGGACGCGGCGAGGTCGGAGCGGACCATCTTCATGACCCCGATCGACAGGGCCACCTTGAAGTGGTCGAAGCTCTGGTCGACGCGGTAGTGGATGGCGCGGTCGGTGAACAGGCTGGCGAAGCAGCGCCGGCAGGCATCGAGGAGGCTCTCCTCGCCGCGGACGTTCAGGAACG
Source organism: uncultured Myxococcales bacterium (assembly GCA_964589215.1). Classification (GTDB taxonomy): domain Bacteria; phylum Myxococcota_A; class Polyangia; order Fen-1088; family Fen-1088; genus JADGRB01. The sequence continues at coordinate 1,457 of CAZPUH010000267.1, read as the reverse complement.
TGTCCTGCTGGCCGGCGAAGCTGGCGGTCGGCAGATCCTCGGCCGTGGCCGAGCTGCGCACCGCGAGGCTCATGCCTTCACCGTACTGAGCGCGCAGCTTGGCGTACGCCGCGCGGATCTCATCGGCGAGCCGGCGCGGTATCCCGGCGCCGTACACGATCTCGCGCGCCGCCTTCGCGCGGCGGGCCAGGTCGGCGACGTCGTCCGGTCTCAGCTCGTCGAGGATGCGGTGCAGGGGCGCCAGGGCACCGGCCTCCTCCAGCATCAGCCGGTATCCGTCGGCCGTGACGGCGAAGCCGTTCGGGACCTGGATCCCGCGCTGCGACAGCTTCCGGTACATCTCGCCCAGCGACGCATTCTTGCCGCCGACCGAGGGAACATCGTCGATGCCGATCTCGTCGAAGAACCTGAGGTACTTGGAGCGCTCCATGGAACCTTCCTCTTCTTTGGGCGCTCCCAAGAGCATGTCCCGTGCCGGACGTGCGCCCGCGGCCAGGGGGCGGTGACGGTGCGCGCACCGCGCAAAACGTGCGCCGCCCGGCCGAGGCGCGCATTTCCGACGCCGGTCCTCTCAGCGCAGCCAGGTGATCAGCGGCAGCTCCGACGGAACCGCGGCGATCTTGGACGCGGGGATCACCCGAGGTGTCCAGTCCGACACGGGCCGCGTGTTTGGAACGGTCGCGCGAAACAGGAATCCATGGCTGGTCCCGGGCAAGGGTCCCGCGATCGCCATCGCGACCCGCACGGGGGCGCCGCCGGGCGCCATCGGCGCGGCGAAGAGCTCGACGGCCACGTCGTCGACGGGGACGTCGTTGAGGAAGACTTCCGCCGAGATGAGGTGCTCGTCTTCTCCGGGCCGCACGTCGCAGGCACCGAACCGGATCTGAGGCCAGCACGTCGTCATCCGATGCGTCCAGCTTTCGAGATCGCGCGCGATCGCCCCGTGGTCCGCGAGCCGCGCGGCGACCTCGATCTCGGCGGGGTGGTAAAAGCCCGTCACGTAGTCGCGCATCATCCGATTCGCCGAGAACCGCGGCGTGAGTCGGGACATGCTGGCCCGCACGCGCGCGAGCCAGGCGCGCGGCAGGCCGTCGCCGTCGCGGTCGTAGAAGAGTGGGGCGATCTCCTGCTCGAGCAGCCGGACCAGCTCCGCGGCGTCCCGCGCGTCGTCGCTCGGGCCGCGCGCGTGGCCGATCGCCCACCCCAGGTCCGGTGCGTAGGCCTCGATCCACCATCCGTCCAGCGCCGACAGGTTCAAGCCGCCATTCACCAGGACCTTCATGCCGCTGGTCCCGCAGGCCTCCCAGGGGCGCCGCGGGGTGTTGATCCAGACGTCGACGCCCTGGACCAGCTCCTGCGCCAGCGACAGGTCGTAATCCTCCAGGAAGACACACCGCATGCGCACCTCGGGATCGGCGGCGAACCGGGTCCAGGCTTCGACGAGCAGCTTCCCTTCG
>CAZPUH010000266.1:0-10463 GCA_964589215.1 uncultured Myxococcales bacterium | reverse complement strand
TATTTCCAGCCGGCGTCGGGCGACAGCCGCGACTTCGTCCCGCTGCTGGACGGCATCGTCGCGGACATCGAGACGGTGGTGACCTCGAACGAGAAAGAGGCGCTGCTGCTCGAGAACACACTCATCAAGCGCCACCAGCCGCGCTTCAACGTCAAGCTGACCGACGACAAGAACTTCCTGGTGCTGCGCCTGGACCCCGACGGGGAATGGCCGCGGCTGGAGGTGGTCCGCCGGATCGGCCACGACCAGGCCTACTACTTCGGGCCGTACCACTCGGCGACGTCTTGCCGGGAGACGCTGCGGGTCGTCAACCGCCACTTCCAGCTGCGCACCTGCACCGATCACGTGCTGCACAACCGGCGGCGCCCCTGTTTGCAGTATCAGATCAAGCGCTGCCCGGCCCCCTGCGTGCTGCCGGTCGCGCGCGAGTCCTACGCCGAGCAGATCCGCGACGTGCGGCTTTTTCTGGACGGCAAGAGCGACGAGCTGCTGGACCGGCTGCGGTCCCGCATGAAAGAGGCCGCCGCCCGGCAGGAGTTCGAGATCGCGGCGGACATCCGGGACCAGATCCGCGCGCTGGAGGTGACGCTGGAGAAGCAGCGCGTGGTCTCGACGGACTTCGTCGACCAGGACGTCATCGGCTACTACCGGCAGGGGATCGCGCTGGAGATCGCGGTTCTGTCGATCCGCAACGGGCAGCTGAACGGGAGCCGGCAGTTCTCGTTCACGAACCAGGAGTTCCCGGACGCCGAGCTGATCTCGTCGTTCGTCGGCCTCTACTACGACCTGGGCGCGCCGCCCCCCGACGAGGTGCTGCTGCCGGTCGAGATCGACGACGCGGCCGTGAAAGCCGAGTGGTTGAGCGACCGGCGGGCCGAGCTGGGCGGCCGGCGGCGGAAGGTGGACGTCAGCACCCCGCAGCGCGGGGACCGGAAGCGGCTGGTCGAGCTCGCGAACAAGAACGCGGCCGCCAGCTTCGCCAGCCGGCGGAACGCGCGGGCCGACGTCGAGCTGGCGCTGGGCAAGCTGATGCGACGCCTCAAGCTGCCGAAGCTGCCGCGGGTGATCGAGTGCTACGACGTGTCGCACCTGCAGGGGTTCGCGACGGTCGCCTCGATGGTCGTGTTCGTCGACGGGCGCCCCGACAAGGCCCGCTACCGGACGTACAAGGTGCGCGCGCCCGCCCGGACGTCGGGGCGCACCAACGACGACTTCGCCTCGATGTACGAGGTGCTGTCGCGGCGGTTCCGGCGGGCGCGGGCGGCGACCGATCCGACCGATCCCTGGAAGCTCCCCGATCTCATCGTGGTCGACGGCGGCAAGGGGCAGCTGGCGATGGCGCTGGCCGCCGCGCGGGACGTGGGCGTCGCCGTCGGGCCCGGCGCCGAGATGAGCATCGTGGCGCTGGCCAAGGAGCGCGACGACATGGCGCCTCTGGCGCTGGAGGATCCGCCGGCCGAGGAGGACCTCGCCGCGCCGGCGGCGGCTTCCACGCCAGCCGAACCGGTCCCGCCCCCCGTGACCGCCCCGAGCCGCAACGGCAAGGGCGACAAGAAGGGCGACACCCATCGCCCCGATCGCGTGTTCCTCCCCAACGTGAAGGATCCGATCCCGATCCGGCCGGCCAGCGGGGAGATGTTCATCCTGCAGCAGCTGCGCGACGAGGCGCACCGGTTCGCGGTCAGCTTCCACCGCGGGCAGCGCCGCCGCCTGACGCTGCGGTCGGTGCTGTCGACGATCCCGGGCATCGGGCCGGGGCGGCAGCGGCAGCTCCTGCGGCACTTCGGCAGCGTCAAGCGGGTCCGCCAGGCCACGATCGACGAGCTGGCGTCCGTGTCAGGGATGAGCCGGACGGCCGCCGAGGCGGTGTTCGAACACTTCGCCCGACAGCCGGAGGAGGCCCCGGCCCCCGAAGCGCGGGCCACGGCCGAGGAGCTGGCGATCGAGGACGCCTTCACCAACAGCGACGGTGAGGTGCTGGAGATGTCCCCCGACGCTGCCGTCTCCGTTCCGCCCGAACCCAGCCCCGCCTGAACCCCTCTGCCGCGCCGCGGCGGCGACCGGCGGGGAAATTTGACGTCTGTGGGCCTGGGTAGTCTGATGTAGGTGTACGACTACCTCTGACTACGAGGACCCCCAAAATGGCCGCCAAGTCCCCCGCCGAGCCCTCCGCCCGTTCGAACCGCCCCGACCGCCGCCGTGAAATCGCCGGCATCCTGCTGCTGGCGGGCGCGCTCTTCAGCGGGCTGTCGGTGATCTCGATGCAGGTCGGCGGCGACCCGCTGATGGGCCCGGGCGGGATCGCGATCGCGACCGCGTTCTACGGCCTGTTCGGGTTCGGCGGCTACCTGGTCATGGCGGCGATGGTGGTCGAGGCCGTGCGCTGCTTCCGCGGCCGCCGCCTGATCGACGGCATCGGCGAGGCGCTGGGTGCGGCCCTGCTGATCTGCGGGCTCTCGGTGCTGCTGTACCTGCCGTTCGCGGGCGAGGCGGTCACCCAGCATGGCCCCGGCGGCCTGTTCGGCGAGTGGCTGGGCGAGCTGTCGGCCGGCTTCATCGGCGAGGTCGGGGCCGGCCTGGCAGGGACCACGATGCTGCTGGTCGGCATCCTTCTGGTGACGGACATCAGCCTCTCGCAGGCGCTGGTCGTCGTGGGCTGGGCGGCCGGGCACGCCCGCCGCGCGATCGTGGCCGGGGCCGTGGCGGGGTGGCGCGTCGCGCGCGCCGCCTTCCCCGAGAAGGACGACGCGGGCGAGAAGCACCGCGAGCGTGAGATGGACCCCGACGAGCTGCAGCCGGCGATCGCCATCAGCCAGCCGGTCCGGGGCGCCGCGCGGGAGGAGGACGACGAGGAGGCCGTGCCGTCGCCGATGGCCCCCGAGCTAAGCGACGCGGTCCGGGTGGGCGAGGCGCATCGAATCGCCGAGGCGTCCGAGGAGGACTCCGCGGACGCCCCGGCGCGCGACCAGGGAAAGACGCTGCGGGGGTTCCCCAGCCCTGCCGCCGACGCGGAGCGCGCCGCGGTGGCCGCCGTCGTCGCCGAGCTGGCCGCCGTCGAGCAGACGGCGCCCGAGGCCGACGACGACGAAGAAGACGAGGACCGCGCGGCGGCGGCGCCCATCATCGCCGCGCCGGCGGCACCCACGCCGCCGCCCGATGCGCCCATCATCGTCGAGCCCGCGTCCGTCGCGCGCCTGCGTCACGAGGCCGAAGCCGCGCAGGCCGAGGCCGCCGACGCGGAGGCCGCCGAGCGCAGCGCCGAGAAGAAGGTCGGATTCATCAAGCTGGGCGAGGGGGCCTTCAAGCTGCCCGGGACGGACCTGCTGGAGTACATCCCGCCGCAGGCGCCCGACATGGACAAGCAGCAGCTGTACGACATGGCCGAGCGCCTGGAGCAGGCGATGGCCAACTACGGCGTGCGCGGCAAGGTGCGCGAGATCCACATGGGCCCGGTCGTCACGATGTACGAGTTCGCGCCCGCGCCGGGCACGCGCACCGGCAAGATCGCCAACCTGGAAAAGGACCTGGCCATGGCGCTGGAGGCCCAGGCGGTCCGCATCGTGGCGCCCATTCCGGGCAAGGCGGTCGTCGGCGTCGAGGTCCCGAACCAGACGCGCGAGATCGTTTATCTGAAGGAGATCCTGCAGGACGGGTGCTTCGCCGGCGCCGCGTCCAAGCTGCAGGTCGCGCTGGGCAAGGACATCAAGGGCGCCGCCGTCAGCGTGAACCTCTCGAAGATGCCGCACCTGCTGGTCGCCGGCACCACCGGGTCGGGCAAGTCGGTGGCGGTCAACGGGATGATCACGAGCATCCTCTACAACGCCTCGCCCGAAGAGGTCCGCTTCATCATGGTCGACCCCAAGATGCTCGAGCTCTCGATCTACGAGGGGATCCCGCACCTGCTGCTGCCGGTCGTGACCGATCCCAAGAAGGCGAACCTGGCGCTCCGGTGGGCGGTCGACGAGATGGAGCGGCGCTACGAGCTGCTCGCCAAGACCGGCGTGCGCGACATCGCCAGCTACAACGCGCGCGTCGACGCCGAGACGAAGGGCGCGGACGTGCCGGAGGCGCCGCCGGCCAAGCAGAAGAAGATCCGCGTGGTCCTGGCCGGCCCCGACGGCACCGAGCAGGAGGTCGACCTGGACGCCGACGCCGAGATCACCGTGGGCGATGGCGCCGAGGGGGATACGGCCGGGATCGTGGCGTTCGAGCCCCCCAGCGACGAGGATCTGTCCGACGCCGCGGCGGCCGTGCAGGCCGCGCGCGAGAAGGCGGCCGCCGAGCCCAAGCCCACCAAGCTGCCCTACATCGTCATCGTCATCGACGAGTTCGCCGACCTGATGATGGTCGCGCCGAAGGACGTCGAGACCAGCGTGGCGCGCCTGGCCCAGAAGGCGCGCGCCGCGGGCCTGCACCTGATCCTGGCGACGCAGCGCCCGTCCGTGGACGTCATCACCGGGCTCATCAAGGCCAACTTCCCCAGCCGCATCGCCCTGCAGGTCGCGTCGAAGATCGACTCGCGCACCATCCTGGACCAGTCGGGGGCCGAGACGCTGCTCGGCAACGGCGACATGCTGTTCTCGGATCGCGGCACCAAGCTGCGCCGCATCCACGGCGCGTTCCTGTCGGACGAGGAGGTCCATCGCGTCGTCGACTTCCTCAAGCAGCAGGCCAAGCCGGTCTACGACATGGACATCCTCAAGCCGCGCGAAGAGGACGCGGAAGAGGGCGGCGCGCCGGCCGACAACTTCCACGACGAGCTGTACGACCAGGCCGTGGCCATCGTGTGCGACACGCGCCAGGCGTCGGTCTCGTACATCCAGCGGCGGCTGCAGATCGGGTACAACCGCGCCGCGCGGATGGTCGAGCAGATGGAGCGCGACGGCATCGTCGGGCCGACGAACGGGGCCAAGCCGCGCGACGTCCTGGCGCCTCCGGGCGAGTATCTGTCGGCCGGGGTCTGACCGCGGCGGGCGCATGGGCTAGGATCACCGCATGCCCGCCCCCGCGCTCCTCGCCGTCCTGTCTCGCGTCCTGCTCGCGGCTGCCCCGGTGGCGGCCGCGACGCCGGCCCCGGCCGCCGGGCGTCTGGATGTGAGCGCGGTCGTCGACAAGGTGCAACGCCGCTACGACAGCGCCACCGACTTCCGGGCGCGCTTCACCCAGACCCTGACCAGCGCAGCCATGGGTCGCAAGACCAGCTCGGCGGGCGCGGTGATGTTCAAGAAGCCGGGGCGGATGCGCTGGGACTACGACAAGCCCGAGCGCGCGACGTACGTCAGCGACGGCAACACGCTGTGGCTCTACGAGCCCGACGACCAGCAGGCCTTCAAGCAGGCGCTGAGCGCGTCGCAGCTCCCGGCGGCGCTGGCGTTCCTGACCGGCAAGGGCAAGCTGGCCAACGAGTTCGACATCACGTTGCTGGACAAGAGCCCCTACGCGGCGCCCGGCGAGTACGCGCTGGCGCTGTCGCCCAAGGTGGCCGAGCCGCAGGTCAAGAGCCTGGTGTTCGTCGTCGACCCGAAGACGTTCGACGTGCGCGAGAGCGTCATCACCGACGGTCAGGGTAACGTCAACGACCTGACCTTCGCGGACATCCGCACCAACACGCGCCTGCCGGACAGCGACTTTCGCTGGTCCCCGCCCTCCGGCGTGCGCGTGATCGATACGGCCAAACTGGGGCGCTAAAACCTGAGCATGAGCGCGCCGCCCGTCATGCCGTGACCGGCGACGGGAGCCACGACCATGGCGGACGAGGCGCCGGAAGGCGCGCCCTTCTCGCTGGGGCCGAACAGCAGCGGCAGCGCGCAGATGGCCGCGCCCAGCAGGCCGACCCCGGCGACGCCCCAACCGATGTCGGCGATGTTGGCGTCGCGCTGCCCCTTCTGCTGGATGCTGTCCAGCTGCGCCTGGTTGTTGGACGGCGTGTTCTGGTACTGGTTCTCGGCCTGCAGCTCGAGAATGCCGAAGGTCGTGCCGACGACCAGGCCGACGCCGGCGCCGATCAGGAACCCCCACATCAGGTTCTTGCGTCCCGGCGTCATGGCGCTGCCGCTGACCATCGAGTCACCGCCGCCGCCGTTGGAGGCCTTGGGCCCCGAGAGGTCGACCGTCGTGTTCTCACCCTCGGACACCGTCACCGGCTTCGAGACCTGCTTGCCGTTCTCGGGCAGCGCCTCGATGATGTAGTCACCCTTCGGAACGCTGTAGATGGTGATGGGGGCGGTGCCGAAATAGCGCCCCTCCAGGAACACCTTCACCTTCTGAGCGGCGGGCGCGGTCACGGTGACGCGGCCCAGCCCCTCGCCGTTCGGCGAGGCGAAGTGGACGTGTCCCAGACTGTCCGTCTTGGGCGCTTCCTGTCCCAGGTCGAGCATGGCCTTGGGCTTTTCTTCGTCGTTGGCCTGGGCGGCTGGCTTTTCATCTGCGGCCGGCTTGGCTTCGCCGGGTTGTTCGGTGTCCTCCGCAGGCGCAGTCGTGGTCGCGCTCTTCTTCTTGGCCTTGGCGAACGCCGGCGTGGTGCCGAGCGTCAGGGCCACCGCGAAGAGAACGAGAGAGAATCGGGTCATGGGCACATCCTCGCTGAGGGGGCGATCCGGTCTCGTAAGAGGCCGACAGCATACGCCGATTTCATGAAAAGTAAGCAGTCCCGACGAATGGGTTCGACGCGCGCTCGGCCCCGATGGTCGTCGGGGGGCCGTGGCCAGGAATGACCACCGTCTCGTCGGGCAGCGCGAACAGCCGCTCGCGGATCGATCGCCGGATCGTGTCCAGCGAGCCCCCCCACAGATCGGTCCGCCCGATGGACCCGGCGAACAGCGTGTCGCCCGCCAGCAGCAGCGGTGGTTCAGCGGGGCGTTCCGCGGCTGCGGCCTCCTGGGACGCCCGCTCGACGTAGAAACAGGTCGACCCCGGGGTGTGCCCGGGGGTGTGCAGGGCGCGCGCCTCGCGGCGGCCGAACGGCAGCGCCTCGTCGCCGGCCAGCTCGCGCGTGGGGGGCGGCGGCGGGTGCCAGGGATGGCCGGCCGGGGCCCGCAGGCCGAACGCCTCGATCTGCATCAGCGTGCGGTCGTAGAGCCAGCGGTCCTCCCGATGAAGGATCACCTCGGCCCCGGTGGCGGCCGCCACGTCGGCGGTCCCCATCACGTGGTCGAAGTGCGCGTGCGTGTGCAGCAGCTTGACCGCCGTGAGGCCGTCCCGCGCCAGGTCGGCCAGGATCGCGTCCGCGTCGTCGCCGGGGTCGATGACCACCGCCTCGCGCGTGTCCGGGCAAGCCAGGATCGTGCAATTGCACCCCAGCGCCCCGACCGGGAACGTGCGACGGATGAGCGGCATGGGCGGCGCTAGCGCAGCCGCAGCGGCACGCCGCTGACCATCAACACCACGGAGCCGGCACGCTCGGCCAGCATCTGGTTGGCGCGCCCCGCGACGTTGATGAGCCGCCGGTCGGGAACGTTGGCGGGCAGGAACCCGAGCCCGATCTCGGTGGTCACGACGACGACGGGCGTCGGCGAGCGGTACAGGCGGTCGGCCAGGCCGGCCACCTCCGCCAGAAGCTCGTTGTCGTGGCTCTTGTCGGTCGACTCGATGCGCTTGGACAGCCAGACCGTGAAGCGATCGAGGACGACCGCGCCGCTGCCCTCCAGCGTGGACGGCTCCAGCGCCGTCACCAATTTGTCGGGCGCCTCGATCAGCTTCCAGGTGGTGTCATGGTCGCGGCGGTGGCTGGCCAGCCGCCCTTTCAGCTCCTCGTCCCCCTCGATGTGGGCGGCGACGTACAGCCAGGGCGGCGGTCCCAGCTCGGACGCGCGCCGGAGCGCGTAGTCCGATTTTCCCGACCGCAGCCCGCCGGTGACGAACGTGAACATGGAAAAAGGCTACCTTCAGCCGCGCAAGAAGGCGAGAGCCGCGCGCACGAAGTCTGGCCGCGCCGCGCCGAATACGGCGTGGTGCCCCCCGTCGGGGATCACCATCAGCGCCGCGCCCGGGATGGCGCGGTACTGCTCGACGAACATCTCCAGCGGGTACAGGCCGTCGCGATCGCCGGTCACGATCAGGGTGCGCGCCCGGATGGTCGCCAGCAGCGGCGGCGTGAACGCCACGTCGTCGTAGCTGGTCGCGAACTCCCGGGCGATACGCCAGAGCGCGCGGATCTGGTCGTCGCCCTGGACGTGGCGGGCGCGCAGCTCGCGCCACTCGGCCTCGGGATGGTCCTCGTCCCGTTCGCTGACCGACGCCGTCAGCGCGCGCGCCTGCGTCGGGAAGTAGCTGGGGGCGGCGATCAGCACCATGGCGTCGATCCGATCGCGCGCTTGCGTGGCGACGTGCAGCAGCGTGCCGCCGCCCAGGCTGAGCCCGACGGCCTTCACGCGGGCCAACCCCAGGTGGTCCAGCAGCGCCTGTACGTCGGCGGCGCACAGGCGGAACGTGAACGCGCCGCTCGGGTTCGTCGACCGGCCGTGCCCGCGCGCGTCCGGCATGATCAGCCGGTAGGTGCGCGCCAGCTGGTCGAGGTCGAACAGGTGCGCCCAGTCGGCGCTGGAGCCGAAGAAGCCGTGCAGCAACAGCAGGGGCTCGCCCTCGCCCTGCACGCGGTAGGCGAGCTCGAGGCCGTTGACGGAGACGGTGCTGAAATCGGCGGTCGTGGTCATGACTGCTCCGACCGGCGTCAGTCCAGGATCGAGTCGGGCGACAGCAGCAGGTAGGGTTCGGCGATCGCGGGCTCCGCGCCCGAGTCGCCGCCCGTGTCCAGCCGGCGCAGCCGCAGACCGCGCGCGTCGCCGGTGATCAGCACGGACGTCCCGGCGCTGGAATCGTCGACGGGCGTCGCCAGCGCGGGCGCGCCGCCGGCGGCGTGGACCGCGAAGTCTCCGTCGGGACCGGTCATGGGCTCGTAGCGGATGCGGGCGACGGGGCGCGAGGGGCCCACCGCGTGAAAGCGCAGCTCGCACCCCTCGGGAAGCTCCTCATGCTCCTCGACCACGTCGTCGATGTACGGCCCCGACCGGTTCATCGACCAATTGTACCCGCCGTCATCAGTGCCCTGGTCATGCCCTTTTCATCGAACAAACGTCGCGTCGCCGCCGTCGGTGCGACGCGCAGCCGCAAATTCGCGCGCGCCTGCATTTTCGTGACAACTCCGCGGCGGCCGGCGCAGACCACCCGGCAGTTTGCCGGGAATAGAGAAGTCGCCAAAGGAGCAGCTCACATGAGATCCAAGGTCCTACTTTCAGGTCTGGCGGCGTGCTGGGTGCTCGCAGGTTGCGGCTCCAGCGGAACCAGTTCCGGCACCGGCGCGTCCGGCGGAACGACCGGCTCGGGCGGGACGATCACCGGCTCGGGCGGCACCAGCGCATCGGGCGGCGCGACCGCGTCGGGCGGCGCGACCGCGTCCGGCGGCGTGAACGGTTCGGGCGGCGTGGTGGCCACCGGCGACAGCCCGGGCGGCGCAGGGCGCGGCGGCCCGACCGGCTTTGGCGGCACCGCGGGCGGCGGCGGCGGCCGAAACGGCACGGGCGGGCGCGCGGGCGCCTCGGGAACCGGCGGCACGATCGCCACCGGCGGCACCACCGGCGACGGTGGCGTGACCGTCGATTGCAACGCCACGCTTCCGACGGGCGGCACCGTCCACACGGGCACCAACGTGAACGGCGCGGTCAACGGCCTCAACTACGGGATCTGGACGAACGGCAGCGGCGGCAGCATCACCGTCTTCTCCAACGCCCACGCCTTCTCGACGTCCTGGAACAACAGCATGGACTTCCTCGCGCACCTGGGGCTCGACTTCAATCCGGGCAAGGCCTACACGTCCTACGGGACGATCCAGGCGCAGTTCTCCGAGAAGAAATCCGGCACCGGCGGCGGCTTCTCGATGATCGGGATGTACGGCTGGATGCACAGCCCGTGCGTCGAGTGGTACATCAACGAGGACTCGTACAACGGTCTCCATGGGTCGGGCAGCATCACCGCGGTCATCGACGGCGAGACCTACTACCTCAGCACGACGCAGACCACCGGCACGGGCGGCGCGAACGCGTGCGAATCGGGCCACACGGGTGGCTGGACCCAGATGATCAGCACGCGCAAGACGGCGCGCACGTGCGGCACGGTCACCGTCAGCGATCACTTCGCCGCCTGGGCCAAGCAGGGCTGGAACCTGGGCACGATCTCGTCGGTGCACATCAACGTCGAGGTCGGCGGCGGCAGCGGGACGATCGACTTCCCCGTCGCGAACGTCACCACGACCAGCAAGTAGTCGGCGCAAATGAAACCGGCCGGTGGATCCGAGGATCCACCGGCCGCGTGTCAGACGCTGCGTGCGGTTACGAGCAGCCGCTGGTCGTGCCGCAGTTCACGCACTTGTGGCAGCTGCCGTTGGGGATCATGATCGATCCGCACTCGGGGCAGGTCGGCGCGTCGGTCCGGGCGATGAAGCTGTAGTTGCCGTTGACCGAAGCCGTGTG
>CAZPUH010000265.1:0-1696 GCA_964589215.1 uncultured Myxococcales bacterium | reverse complement strand
GACGGCGCTGAACCTGGCGCTGGACCTGCACCGCGCGGGCGTGCTGGACGCGTACGGCATCAAGCTGATCGGCGCCCAGGTGGAGGCCATCGAGAAGGCCGAGGACCGCCAGCTGTTCAAGGCGGCCATGGAGAAGATCGGTCTCGACGTGCCGATGTCCGGCTACGCGCACAGCCTGGAGGAGGCGCGCACCATCCAGGCCAAGATGGCCGCCGACACCGGGGTCGCCTACCCGGTGCTGCTGCGCCCGTCGTTCACGCTGGGCGGCTCGGGCGCCGCCATCGTCTGGAACGCCGAGGAGTTCGACACCAAGGTGGCCTGGGGGCTGCAGCAGAGCCCGCGCGGCGAGGTGCTGGTCGAGCAGTCGGTGCTCGGCTGGAAAGAGTACGAGCTGGAGGTGATGCGCGACCGCAAGGACAACGCGGTCATCATCTGCTCGATCGAGAACTTCGATCCGATGGGTGTGCACACCGGCGACTCGATCACGATCGCGCCGGCGATGACCCTGACGGACAAGGAGTACCAGACCATGCGGGACGCGGCGCTTGCCGTGATCCGCGAGATCGGCGTCGAGACCGGCGGGTCCAACATCCAGTTCGCGGTCAACCCGGCCGACGGCCGCATGATCGTCATCGAGATGAACCCGCGCGTGTCGCGGTCCAGCGCGCTGGCGTCGAAGGCCACCGGCTTCCCCATCGCGAAGATCGCGACCAAGCTGGCCATCGGCTACACGCTGGACGAGGTCCCCAACGACATCACGCGCGAGACGCCCGCCTGCTTCGAGCCGACGATCGACTACGTCGTGACCAAGATCCCGCGCTTCGCGTTCGAGAAGTTCCCGGGCGCCGACGACGAGCTGGGCCCGCAGATGAAGTCCGTCGGCGAGGTCATGTCGATCGGCCGCACGTTCAAGGAGAGCTTCGGCAAGGCGCTGCGATCGATGGAGATCGGCCGCTCCGGGTTCGACCTGGAAAACCCGCCCGCCGTCGACGAGCTGCGCCGGCGCATGGTTCGCCCGGGACCGGACCGCCTCTGGTACCTGGCAGAGGGGCTGCGCGCCGGCGTGACGGAGGCCGAAGCCCACCAGCTGACCAAGATCGATCCCTGGTTCCTGCGCAACCTGAAGCAGATGATCGACGAGGACGAGTCGACCCGACTCCTGGCCGCCAGCAAGGGCGCCGCCGCGGTGCTGGACGACGGCCCGGGGCTGGCGCGCCGCAAGCGGCTGGGGCTGTCGGATCGCCGCCTGATGAAGCTGTGCGGCGTGTCCGAGGAGGACGTGCGGCAGGCGCGCATCAAGCACGGCGTGCGCCCCGTGTTCAAGCGGGTCGACACCTGCGCCGCGGAGTTCGAGGCGCAGACGCCCTACCTCTACTCGACCTACGAGATCGGCTTCGAGGAGCGCGTGGGCGCCCCCGAGCTGGTCGAGAACGAGAACCGCCCGACGAAGAAAAAGAAGATCGTCATCCTGGGCGGCGGTCCCAACCGCATCGGCCAGGGGATCGAGTTCGACTACTGCTGCGTGCACGCCGTGCAGGCGCTGCGCGAGGACGGCTTCGAGACCATCATGGTCAACTGCAACCCGGAGACGGTGTCGACCGACTACGACACGTCGGACCGGCTGTACTTCGAGCCGCTGACCCGCGAGGACGTCCTCGAGATCATCGACACCGAGAAGCCGGAGGGGGTCATCGTC
>CAZPUH010000264.1:0-2392 GCA_964589215.1 uncultured Myxococcales bacterium | reverse complement strand
CAGCGGCCGCGGCGCGGGGTGGGTCACGGCCGCCGGGGCGACCACCACCGCGGGCGGCGAAGGCGCGGGCGGCGCCACGGCAGGGGTCAGGGCCACCGGCGCCCCCGCCGACTGCCGGCGGGGCGGCACGGCGAGCTCCGTCTCCTTGCCGCGCCGGATGATGACGTCGTAGCTGGTCGCGGTGCCGTTCGGCTTCGTCAGCACCACCTTGTGGGCGCCGATCAGCAGGCGCATAGGCTTCTTCACGGCGTCCGCGGCGACGGTCTCACCGTCGACGCTGCACGAAGCCTCGGGGTCCGCGATCGCCAGCTTGAGCGTCCCCGTCTTGAGGTCCAGCTCCGCCAGCGCCGTCTCGGCGGACTGTCGCTGATCGGCGCTCAGCTCGGACCCGTGATCGCGCAGCAGCGACTCGTACGAGGCGTAGGCCTCCAGCGTGCGCCCCCCGCCCCGCTGGGCGCTGGCAATCCCGAACGCCGTCTCGGCGCTCGGCTCGACGGAATAGGCGGCCTTCAGCTTGAACAACGCCTCGTCGTAGAGGCCCGCCTTCAACAGGCGCTGCCCCTCGGCCGCGTCGCGCTCGGCCTGCCGGTGTTCCCAGCCCGGGTTCGGCGCCGCCGCGCGTGCCCGCCCGGCCGGCAGGCTCGCCAGAAGGGCCACGGCCCCCAGCCGCGCCACGACCATCAGGATCCGGAGACCGCGCATCGACTTCGAATCGATCGTCATGTCCCTGGCTTCCCTGAAGCCGGCGGTTCAGTTTCCCGCGACTTCCCGCAGACGTCTCTCGATGGCCGGCGCGTCCTCCGGCACGAACCCCGCGTTCACGTACCGCACGATCCCGGCCCGATCGACCACGTACGAGGTGGGCATCTTGTCCGGCTGCAACAGCTCGGCGATCTCGCCACGCGGGTCGTGCGCGACGGTCAGCGACCAGCGCCCGCCGCGCGCCCGCAGGAACCTCTCGACGTTGGCGCGCTCCTGGTCGACCGAAACGGCCAGGATCTCGATCCCGTCGGCCTTCAGCCGCCGCGCCATCTCGTCCAGCACCGGCAGCTCCTGCTTGCAGGGGGCGCACCAGGACGCCCAGACGTCCAGCAACAGCACGTGCCCGCGGTAGCTGCGCACGTCGATCGTCTTGCCGGACAGCCCGTCGACCTTCAGCGGCGGCAACGGCGCCCCGACGGTCTCCTGCCCGGCGCCGCCCGTGGCCCCACCGCCGCTGGTGGCGCACCCGGCGACCGCGATCGCCAGCATCAGCGCGCCCGCGACCCGCTTCACTTGCCCAGCTCGTCCTTGATCCACTCGCGGAGCGCGTCCGTGTCGCGCCCGTCGGTGTACTCGCGCCCGGCGATGTAGAGGGTCGGCGTGGCCTGCAGCCCGATGGCGGCCCCCTCGTCGTGGTCCTTGGCGACCTTGGCCTTGACTGCGTCGGACGCGACGTCCTTGCGGAACTTCGTCAGGTCGAGGCCGGTCTCCTTCGCCACCTTCTCGATCTCGGCGGGATTGAGGTCATCTTGATGGTCCCAGAGCTTGTCCTGGTACTGCCAGAACTTCCCCTGCTTCTGGGCCGCCACGGCCCCCTCGGCCGCCAGGCGGGCGTTCGTGTGCTGCGGCAGCGGGTAGTGCTTGAAGTAGAGCTTCACGTCGTTCGGAAACTCCTCGATGATCTGCCGCAGCACCGGCTGGAAGCGCTTGCAGTGCGGGCATTCGTAGTCCGCGAACTCGACCAGCGTGATGCGGGCGTTCGGGTTGCCCTTCATCGGCGCGTCGGACACGTCGATCTTCTTGGGCGCGACCGGCCGGTACCGCTTGGCGAGGGCATCGGACACCTCGGAGTCGGTGTAGCCCTGGTCGACCAGGCGCACGACGTAGCGCAGCGCGCTGACCGACCGCGCGCAGCCCCCCTTGGCGGCGTTCGCGGAGGCCAGCAGGCTCTGGCCCTGGCCACAGATCGACGGCTCGCCGTTGGCGATCCGGAAGAACACCTTCTTGCCGAAATCGTCGAGCTTCGAGATGTCGACGCCCGCGGGGGCCTTGTCGCCGCCGGCGGCCGGCTGGGCTGCCACCGGCGCGGGCGCCGCGCTGGCGGGGGCTTCGGCGGACGACTTGGCACAGGCGGACGAGCCGAGCCCGATCGCGAGCGCCCCGATCAACCAGAACAACGACGTTCGGCGGGGCATGGGGCGTCTAGATATAGAAATCCCCGCTCCCCAAGTCAAACGCGCAGCGCGGGACGGCCCGCCGCAGGGGCCTCGGCCCCTATCCTCTTGAGTTGATTGACTGCCGTCCACGCAACCTCTATAAATCGCCGCGTCGGTTTCGCTCTTCCCACGGCGGCCAAAATGACATCAGATTACCTGTCCGCGGCGCTCATGATCCTGGCGGGGGTCGGGTT
>CAZPUH010000263.1:0-1642 GCA_964589215.1 uncultured Myxococcales bacterium | reverse complement strand
CGAGGTCGTCGACAAGCTGAAGGCCGTGATGGCCGAGGCGGAGATCCCCGTCCAGGTGAATGGCCGCGCCAAGCACCTCTGGTCGATCTACCAGAAGATGAAGAAGACCGGCCGCGACGTCGAACAGATCTACGACGTGCTGGCGTTCCGCGTGATCACGGAGTCGGTGCGCGACTGCTACGCGGTCCTGGGCGTCGTCCACTCGAACTGGACGCCGGTGCCGGGGCGCTTCAAGGACTTCATCGCGCTGCCCAAGCCGAACCTCTATCAGTCGCTTCACACGACGGTGATCGGCCCGCGCGCCGAGCGGATGGAGGTTCAGATCCGCACCCAGGAGATGCACCGCATCGCCGAGCAGGGCATCGCCGCCCACTGGAAGTACAAGGAACAGAAGTCGCCGGCCGCCGAGGACGGCAAGGCCTTCGCCTGGCTGCGCCAGCTGATGGAGTGGCAGCGCGACCTCAAGGACCCGACGGAGTTCATCGAGACCGTCAAGATCGACCTCTTCCAGGACGAGGTCTTCGTCTTCACGCCCAAGGGGGACGTCAAGGCGCTGCCCAAGGGCGCGACGCCGATCGACCTGGCCTACGCGATCCACTCGGCGGTGGGCGAGCACTGCTCGGGCGCGCGCGTGAACGGCATCATCGTGCCGCTGCGCTACACGCTGCGGAACGGCGACACCGTCGAGATCCTGGCGTCGGCCAACCAGAAGCCGTCCAAGGACTGGCTGAAGTTCGTCGTCACCAGCCGCGCGCGCACGAAGATCCGCCACTACATCCGGATGGAGCAGCGCGAGCGCAGCCGCCAGATGGGGCGCGATCTGCTGGGGCGCGAGCTGCGCAAGCAGGACTACGCGCTGGCCAGCGCCGAGCGCGAGGGGTTGCTGGACGCGGCGGCGCAGCGGCTGCGGGTGGGCACCGCCGACGACCTCCTGGTCGCCGTCGGGTACGGCAAGATGAGCCCGACGCACGCGGCCGACGCGGTGCTGGCCGATCGGGCGGCCGCCAACGGGACCGCCGTTCCGGTCGCGCCCGTACCGGAGGTGCCGTCCGCCGCGCGCCGGATCGTCCCCAAGCGCTCGATCGGCGGGATCAAGGTGCAGGGGGAGGCCGACATCCTCGTGAAGTTCGCGAAGTGCTGCAGCCCCGTCCCGGGCGACTCCATCATCGGGTTCATCAGCCGCGGCCACGGGGTCGTCATCCACACGCGCGACTGCCCGAAGGCCCTGGACATGGACCCGGTCCGACGGGTGGACGTCAGCTGGGACGACGAGTCGAAGACGGTCCGGCCGGTCGCTGTCCAGGTCACCTGCTCGGACCGCCCGGGCCTGCTGGCGGCGATCTCGAAGTCGTTCACCGAGCACGGGGTGAACATCTCGCAGGCCAAGTGCCGCACGACGGAGGACGGGCGCGCCGTGAACACCTTCCAGGTCACGGTCGGGCACGTCGACCAGCTGAAAACCGTCCTGCGGAGCCTGGAGACGATACAAGGAGTGGTCTCGGCGACCCGGCTGTGATAGAAGCCGGCCCGCGATGGCCTCGAACACACGCAAGACCTGGAAGCGCCGCGTGCGCAAGCACAGCAACATGGGGAAGAAGCGCAAGGCGATCGAGTCGAAGCGCTCGACTCCGTCCGCCGAAGC
>CAZPUH010000262.1:0-2447 GCA_964589215.1 uncultured Myxococcales bacterium | reverse complement strand
CTGGCGCCCTGCGGTCGATGGCGGCGCGCGCGGCCGGCGAGGGGCTGCGCCTCAAGGCGCGGGCCCGGCCGCTGGCGCTGGTGATCGAGGACGCGCACTTCGTGACCGAGACGGCGCTGGACGCGCTGGAGTACGCGGCGCTGTCCGAGGCCGCCGCGCCCATCTCGATCGGCGTGGTGGCGCGGCCCACGTTCGGGAGTCGCCGCACGGACTCGGCGGGCCGCGCTGCCGTTCGGCGCGAGCTGACGCTGCCGGCACTGGATCCGGCGTCGGCGGCCGAGCTGGCGCGCCGGTTGTTGATGCCCGCCGAGAACGTGCCGGCCAGCGCGCTGGCCAAGCTGGCGGCCCGCACCGAGGGCATCCCGCTGCTGCTCGTCGAGCTGGTGCGCGGCCTCAAGCGCGACGGCCTGGTGCGCCGCTCGGGCAAGGGGCAGAGCTGGACGCTGGCCACCGACGAGCTCGAGCGGCTCCCGGACCTGCCGCTGGTCCAGTGGCTGGCCAGTCGCGAGACGGAGTCGCTGCCGCCCGACCTGATGGCGCACGCCCGCCTGGCGGCGGTGCTGGGCTCCGAGTTCAGCGCCGACGAGATCGAGGGCGTGCTGCAAGAGCTGGAGCGCGCCGGCACGGCGGCCGAGACGCAGCTGGACGCCGGCATCGGCGTGCGCCGGCTGGTCGAGAGCGGCATCCTGTCGCGCCACCGCGGCGGGCGTGTCGGCTTCCGCCACGCGCTGCTGCGCGACAGCGTCTACCAGGCGGTGCCCGCCGCCCAGCGCGACGCGATCCACCGCGCCGCCTTCGAATACTACCGGCGCCAGGACCGCTTGCCCGACGCCGCTCGCCTGCCGCCGATGGCGTTTCATGCGGCGCGCAGCGGCCTCAAGGCGGAAGCCGGCCGCCTGTACATGGATCTGGCGGCGCGCGCCCGGGCCCGCCACGCGTACCTGGACGCCGAGCTGCTTTACAAGAACGCCATCGAGAACCTGCCCGAGGACGATCAGGCGCGGCAGATCGCCGCGGCTCAGGGGCGCGCCGAGATGCGCTACCGCATGGGGCGCCACCTGGACGCGCTGGCCGACTACGCCGCCGCGCTGGAGCGCGCGCGCGCCGCCGACGCGCGCGCCGCGCAGGTCGACATCTTGCTGGACGAGGCGATGTGCCTCGACATGGTGCGGGACTGGCCGAAGGCCGAGGCGGTCACCGAGGAGGCAGGCGCGCTGGTCGCCGCCAACCCGGACCTGGCGACGCCCGTCACCCGGGCGCGCGTGCTGATGTCGCGCGGGCGCAGCCTGCACCGCGCCGACAAGCAGCCCGAGGCGCTGGAGACCTTCAAGCTGGCCATCCAGGCGTCGGAGCCGCTGGGCGAGGACGCCTACGTCCCGTACACGCAGAGCCTGTCGCTGGGCGGGTTCATCGCGGCGGTGCTGGGCAAGTTCGACGAGGCCGAGGCGGCGCTCGACCGCGTGCTGAAGGTCTTCGAGGATCACGGCGACATGTGGGGGCTGGCGGCGGCGCTCATCAACCGCAGCACGCTCTCGTTCCTGACCGACAAGATCGATCGCCTGCTGGCCGACTACGAACGCAACGTGCAGCTGTGCCGCGAGTTCGGCATGTCGCTGTTCGAGGTCCTCTGCACGCGCGATCTGGGCGAGGTCTACCTGTCGCTGGGCCAGACCGCGCAGGCCGAGCCGTACATCCGCCGCGCGCTGCAGATGTATCTGCAGGAGTTCGGCGAGCTCGGTGCTCGCACCGTCAACTGCGAGGTGCAGCTGGCGCGCTGCAAGTGGTACGCGGGGGACGTCCCCGCCGCCGCCGAGCTGTTCGCGAGGGTCTCGGCGAAGCAGCGCGAGGCGGAAGCGTCCGGCAACACCGACGCGGTCCTGATCGCCAGCGACCGCGTCTACCTGGACCAGGTTTCCCTGGCGCTGTCGGGTGGCTCCTCGGAGGCGTTCGGCGCGCTCATCGCGCGCGCGAAGGAGCTGTCGATGCCGCCGCAGGACATCGTCGAGCTGATCGAGTGGAAGGGGATGACCGCCGTGCGGTCGGGCCGCATCGACGAAGGGCTGACGTTCCTGGGCGAGGCCCTGGCGCTGGCCGAGCAGCAGGCACGCCTGGTCGCCGATCGCGTCCGCAACCAGATCGCCATCGCGCACGCCGTGCTGACCCCCGCCGCCGGGCCGGCCACCCCGCTGCGCGCCCGCTGACGGCCGACCCGCGACAAGCCGGTGAATCGGCCGCCCCGTTACGGTAATCTTCCGCGGGATGGATGTTTCGCCCGATCAGGTCCGCCGCGCGTTGCTGGCGCTGGTGGCCTTCGTGGTCTCCGTTTCGGTCCACGAATTCGGTCATGCCCTGGTGGCGGACCGGCTGGGCGATCGCCTGCCGCGCCAGCAGGGGCGGCTCACGCTGTCGCCGCTGGCCCACATCGACCTCATCGGGACCATCCTCAT
>CAZPUH010000261.1:0-6955 GCA_964589215.1 uncultured Myxococcales bacterium | reverse complement strand
GAACCTGCGCCACGCGGCCCGGCAGGAGATCGGGATGCGCGGCTTCCTGACCGAGGGGGGCTACGGCGCCTTCACGACGACGTTCGAGGACCTCTACGGCCTCAACCAGCTGCCGGGGCTGGCCTGCCAGCGCCTGATGGCCGACGGCTACGGCTTCGGCGCCGAAGGGGACTGGAAGACCTCGGCGCTGGTCCGCCTGATGAAGGTCATGTCGGCCGGCCGCAAGGGCGGCGTGTCGTTCATGGAGGACTACACCTATCACCTGGTGAAGGGCCAGGAGATGGTGCTGGGGGCGCACATGCTGGAGGTGTGCCCCTCGATCGCCGAGGGGAAGCCGTCGCTGGAGGTGCACCCGCTGGACATCGGCGGCAAGGCGGCCCCCTGCCGGCTGGTGTTCAACGCGGCGCCCGGGCCGGCGATCGCGGCCACGCTGATCGACATGGGCGGCCGCATGCGCCTCCTGGCCCACGAGCTGGACGCGATCAAGGCCGAGCACCCGATGCCGAAGCTGCCCGTGGCGCGCGCGCTGTGGGTGCCGCGGCCGGATTTCCGCCGCGGCGCCGCGGCGTGGTTGCTGGCGGGCGGTGGGCACCACACGTCGTGGAGCCAGGCCGTCACCGCCGAGCAGCTGGAGGATCTGGCGGGGATCCTCGACGTCGAGATCGTCCACATCGGCAAGAACACCGACCTGGCGCAGCTGAAGAGAGAGCTGCGCTGGAACGATCGCCAGGGCCGCTAGGGCGGACGCGGGCAGATGAGCTCCAGCTACGGCGACCTGAAGGAACAGGCCTGGCAGGCGAACATGGAGATCCCCCGACGGGGGCTCGCCATCTACACGTTCGGCAACGTCTCGGCGCTGGACGCCGCGCGCGCGGCGTTCGCGATCAAGCCCAGCGGCGTCCCCTACGAGACGCTGAAGGCCGAGCACATGGTGGTCGTCGACCTGGACGGCAAGATCGTCGAGGGGACGCTGCGCCCGTCGTCGGACACGAAGACGCACGCGGCGCTGTATCGGGCGTTCGACGGGGTGGGCGGGATCGTGCACACGCACTCGACCTATGCGACCGCCTGGGCGCAGGCCGGGATGCCCATCCCGATCTACGGGACGACCCACGCCGATCACCTGGCCGAGGACGTGCCCTGCACGGCCGTCATGAGCGCCGAGGCGGTGAACGGCGACTACGAGGCCGAGACCGGGACGCAGATCATCGACTGCTTCCGCAAGCGCGACCCGCGCCAGACGCCGATGGTCCTGGTGGCCGGGCACGGTCCGTTCGCCTGGGGCAAGACGGCGGAGAAGGCCGTCTACCACGCGGTCGTCCTCGAGGAGCTCGCGAAGATCGCGTCAATCACGCGCAGCCTGGCGCCCAACGCCCCGCGGCTGCCCGACTACCTGGTGCGCAAGCACTTCGAACGGAAGCACGGCAAGAGCGCCTACTACGGGCAATGACGTCAGGGCTGGCTGAGAGCAGTTCAAACCACGGAAGTACCCGGAGGACGGGTCAACGCATGCGACGAACATTACTGGTACTGGGGTTGTCCGGATTGGTCGTGACGGGGTTCGCGTCTCAGCCGGCCTTCGCGCAAGACGAACCCGAGTCCGACGCCACCAAGCCGACGACGACCGAGACCGAGCACAACACCGAGGAGCCCAAGTCGGCCGTGACCAAGCCGGCGCCTGTGCTGTCGCCGGACCAGGCCGCGCCTCCGCTGTCGGCGCCGCCGCCCGCGCGTCCCAAGTTCGGCGACATGACCGTCACGGGGTACTTCCGCGGCGGCTTCGGCGCCAGCAGCCAGAAGGGGCGACAGACCTGCTTCGGGCTGGCGCTGCCCGGCAACCTGTTCTCGAAGTACCGGCTCGGCAACGAGTGCGAGATCTGGTCGGAGACGCACTTCACGTTCGTGACCTACGTCGGTGACGACGGCGCCGTCTCGACGGTGCACTTCATGCCGACGATCTTCATCCCGACCTGGTTCACGGGCTACACCCCGACCGGCGTCATCAACTCGCCCGCCAGGCTCACGACGTCGACGGGCGCGACGGTCGCCTTCCCCAACCTCTACGTCGACCTGAAGGGGGTCCCGGCGCTGGGCGGCGGCACGGCCTGGGTCGGCACCCGCTACTACAAGCGCGAGTTCATCTACATCAGCGACTTCTTCTACTGGAACCCCTCCGGCGTCGGCGCCGGGGTGGAGGACATCAACCTGGGCGAGGACCTTCGGCTCAGCGTGGCGGTGTTTGCCGTCGACGGCGAGCCGGAGGATCAACCCGGTGCGACGGCGCCGCCGCCCATCCCGGCCCAGGTCGACTTCGGGGCCCGGCCGGACATCCAGCTGCGCGGCATCAAGCTATGGCCGGGCGGCGAGATCCAGCTCGGCTTCCAGGGGATCCTCAACTACAGCAACGACCCGGCGACGCACAGCGGGTGGGGCGCGACGATTCAGATCGTGCAGCAGGTTCTGGGCGGCGACAACAAGCTCGCCTTCCAGTACGGCAAGGGTGGTGGAACCGGCTTCGGAACGCTCGCGCGCTTCTACTATCCCGACTTTTCGGTCCGCCACGATCTCACGGAGTCGCGGTTCCGGGCGGTCGATGTGTTCACGATTCAGCCGACCAGCTGGTACGGCCAGCAGATCGGCCTCGTGTACCAGCACGACAGCTCGAACGGGAGCACGCAGAACTGGTACTCGGCGGGCTCGCGCATCGCCGTCGCCCCCGCCAAGCACTTCAAGGTGCTTGCCGAGGGTGGCTACGATCGGGTGACGAAGAGCGTGGGCTCGGCGCCGCAGTGGCTGTTCAAGGCCACGGGCGCGGTCGCCCTGACCGCCGACCGCGGGTTGTTGTCCCGTCCGGAGTTCCGGATCTTCTATACCTGGGCCACCTGGGACGCGGAGGCCGCGGTTCCCGGCATCGATTCGGCGAGACTGTACACGGACACCTATCCGCAATACCTGAGCGGCTCGACGTTCGGTGTGCAAGCCGAGACCTGGTGGTAGTCTCCGCCGGATGAAAGGCGCTTTGCTCGTGGCATCCGCTGTGATCATGGGCGGGGCATCCGCCGCGCACGCGGCTCAAGGCGTGACCCAGGCGCCGTTCGGTCAGCTGGACGACGGCCGCAAGGTGACGATCACGACGCTGACCAACGCCAAAGGCGCGGAGGCGCGCATCATCGACTACGGCGCGATCCTGGTGTCGCTGAAGGTCCCCGACCGGAAGGGGACGCTGCGGGACGTGGTGCTGGGGTACGACGACCTGGCCGGCTACGTGAAGGACAAGAGCTTTCTCGGCGCGACGGTCGGCCGTTACGCCAACCGGATCGCGGCCGGCAAGTTCACCCTGGACGGCAAGACCTACCAGCTGGACCTGAACAACCCGCCCAACCACCTGCACGGCGGCGCCGAGGGCTTCTACAAGAAGCTGTGGCACAGCGAGCCCCTCAAGGGGAAAGACGGCAAGGACGGCCCGGGCGTCAAGCTGACCTACATGAGCCCCGACGGTGAGGGCGCCTATCCGGGCAAGGTCACGCTGGTGGTGACGTACACGCTGACCCCGGACAACGCCCTGCGGATCACGTACCACGGCACGACCGACAAGCCGACGCTGCTGAACGCCACGCACCACTCGTACTTCAATCTGAGCGGCGACCCGACGAAGTCGATCCTCGACGAGCAGCTGACCATCGACGCCGACAAGATGACGCCCGTCGGCGCGAACCTGATTCCGACGGGGCAACTGCTGGACGTCGCCGGCACGCCCATGGATTTCCGGCAGCCGACCCGCATCGGCGCGCACATCGATGCCAAGGACCAGCAGCTCGAGTACGGCAAGGGCTACGACCACAACTGGGCGCTGCGCGACCCGGGCAAGGGCGTGCGGCGGGCCGCCGAGCTCTACGATCCGCAAAGCGGCATCGTCATGGACGTCCTCACGGACCAGCCGGGCCTGCAGTTCTACTCGGGGAACTTCCTGGACGGGACGATCCACGGCAAGCACGGCGTCGTCTATCAGCACCGCACGGGGCTGTGCCTGGAGGCGCAGCTGTTCCCCGACGCGCCCAACCACCCCGCCTTCGCGAGCGCCACGCTGCGCCCGGGGCACCCCTACACGCAAACCACCATCTACCGCTTCTCGGTGAAGTAGCGAGGCGCCCGCCGGATGAAGGCCCGCACGCGCGCGCGGTGGATCGCGGTGACGGGCCTGGCGGCGCTGGCCGCGCCGGCGCGCGCGCACGGGCAGGCGGCGCCCGCGGTCACGGTGTCGGTCGACGCGACCGCCGCCGGAAGTCCGCTGGAGCGGGTGTGGCCGTTCTACGGCTACGACGAGATCAACAACACGACGACGCCCGAGGGCGCGGCGCTGCTGGGAACCGTCGCCGCCGCCAACACGGCGCCCGTCCACGTGCGCAGCCACTTCCTGCTGAACACCGGCGACGGCACCCCGGCGCTGAAGTGGGGGTCGACGAACGTCTACACCGAGGACGCCGCCGGTCAGCCCATCTACAGCTGGACGCTGACCGACGGCATCATGGACACGATCACCGGCGCCGGCGCCGCCCCGCTGGTGGAGCTGGGGTTCATGCCCCAGGCGCTGTCGACGCAGCCGAACCCCTACCGAAACAGCAGCACCACGACGCTGGACGGTGGCTGCTTCTACCCGCCGACCGACTACGGGAAGTGGGGTGACCTGATCCGCGCGTGGGCCACGCACGCCGCCGGGCGCTACCCCGACGCGGGCACCCGCTGGCTGTGGGAGCTGTGGAACGAGCCGGACATCGGTTACTGGAAGGGGACCTTCGACGAGTACGCCAAGCTGTACGACACGACGGAGGCGGCGCTGCACGAGGTGCTCCCCGACGCGCCGCTGGGCGGACCGGCGGTCGCCGTGGCGGCTGGCTCGTTCCTCAAGCAATTTCTCCAGCACTGCGCCACGGGCACGAACGCCGTCACGGGCGGCACCGGGACGCGCCTCGACCTGGTGACGTTCCACGCGAAGGGCGGCGTCACCATCACGGACGGCCACGTCGAGATGGCGCTGGGCAGCCAGCTGCGGCTTCACCAGGCGGGGTTCAAGGCCGTCGCGGCGGTCGCGCCTTTCAAGCAGACGCCCATCTACGTGACGGAGGCCGATCCCGAGGGGTGCGCCGCTTGCCCCGTCAGCAGCGCGCCCGAGGACGCCTACCGCTTTTCCCCGGCGTACGGCGCGTACGAGATCGCGATGATGAAGCACTCGCTGGAGCTGGAGGCGCAGATGGGGGTGAAGCTGGGCGGCCTGCTGACGTGGGCCTTCACGTTCCCCGGCACGCCGTACTTCGCCGGCTACCGCGCGCTGGCGACGAACGGCATCAACCTGCCTGTCATGAGCGCGTTCAAGCTGCTTGGCCGCCTCGACGGCGTCCGCTTGCCGCTCACCAGCACGGGCGCGCGGCCCCTGGCTGACATCCTGGCGAACGGCGTGCGCGACCAGGCGGACGTCGACGGCCTGGCCACGTCGAGCGGAGGCGCCGTCCAGGTTCTGGTCTGGAACTATCACGACGACCTGGTCGCGGCGCCCCCGACTCCGGTCCATCTGTCGATCGCGGTGCCCGCCGACTTCGGCCCGCGCGCGCGCATCGCGCACCTGCGCGCCGACGAGTCGCACGGCGACGCGTACACGGTCTGGGTGTCGCAAGGCATGCCGGCCACGCCGTCACCGGCCCAAGTCGCGGCGCTGCAGGCGGCGATGGATCCGTCGCCGGCGTCGCCGGACAAGATCGTCGCCGTCGTTCCCGGCGGGGCCGTCAGGCTGGACTTCGACCTGCCGCGGTTCGGCGTCTCGCTGCTGACGGTGACGCCGGACTTCAGCGACGGCGGTCTGGACGCGGGGGGAGCGCCGGGTCCGATCGACGGACCGAAGGGCCGCGGGTGCAACTGCGGCGTCGATGGCGCGGGCGGCCACGCGGCCGGCGGCGCGACGCTGCTCGTCGTCGCGTTTCTGACTTTTCTGAGCCGCGGCCCGGCCGCGCGCCGGCGCCGCCCGAACCGACCTCACCCGCTCTGAGTCGAATATCTGCAAAAAAGTAGTCCGTCGGGACAGTCAGGAAGAGGGCGCGCCTTCGTGTGCCCGGACTGACCAAGGAGCCCCCGATGAAGGTTCAATCCGCCGTCCTGGCCACTTTGAGCGTGGCGATCGCCTGTGGCGCCGGCTGCAGCTCCACCGCGGGGAAGCTCTCGGGAAGTGGGGGGAGCTCGGGCGGCACCACCGGTGTCGCCACCGGCGGAACCTCCAGCGGCGGCTCGCCCGGCGGGGGCGCGTGCCCGAACGTGGCGGCCTGCGGCGGAAGCGTCGTCGGGACCTGGATGGTGTCGTCGTCCTGCCTGAAGGTCAGCGGGACGCTGGACCTGGGGACGTTCGGCGCCGGCTGTCCGACCGCGCCCGTCACGGGGACCTTCCAGGTGACCGGGTCGTGGACGGCCAACGCCGACGGAACGTACACCGACGACACGACGACGACCGGCACCGAGCAGATCACGCTCGACAAGTCCTGTCTGGTGATCTCGTCGACGCCGGTCACGTGCGCGGGCGCCGCCAGCCTGCTGGTTGCCCTGGGCTACGAGACCTTCCAGTGCACCGACGCGTCGGGTGGCGGCTGCAATTGCACGGCCACCGTCAACGAAAAGGGCGGCCTGGGCGTGGTTTCACCGGCGCCGTCGACGGACGGCAACTTCGCGACGTCCGGCAACGTGCTCACGCTGACCGACGTGGCCGAAGCGAAGTACGACTACTGCGCCTCGGGAACGACGCTGACGGTCACCCCGCGCAGCTCCAGCCCCACGCTGACGGGCACCATCGCGTTTCAGAAGGGGACCCCGACCTCCACCGGCGGCACGACCGGCACGGGCGGTGACCGGGCCACCGGCGGCGTCGGCGGCGGCGGAACCGGCACCGGCGGGCGTGGCGGCGCCGGCGCGGCGGGCG
>CAZPUH010000260.1:0-2616 GCA_964589215.1 uncultured Myxococcales bacterium | reverse complement strand
CCGGCGACATCGCGGCGGTGGCGCCGCTGGTCCGTTACATCGCCAGGGCCTCGGCGGCGGCGGTGCGGCTGGCGGCCGAGGCGCTGAGCGACCTGCACCAGCGCTACTGCGATCGCTTCGACGATGCGCGGCCCGTCGAGACCAGCATCAAGGCGGGCGCCGAGGTGCCG
Organism: uncultured Myxococcales bacterium; assembly: GCA_964589215.1. Taxonomy (GTDB): domain Bacteria; phylum Myxococcota_A; class Polyangia; order Fen-1088; family Fen-1088; genus JADGRB01. The sequence goes on along the minus strand of CAZPUH010000260.1, from coordinate 2,446 downwards.
GGGTTCTCGCGGCACCTCCTGCTGGCGCTGCAGGAGGGGGACCCCACCGAGCAGGCCGCGATCTGCTTCGTGCTGGGCGTCATCCAGGATCCGTCGACGACGTCGGCCCTGACGGCGCTGCTGGACGGGCCGCCGCTGGTGGCCGCCGCCGCGGCCGCCGCGCTGGGCGGCCTCGCGCATCAGGCGGGGGAGAACGTGCTGGCGGGCATCCGCACGGGGAGTCCCACTCACCGCAAGGCGCTGCTGCCGCACATCTCGGGCGGCTGGGCGGCGGCCGACGTGGTGGCCTGCCTGCGCGACGAAGATCCCGACGTGCGCGTGCTGGCGTGCGACGCGCTGGCCCGCATGGGCGCGGTCGGCGAGGTGGCGGCGCTGTTCCCGGTGCTGGGCGATCCCGATACCCGCGTCTCCTACGCGGCGGTGGGCGCGATCCAGTCGCTGGGGAGCAACGAGACCGAGCGGCTGGCGCTGGAGGCGGCGCGCTCGCCGGACGTGCGCGTGCGCCGCGCGGCGGTCCGCATCCTCACCTACTTCGGCTCGACGAGCGCGCTGGGGGTCTTCCTGTCGGCGCTGGAGGACCCCGACGAGCGCGTGCGCGAAGCGGCCGTGCAGGCGCTGCCGCTGATGGACGACCCGCGCGCGTTCGAGACGCTGCTGGCGTGCGCCAAGAGCAAGTCGGAGAAGACGCGCGCCGCCGCCATGCGCAGCCTGGGGCAGTCGATGGGCGATCTGCGCGCCAGCGCCTACCTGATGAAGGGGATCCGCGATCCCGACCCCTGGGTGCGCTACTACGCCTGCCAGTCGCTGGGCAAGCTGGCCTTCGAGCCGGCGGCCGAAGCCATCATCGGCTTGCTCGACGACCCGGCCGGCCAGGTGCGGATCGCCGCCATCGAGGCGCTGTCGTGTCTGAAGAGCGAGCCCGCGATCGCGGCGCTGAGTCAGGCCGCGACGGACACCGACGAGGACGTGCAGCGCGCGGCGATCGTGGGCCTGGGCGTCGCGCAGCACGCGAGCGCCCTGCCCCTGGTCATCCAGGCGACGCGCGCCGCGAACCCGGCCACGCGGCTGGTGGCGCTGTCGGCGCTGGCGGGCTTTCGCGACCCCGCCGTGCTGGTCGCGTTCCGGGACGCCGCCGGCGATCCCGAGGAGAGCGTGCGCACGGCGGCCATCGGTTTCCTGGCGGCCATGAAGGGGATCGCCGCGACCCGCGTGCTGGTCGGCCTGCTGCGGTCCGCCGCCAGCGAGCGGGTGCTGGCGGCGCTGGCCCTGCACGTCGAAGGGCGCGTGGCCGGGCTGGTGGCGGCCCTGGAAGAGGCCGACGACGAGACAGCGCCGTTCCTGGTCTCAGCCCTGGCGCGCCTGCGCCGGCCCGAGGCGAACGCGGCGCTGGTCGGCGCGATGACCATGTCGAATCTCGCGGCCCGCAAGGCGGCGCCCAGCGCGCTGGCCGTGCTGCGCAACGCGGAGGCCGTGGCGGCCCTGCGACGAGCCGCCGCCGAGGATCGCGAGCCCGAGGTGCGGCAGATCTGTTCTCTCTTGCTCGCGCGGTAGGCCATGTCGACGCTGCCGATGGCGCCGCAGGTGTTTTCGATCTTGAGCACCCTCATATCCGAGCGGGCGGGCCTGCACTTCGACGCCTCGCACGCGCCCATCTTCGGGGACAAGGTCGCCGCCCGCGCCCTGGAAGTCGGTTTCGATTCGCTGCTCGAGTACTACTACTACCTGCGCTACGACGCGGGCGGCGGGCCCGAGCTGGACCTGCTGATCGAACAGCTGGTCGTCGGCGAGACCTATCTCTTTCGCGAGCTGGCCCCCGTCGAGGTGGCGATCGCGCGCTTCGTGCTGCCCGCCATCGACAAGGGACGGCGGCCGCGCATCTGGTGCGCCGCCTGCGCGACCGGCGAGGAGCCGCACACCGTGGCGATGCTGCTGGCGTCGCGCGGGTTGCTGAACGAGGTGGAGCTGATCGCCAGCGACATCAGCAACGCGGCGCTGCAGCGGGCGCGCTCGGGGCGGTTCGGGCGGCGCGCGCTGCGCGGCGACGTCCCGGCGTTCGCCGCCCGCTGGGTCCACCTGGAGGCGGACGGCGTTTCCGTCGAGAGCCGGCTGACGGATGCCATCCAGTGGCAGCGCATCAACCTGGTCGAGGGCGCGCGGTGGCCCGACCTGGGGCTCTTCGACGTCATCCTGTGCCGGAACGTGCTGATCTATTTCGCCGACGACTCGGCCCGCCGGGTGGTGGGCAACCTGGCCCGCCACCTGCGCCCCGGCGGCGCGCTGCTGGTCGGCATCTCGGAGTCGCTGCTGCGGTTCGGCACCGAGCTCCGTTGCGAGGAACGCGACGGTGTGTTTCTGTACGAGAAGACGTCATGACCAACCAGAGGCCGACGCGTGTCCTGGTGGTCGACGACTCCGCTTTCGCGCGCAAGGTGCTGCGCGAGACGCT
>CAZPUH010000259.1:0-4356 GCA_964589215.1 uncultured Myxococcales bacterium | reverse complement strand
CGGGTTGCGCAATGGCGCGGCGCAACCACATTCGCCTTGCTGAGGGGTCGTCCCGAGGGAGCTGAAGGAACTTCCCCGGCTGCCGATTGTCTGAAGGTAGCCAGTTTTGGAACGCCCTAACGCGCCGATGAAGTTCGCCCGATTTGCCCTGCTTCTGGTCCTGCTGAGCCCCGCCTGCGGCGGCGACAAGGCGGCGCGTCGCGGCCAGGGGGGCCCCGAGTTCGCCATGAAGCGCCCCAAGCCGGCGCGCAAGGCGGAAGACCCGTACAAGAACATGACGGTGACCAACGAGGTCGGCGTCATGGACACGGACGACGTCGAGGCGACGATCCAGGAACACTTCGACGACGTGCGTGGCTGTTACGCGCGCGCCGGCAAAGCCCAGAAGTACGCCGAAGGGAAGGTGCTGCTGCGCTTCCTGGTGGATGGAACCGGACAGGCGCAGGACGTCTGGGTGCTGGAATCGACCCTGGGCAACTACGACGTCGAGCGTTGCCTGGTCGAGGTCGGGCGGCACATCCGTTTCCACGCCCCCGGTGGCAACAAGCCCACGACGTTCGAGTACCCGGTCGAGTTCCGGTCGTCCAGCCGCGTCGAGGTGCTCGACATCGACGGGCCGAAGGTCGACCACGATCTCGCCAGCCTGATGCCGCAGCTGGCCGCCTGCGGCCGCGTCGCCGACGCGCAGGTCAACGCCATCGTCTACGTGGAGTCGAACGGCGTGCCGGGCTCTGTCGGTCTGGCCACGGCCGCCGCCGTCGACGAGGATGCCGGCGACTGCGTCGTGCAGACCATTCGCGCCTTCCGCATGTCCATCGGGCTGCCGGGCCACGTCGTCCGCACGAACCTCCGCATCCCCGCGACAATCGCCACGGCCGAAGTCTCACACCGCCTGCACCACCGCCACCACTGAAACCCCGGTTGGGGCTCCGCTCGTGCCAGTTGAGGGGCGGCAGGAGTGGCTATCCCCTCCGTGCTCAAACAGGTCCTCGCGGTCGGGCTCCGCTCGTCTTCGGCGTTGGGCGGTCGGTCTGTGGGGTTCCCTCCCGTGCTCAAACAGGTCCTCGCGGTCGAGCCCGGATCTACGCGGCCCGCGTCGTCGGCGCTGCGCAACGGCGCGCGGGAGGCACCCCCACAGCCCACCCGCGCTGCACGCCTACGTCTCGCTCCGCCTGGGTCACATCCGCTCCCGATTGGACTCCGACTCCGGCGAGGAGGCGGTAACAAGGTGGAGCGAAGTGACGCGTTGAGAAGACGGCGGAGTGTGTGTCCCCTCCGCGCGCAGTTCCGCAGCGTCTACGATGCAGGCCGAGCAGATCCGGGCTCGACCGCGAGGACCTGTTTGAGCACGGAGGGGACACACACTTCGGCGTCCCCTCAACCACAACGAGCGGAACCCACGACGACCGACACGCCCCACACCGAGCCGAGCGGAGCCTCGCCAACCGTCGAGGGTGAAGGCTCAGCGCGGGGTGGTTCGGAGCTTCGAGTGCTTGCGGCCGTAGAGGAAGTAGACCGCTAGGCCGATCGCCATCCAGCCGAAGAGGCGGATGAGCGTGCTCGAGGTCTCCTGCAGCATGAGGTACAGCGACGTGCCCGCGCCGCACAGCGGGACCAGGTAAGTGCCGCCCGGAACGCGAAAGCCGCGCGGGATCTCGGGGCGGCGGCGGCGCAGGATCATCACGCCCAGGCTGACCAGCACGAACGCGAACAGCGTCCCGACGGAGGTGAGCTGGCTGAGCACGCCCACCGGCAAGAGGCCCCCCGCCAGCACGACGGCCACGCCCGTGATGATGGTCGTGACCCAGGGCGTGCCGAACCGCGGGTGCACGCGGGCCGCGGCCGGCGGCAGCAGGCCGTCGTGCGCCATCGAGAAGAAGATGCGCGGCTGGCCCATCATCATGACCAGCATCACCGACGAAAGGCCGGCGATGGCGCCGATCTCGACCAGCGTCTCCAGCCACCGCTGGCCGGTCGCCTCGACGCCCAGCGCGATCGGGTGGGGCACCCCCAGCTGCTCATACGGGACGAGGCCGGTCAGCACCAGCGAGACGGCCACGTAGAGCACCGTGCAGACGGCCAGCGACCCGAGAATGCCGCGCGGCAGGTCGCGCTGCGGGTTGCGCGTCTCCTGCGCGGCGGTCGAGACCGCGTCGAAGCCGATGTACGCGAAGAAGACGCGCGCGGCGCCGCGCATGACGCCCGACATGCCGAAGTGCCCGGGCGCGACCTCGGGCGGGATGAACGGGTGCCAGTACTCGGTGTGCATGTAGCGCGCGCAGAAGGCGATGAACAGCAGCACCACCGCCACCTTCACGCTGACGATGACGGAGTTGAAGCGGGCCGACTCCTTGATGCCAATCACCAGCACGACGGTGACCAGCGCGGTGATCAACATCGCCGGGATGTTCAGCACCGCGCCCGTGGAGTGGAACTGACGCGCGACCTCGTCGTAGACGAAGGGCGCGCTGGTCCAGGTCTTGGGCAGCGTGATGCCCAGGACGTCGTGCACGAACGCCACGGCGTACCCCGACCAGCCGACGCTGACGGCCGCCGACGCGACCAGGTACTCGAGGATCAGATCCCAGCCGATGATCCAGGCGATGAGCTCGCCCATCGTCGCGTAAGAGTAGGTGTAGGCGCTGCCCGCGATGGGGATCATGGACGCCATCTCGGCGTAGCAAAGGCCGGCGAACCCCGAGGCGATGCCGGCCACGACGAACGACAGCACCACCGCCGGGCCCGCGTTGTCCGCGGCGGCCTGCCCCGTCAGCACGAAGATGCCGGTGCCGATGATGGCGCCGATGCCCAGCAGGACCAGGTCCATCGCGCCCAGCGCGCGCTTGAGACCGTGCTCCCCGGCGGCGTCGGCGCGCAACGTGTCGACGGACTTCGTGGCGAAGAGGCTGCTAGCCATGGCCGCCGTCTCCCGCGAGCTTGGCCGGGGCCGCCGCGGCCGTTGATTGAGCCGACCTCAACATGGCAAGCGCAGTGTAGACCACGACCGCCACGACCAGCCATTTGACCGCGGCCAGCGGCAAAGATTTGATCCACATCCCGGCGATGATGACCGCGGGCGTCCCACCCACGGTCAAGCCGACCGCCGCGGGAAGATCGTGGCGTCCCGAGCGCACGAACCGGACGGACGCCGCCGGCATGAGGAACGCGCACGAGCCCATCATGATGGGGAAGGCGGCGGTCTCGTTCATCCCCAGCAGCGCGACCAGGATCATGCAGGGGGCGAACAGGCCGATCCCCAGCGTCATCAGCGCGCCCAGCAGCGCGTTCCCGGCGACGGCGACGGCCAGACGCCCGCCGGACAGGCCCAGCGCGTCGCCGCCGCCCGGCCACAGCCCGGCGGCGCGGGCGGCCATGATGCCGGCGGCCAGGATCAAGAGAGCGCCCATCCCCGTCTGGATGCGGCGCCGCGGCCAGCGCGACACGACGCCGGCGCCCAGCCAGGCGCCCAGGGTGGCGGCCGCCACCATCGCCGCCAAGGTGGTCATGTCGACCTCGACGATCAGGATGAAGATGAACGCCTCGGCGAACGTGGGAATCATGTGCCCCACGTTCATCGTGCCGGGGATGTTCTCGTCGGCGACGGCGCGCCCCAGCTTGTACAGCGACGTCGTCGTCGCGAACGAGCCGATGCCCAGCGTGTCGAAGAAGTTGGTGACGAACCCGATCCCGATCTGCGCTGCCGACGGCCGGACGCGCGTCCCGGGCGCACGCGGCTGGCGCGCCCAGATCGCGATGAACGCGAGCCCCATCGCGGCGAGCACCCCGAACAGCAGCGCCTTGGCGGACGGCAAGCGGTCACTTTAGACCGCTCGCCGGGCCGGCGCCATCGCCGGCGCCTGCAGCTACTGGGTCGTCACCGGCGGCGGCGGGCAGATGATCGCGTCGCTGGCGCCGGCGGCCAGGAAGCCGCCCGTCCCCCCGATGCACCGCGAGACGCAGGTGTACGTCGAGGTGTTGCAGAGGTAGCCGGTCGGGCAGACGCAATCGACCTTCTGATTGCAGGCGTTGACGACCGTCGTGCCACACGACACCTTCGAGGCGGCGCAGGCGTCCGCGTCGCTCTGGCTGCAGACGCACGCGCCGGTCACCGTGTCGCAGACCTCGTTCGGGTTGGTGCACTTGCAGCCGGTAGCGCCGCCGCTGCCGGTCACGCCACCCGAGCCCACGACGCCGCCCGCGCCCACGACGCCGCCGGTCCCCTTCACGCCGCCGGTCCCGATGGTCCCGCCGGTCGCCACCACGCCGCCCGTGCCCGGCATGCCGCCGGTCCCGACCGTGCCGCCGCTGCTCGTGGCGCCGCCCGTTCCCATGGCGCCGCCGCGTCCGCCGGCCGCG
>CAZPUH010000258.1:0-9320 GCA_964589215.1 uncultured Myxococcales bacterium | reverse complement strand
CGGTCGGCCCGGATCGGGCCGCGGATGTCGCCGACCTTCATGGCGAAGACGATCTCCTCGATCGGCTTGGGCAACATGTCCTTGCCGAAGTAGCCGAGGTCTCCGCCTTCGGCGCGCGTCGCCGCGTCGTCCGAGCTCTCCTTGGCCAACTTGGCGAAATCCTCGCCGGCGTTTGCGCGCTCGAGCACCTTTCGGGCCTGCGCCTGCTTCTCGGCCACCACCTGCGCGTCCGCGCCCTCGGGGATGGCGATGAACACGTGGCTGGCGCGGACCTGCACGTTCGTGCCGTCTTTCATGTGCCGCTCGTAATAGGCGCGCACCTCGTCGTCGGAGATGTTGACCTTGGAGCCGACCGCGATGTTCAGCACCCGGAACCGCAGCAGCTGCCGCTTCAGATCGGCGCGGTAGGCGGCCATGGTCATCCCTTGCCCGCGCAACGCCTCCCGTAGCTGATCGTCGTTCAGGTTGTTCTGCTTCTTGATCTCCTCGATCGACGCGTCCACCTGCTCGTTCGAGATCGTGAGCTTCAGCTCGGCGGCCTGCTGCACGATCAGCTCGTCGTCGATCAGGCGGTCCAGCACCTCGCGCCGCAGGGCGGACGACCGCGCCGCGCGCTTGTCGGGATCGCGGATCTGGTTGGCGTCGACCAGCAGCGGAGCCACGCGCTCTTCGACCTCGCTGGCCAGCACGATCGAATCCCCCACGACGGCGGCGACCCGTTCGACGACCCGCGCGTGCGCGGCAGGGGTCGCCAGCGCCAGAGCCAGCGCGACCGCCCCCGTGGTCCTATGCAGCCAGCGCTTCACGGGTGGGTTGGAGCCGCGGGAGCCCCGGCGGGTTGCATCTTGACCGGCGCCGCGGCCGGCGTGCCGGGCGGCGGCGACCCGAGCGAGGCGGCGGCCGGCGTCCCCGGCATCCCGGCGCCCGGGCTGGGGAAGCTGCTGCCGCCCCCGGCCTCCACAACGACCTTGGACAGGTTCGCCTCGTTGATCTCGATGTTGGTCTTTTTCTTCAGGTCGTCGACGAACGTGTCCATGGCCTTGGACCGCAGGTCCCGGAACAGACGCTGCTGGATCTGGTGCTTGACCTCGGCCAGCGACCGGTTGAACCCGGGCCGCTTCTGCGTCAGCCGCAGGATGGCCCAGCCCTTGTCGGTCTTCACGGGCGGCGACACGTCACCCACGTCCTTGATTTTGAACGCGGCGTCCACGATCGCCTTCGGGTAAGTCGCCGAGTCGGCCGCGAAGAACGACAGGTCGCCGCCGCGCGGCTTGGACTCCTCGTCCTCCGAATACTTCGTGACCAGGTTGCGGAAACCCTGCTGGTCGTTGGGCTGGCTGGTCTTCACCTGGGCCTTGGCCTCCGCGTAGACCTTGTCGGCCTTGGCCTTGTCCTTGACCAAAATCTGGCTGACCCGGACCTCGTCCTTCTGGTGAAACTCGGTCGGGTGCTCGTTGTAGTACTTCTCGACGTCGGCGTCGGGCACGTCCTCGACCTTCAGCTTCGACTCGAAGTCCTTCTGCATCAGCTTCGAGATCATCTGCTGCTTCATGACGCGCTGGACGTCCGGGTCCTTGTCGTAACCGCGCCGCGCCGCCTCCGCGGCCAACACCTCGAAGCGCACCAGCCCGTCGACGAACTCTTTCTTGCGCTCCGCGTTCGTGTAGCGGGCCCGGACGAACGGCGACTGCTTGTTGATCCGCTCCTGGACGTCGGCGACGGTGATGACCGTGTCGTCCACCTTGGCGACGACCTGCGAAGGGTCCGCGGTCTCGTGGCTGCCGCCGCTCTTGCCGCCGTGCTTGCAGGCCGGCAAACCGAAGGCGGCTACCAGCGCCGGAACGCCCAGACACAGGAATCGGCAGCGGAAGGTCTGAACCATCCGCGAGAGATTACACAGTCTTCCGGCTAGATCCAGCGGACGCCGTTCGGGTTGTGGTAGACGCCCATCCGGTTCGCGTGCAGCGCGATGTGGAAGAAGCCGTTCACGATCGTGATGACCGCCGCCGACGCCAGCAGGCCGCCCATCGTCTCGATCTCGAACGAGCGCAGCAGCTTGTCCGTCAGCCACAGCAGGATCGTGTTGACGATGAAGGGCAGCACGAGAAAGAGCAGTCCCAGGGTCAGGATCGCCGGCAGGAACAGCGCCACCCGGATCAGCCAGCCCAGGAAGAAGTTCAGCAACGAGAAGACGATCGCGACCACGACGGCCGACCCCACGCTGCGGACCTTCACCGACGAAAAGACCCGCGCCAGGGCCAGCACCGTGAGCGTCAGCGTCGCGAGATGCAGCAGCGTGTACATGCCCGAAGCGTACCTCAAGTCCTGGGCTTCGTCCGCAAGCTGACCAGCTGCAGCAATCGCTGCCGCGCGGCGGCCATCCGATCTTGCTTTTCCGCCTCGTCGAACGCGTAGGACAGGCGCATGTCCGGGGTCAGCTTGAAGCGGCTCCCCTTGCCTTGCACCAGCTTCAGCACGCGCGGCGGATCCAGGGGCGTCTCGCTCCCCAGCGACACGACCATCCGCGCCGGTCCCAGCTCATACGCCAGCGCGCCCAGCGCCCGCACCAGCGTCTTGTCGATCATCACCTCGCCCAGAAGCCGCGCCTCCTCCGGCAGCGCGCCGTAGCGGTCCTGCAGCTCTTCCAGCGTGGCGCGCACGTCGTCTTCGTTTCGCGCCTGCGCCAGCTGCCGGTAGAACGCCAGGCGCTGGCCCGCGTCCGGCACGTAGTCGTCGGGCAAGAACGCCGGCACGTCGACGGAGATCTCCGGGTCGTGCTCGTGCCGGATGGGCTGGCCGCGCAGCTCGGCGACGGCCTCCTCCAGAATCCGCGCGTAGGTCTCGAAGCCCACGGCCGCCACGGCGCCATGCTGCTTTTCGCCCAGCAGCTCGCCCGCGCCGCGGATCTCCAGATCGTGCGTGGCAACCTGGAACCCGGCTCCCAGCTCCGTGAACCGTTGCAATACCGCCAGGCGCTGCTTCGCCTCGGGCGTCATCTTCTTCTCTTCGGGCACGACCAGGTAGCAGAAGGCGCGCTCGCGCGAGCGGCCGATGCGCCCGCGCAGCTGATAGAGCTGCGCCAGCCCGAACCGATCGGCGTGGTTGACGATCATCGTGTTGGCGCGCGGGATGTCGAGGCCCGCCTCGATGATGGTCGTGCAGCACAGGATGTCGTACCTGCCGTCGACGAAGTCGACCATGACCTTCTCCAGCTCGCCCTCGGCCATCTGCCCGTGCGCCACCGCGATGCGCGTGCCTTCGGGGGAGATCTCCCGCACCTTGCCGGCCCACTCGGCCAGGTTCTCGATGCGGTTGTGCACGAAGAAGATCTGCCCGCCGCGCGACAGCTCGCGCCGGACGGCGTCGCCCAGCAGGTCCTTGTCCCACCGGCAGACGAAGGTTCGAATGGCCAGCCGGTCGGCCGGCGGCGTCGCGATGATCGAGATCTCGCGCAGCCCCCCCATCGCCATCTGCAGCGTGCGCGGGATGGGCGTCGCGGTCAGCGTCAACACGTCGACCTGCGTGCGCAGCTCTTTCAGGCGCTCCTTGTGGGTGACGCCGAACCGCTGCTCCTCGTCGACGATCAGCAGCCCAGGTCGCGGAAGCGCACGTCGCGCGACAGCAGCCGGTGCGTGCCGATCACGACGTCCACCTTCCCCTGCGTCAGCGCCTGAAGCGTCGCCTGCTGCTCGTGCTTGGTCCGGAACCGCGACAGCGCCGCGATGCGCACCGGGAAATCGGCGAAGCGGTCCGAGAACGTCACGAAATGCTGCTCGGCCAGCACCGTCGTCGGGGCCAGCACGGCCACCTGCTTGCCGCCCAGCACCGCCATCAGCGTGGCCCGCAGCGCGACCTCCGTCTTGCCGTACCCGACGTCGCCGCAGATGAGGCGATCCATCGGAACGCCGTTCTGCATGTCGCCCAGCACGGCGTCGATCGCCTTTTCCTGGTCGGGCGTCTCGTCGAACGGGAACGTCTCCTCGAACGCGTGGAAGGTCGCGTCGGGCGCCGGGAACGCGTGACCAGCCAGCGCCGCGCGCTGCGCGTAGAGCTGCATCAGCTCCTCGGCGATCTTGCGGGCCTCCGTCGAGACGCGCTTGCGCTTCTCCTGCCAGGTCCGCGCGCCCAGCTTGTCGAGCTTGACCGCCTCCAGCTCGCCGGCGCTGTACCGGTGGACGAGGCCGATGCGGTACACGGGCAGGTAGATCGAACCGCCGTCGTACTCCAGCTGCAGGAAGTCCTGGGGCACACCGCGGACCTCCAGCTTCTTCAGCCCGCGGTAGCGGCCGATGCCGTGCTCGTCGTGGACGATGAAGTCGCCCTCGGCGATCTCGCCCAGGTCGCCCAGCCCCGGCGTCTTGCCGGCCGGCCGCGATTCGCGCAGCGAGCGGGCGCCGAAGATCTCCTCCTCGGCGACGACCACCAGGTGGTCGGCCGGCAGCACGAACCCGCGCCGCAGCGCGCCCGGCAGCACCGCCAGCGCCGGGTTCGGCGTCGCAGCGAAAAGGTCGTGAGTCTCGGCGGCCGGCGCGGGCGCCGCCGGCAACCCCAGCGCCCGCAGCACGCCCAGCAGGCGGTCGGCGTGGTGGCGGCTGGGGGCCACGATGCGGACGCGATGACCCAGGTCCAGCCAGGCGCGGATCTTCTCGCGCAGCGGACGCCCCACCTCCAGGTCGCTCTTCTCGTCCGTGACCAGCGCGCGCGCCGTCTTCAGCTCCGCCCGCAGCGTCGTGTGGGGCGCGGCCTCGATGCGGACGCGTGGGACCTCTTCCTCGATGACGTCGCCGCCGTCCGCCTCGTCGCGCCCCGAGACCTCGATGAGGCGGATCTCCAGCCGCTTGCGCGCGGCCAGGGCCGCGGTCGCCTCGTCCTCGCCCAGCACGAAGTCGGTGGCGGGCAGCGCCAGGCGATGCTCGGCGTGGCGGGTGGCCGCCGCCTCGCGCAGGCGGCTCGCCTGCCGCCGCGCCTGCTCCAGCACGGCCCCCGGATCCTCGACCACGCACAGCGACGACGCCGGCAGGTAGTCGAACAGCGGCACCATCCGCTCGTGAAACGCCGGCGCCAGGGACTCGATGCCGAAGAACAGCTCGCCCGCCTCGATCTGCTCCAGCAGGTGCCGCGTCTTGCTGGACGGGTAGACCGCCGCGTCGGCCGCGGCCAGGATCTTCGCGCGCGGATCGGCGCCCGCCGTCTGGATCGTCTCGCGCACCGGGTGCACGTGCACCGCGTCCAGCGGCCGCAGCGTCCGCTGCGTCGCCGCGTCGTAGAGCCGGATCGACTCGATCTCGTCGCCGAACAGCTCGATGCGCACCGGGTGGCGGTAGACGGGCGGATAGAGATCGATGACCGAGCCGCGCACGGCGAACGTCCCCGCGTCCTCGACCACGGGCGTCCGCGAGAAGCCGGCCCGCAGCAGCGCCTGGATGGTGGCCTCCCGATCGATCGTCGTCCCGGCCTTGATCACCTCGCAGAGCGCGTCGAACGGCCCCCGCGGCACGACCCGGCGGAACAGCGCCGCCGCCGACGCGACGATCACCCGCGGCGCGAACCCCTGCGACAGGCGGAACAGCGCGGCCATGCGGCGCAGCGTCGTGCGCCGGTCGGGCTGCATGTCGGCGTACGGCGACGAATCGGGGGCCGGCAGCTCCAGCACGGCCGGGGGCGCCAGCGGATCGTCGCCCCCGTGCACCGGCGTCACGAAGAACTGCAGGTCGTGCGCGCGCGCCTCGGCCGTCTCCTCGTCGGCGACGACGTATAGCAGCGTCTCTCCGCGTTGACGGAGCTGGGCTTTGCCCGGCGGAGTCGTCTCGGGAGGCTGATTCGCCAGCTTGGCCGCGAAGGCGGCGCCGAGGGAGCCCGCCGCGCCGTACAGCTCGACGCTGCGCCCCTTGGCCAGCAGGCGCTGGATCTCGCCCAGCGCCTGCGCGAACCCGCGCCGCGCCGGCGCGGTCAGCGCGCCGTAATCCGTCTCTGAAACGCTCATTGAACGGTCCGCCTATTTACCTCAAACTGCGCGCGGTGGTTGGCCCCTCCAAGCTGGTGTTGGCCCTCGCGCTGGCCGTCGCCGCCCCGCTGCCGTTGACCGACGAGGCCGTGCGCGTGGAGGTCGATCGACTGGTCGCGGCGATCGCCTCGACGCGCCACCTCACCTACCATGGCACGCTGCCCGTGCGCGTGCTCGACCGCGCCGAAGCCGCGCGCCAGGCCCGTCGCTTCGGCGACGAGGAGACCGCCGACGCCGGTGGGGCCGCCGAGGCCGAGCTGCTCCGCCGGCTGGGCATCCCCTCTCCCGCCGCCGACACGGACGAGGACGGCACGGGCGCAGAGCCCGCCGCCGGCGAGCCAGCCCACGACGGGCCGGCAGCCGCCCCGCGCTTCGATGCCGTCACGGGACGGCTGTGGGTCCCGGGCTGGATCTCGCTCGACGCCCAGCAGGTGACGCTGACCCACGCCGTCGCCCACGCCGTCGCCGACCAGCGCTTCGGCTTCCGCCGCCTGATGGACATCGCCAGCGACGGGCGCTCGCGCCTGTCCGGGGACGCGCAGCGGGCGCGGCTGGCCGTCGTCGAAGGGGACGCCATGTTGACGGGCCTGGAGGTCCTGGACCCGCGCGAGACGTTCCTGGCCGGCCCCCAGCTGCACGCGCTGGCCGCCCGGCTGCGCGCGGCGGCGCAAGACCCGGCCGGTGGATGGCCGGCCACGCTGGCGACGTTCACGCACGTGACCGGGCTGCTCTTCGTGGCGCGCGCCCGCGCGCACCACCCCTGGAACGTCGTCGACGCGCTGTGGACGGATCCGCCGAGCTCGACCGAACAGGTGCTGCACCCCGAAAAATATGAGTCGTGCGAGGCTCCGGTGGCCGTCGATCCGTCCGCCCTCCCCGCTTTGCCCGGGCTGGGGCGGCCGAGCGCGACGGACGTCGCGGGCGAGCTGGTCGCGCGCGCGTGGCTGGCCACCGCCTGGGCGCCCGAGGTCGCCGCCCGCGGCGCGGCCGGGTGGGCCGGCGATCGCGCGGCGCTCTACGGTTCGCCCCCCGACGCGGCCGGCGCCGATGCGGGCGCACCGGGAGCGTCGCTGGCCTGGCTCACGCTCTGGGACGACGCCGCCGAGGCGGTCGACTTAGCGCGCGCCGCCCGCGTCGTCCTCGAGCGCCAGGCCGAAAAGGGGGTCAGCGAACCGGCCAGCGAGGCCACCCGACCGGACGGCGTCGTGTTCTCGTCGGCGAAGGGACTCTACGGGCTGGCCCGCCGCGCGGATGCGGTCGCGCTGTTGCTGGCCGCGCCCGAGGGCGCCGAGCCGGCGTTGCAGGCCATGCTGGACGCGGTCCGGCGCGCCGAACCTAGCCGGAAAGCAGCGAGTCGCCCACGACCCGCAGCTCTGCCAGGTTGTCTGCGTCGTGATCGAGCAGGGGGATCCGGATGATGGGCGTCCCCGGCGCGCGCCCCGCCAGCCGGTCCAGCGCGCGCCGCTCCGTCGCCGCGGTGGCCTGAAAGGCCTGCCCCAGCGCCGCCAGCCGGTCCGCCGCCTCCGCGATCGCACCCGCCGGCAAGTCGTTCAACGCGCCGGTCGCGCCGATCGCCTCGGCCAGCGCCGTCGCGTCGGTCAGACCCGGCGCCGGCTGCACGCGGTTGGCGACGAAACCGGCCACCGGCACGCCCGCCGCCTGCAGGCGGCCGTGAAAGTACAGCGCCTCGTCGACGGCCGCCGTCACGGGCGCCAGCACCAGCAGGAAAGCCGTCTCCGCGCTGCGCAGGAGGCTGTCGACCGCCTGGGCGCGCGTCAGGAACCCGGACAGGACGTCCTGGAAATCGACCAGGAACGCGGCCAGGTCTTCCAGGAACGTGCTGCCGACCAGCTTGCCGACCCGCCGCAACACCAGCGCGCCGCCCATGCGCAGTCGCTGGAACGACAGCCCGCCGCTCGCCGGGCGCGCGAACCACTTGATGGCCGGGCTGGAGACGGCGGCCGCGATCCGCTTCGGCGCGTCCAGGAAGTCCAGCGCGTTGGCCGTGGGCGGGGTGTCCAGCACGATGACGTCGTAGGTCTTCTCGCGCGCCAGCGCGAACAGCGCCAGCGTCGCCGCGTACTCCTGCGAGCCCGTCAGGCTGGTCGTGATCTGCCGGTAGATGGTGTTCTCGAAGATGCGGCGGCGCATGGCCGCGTCACGCACCTGCTCCTCGACGAGGGTCGCGAACGCACGCGCCGTGTCCAGCCGCACCGCCGACAGGCGCTCGCCGTCCTCCGGGATGCCCAGGGCCCGGCAGGCGGCGGGCGGGACGGGGCGCGGCTCGGGTCCCAGGCCGCCCACGCCCAGCGCGTCGGCCAGCCGCGGCGCCGGATCGATGGTGCAGACCAGCGTCTTCTTGCCGAGACGCGCCGCCAGCGCCGCCAGCGCCGCCGCGTTCGTGGTCTTCCCGACGCCGCCCGGACCGGCGCAGACCAGGATTCGCTTTTCAGCCAGCAGCGCGCGGATCATCGGGCAAGGGGCCGCAGGCTCTCAACCCGCGCGGACCAGGAGGACGGTGACGTTGTCGGGCCCGCCTGCGTCGTTGGCCGCATCGACCAGAAGCTGGCACGCCGTCGGCAGATCGGCCGCCTCCCCCAGGATGGTCGCGATCTTTCCGTCGGAGACCGATCCCCAGAGGCCGTCCGTGCACAGCAGAAACAGGTCGCCCGGAACGACGTGGCCGACGTAGATGGCGGGCTCGATCTCGTCCTTGCTGCCCAGGGCCCGGGTGACCACGTTGCGGTGCGCGAAGGTCGCCAGCTCATCGTCGGTCATCTCGGGGCGCGCCGCGCGCATCTCTTCGGCGACTGAATGATCGCGCGTCAGCCGCTTCACGTTCCCGGCGCGAAACCGGTAGGCGCGGCTGTCGCCGGCGTGAGCGACGGCCAGCCGCTCCTCGCCGACCGCCATCGCCACCACGGTGGTCCCCATCCGCGTCCGCGCGCGGTCGGCGGCGGCCGCCCCCCGGATCTGGTCGTTGGCGACCTTGATCCCGTTGCGCAGCAGGTTGGCCGCCAGCGAGAGCGAGCGGTCGATCGGGTACGGCCAGGCCTGCTGCGGCTCGTTGTGGTACGAGCGAAAGAAGCTGGCGATCGCGTCCACGGCCATCGCGCTGGCCACCTCGCCGGCGTTGTGCCCCCCCATCCCGTCGGCCACCACGAACAGGCGCCCCTCGACGAAGCTGCCGAACGCATCTTCGTTCTCGGTGCGTTGGCGGCCGGGGTGCGAGAGCGCCGCCGCGGCGAGCGTGAGGGCCGGGGGCTCCCCGGTCAGCTGCGGCGCGGACATCGAATCCATCAAGGTGACAAACTGG
>CAZPUH010000257.1:0-5117 GCA_964589215.1 uncultured Myxococcales bacterium | reverse complement strand
CGCACAACCTGAACCTGGCCAACTGGGTTCCCGATCTGTTCATGCGGCGGGTCGAGTCCGACGGCGACTGGAGCCTCTTCGACCCCAAGGTCGTCCCCGCGCTGCCGGACCTCTACGGCGACGAGTTCGAGCGCGCCTACGTCGCCGCCGAGGCGGCCGGGATGGCGGCGCGAACGGTGAAGGCGCGCGACCTCTACGCGCGCATGATGCGCACGCTGGCGCAGACGGGGAACGGCTGGATGACGTTCAAGGACAAGTCCAACCGCGCCTGCAACCAGACCGCGCTGCCCGGACGCACGGTGCACCTGTCGAACCTGTGCACCGAGATCCTCGAGGTGACGTCGGCCGACGAGACCGCCGTCTGCAACCTGGGGTCGATCAACCTGGCCCGCCACACCCGTCGCGCCGACGACGGCGGCGTGGTCTTCGACTTCGACAAGCTGGCGCGCACGGTCCTGATCGCGGTGCGCCAGCTGGATCGGGTCATCGATCTCAACTACTACCCGATCCCCAGCACGCAGGCGTCGAACCTGCGCTGGCGCCCCGTCGGGCTGGGCGTGATGGGGCTGCAAGACCTCTTCTTCCAGCTGCGGCTCCCGTTCGACGCGCCCGAGGCCCGCGCGCTGTCGCGCCGCATCGCCGAGGAGATCTACTTCCACGCGCTGGCGACGTCGGCCGACCTGGCGGCGGAGAAAGGGGCTCACCCGGCGTTCGCGGAGACACGGGCGGCGCGCGGCGAGCTGCAGTTCGACGCCTGGGGCGTCACGCCCGACGACCCCGACCGCTGGGATGCGCTGAGCGCGCGCATCGAGGCCGGCGGGCTGCGCAACTCGCTGCTGGTCGCCATCGCGCCGACGGCCACGATCGCATCCATCGCGGGCTGCGGCGAGTGCATCGAGCCGCAGGTCTCGAACCTGTACAAGCGCGAGACGCTGTCCGGCGACTTCCTGCAGGTGAACCGCTACCTGGTGGCGGAGCTGAAGGCGCTGGGGCTCTGGACGGACGGGACCCGCAACCGGCTGAAGCTGGCCGAGGGGTCGGTGCAGGGGCTCTCCGATTTGCCCGAGGCGCTGCGGGCCGTCTACCGGACCGCCTGGGAGATCCCGATGCGGTCCCTCATCGACATGGCCGCCGATCGCGGGGCGTTCATCGACCAGAGCCAGTCGCTGAACCTGTTCATCGAGAGCCCGAACATCGGCCAGCTGTCGTCGATGTACTTCTACGCGTGGCAGAAGGGGCTGAAGACCACCTACTACCTGCGCTCGCGCCCGGCCACGAAGATCGCCAAGGCCACCGTCGACGCCGCGCCGGCCACGAACGCCGACGCGGACGCCGTGGCCTGCTCTCTCGAGAACCCCGAGTCGTGCGAGGCCTGCCAATGAACGCGAGCGCGCGCCCTGCCCGCCTGCTTGATCCGGGGCTCTGCCTCACGTTGCGCCCCATGGCCTACCCGGCGTTCTTCGAGATGTACCGGGCGGCCATCAAGAACACCTGGACCGTCGAGGAGGTCGACTTCTCGACGGACGTGCGCGATCTGGACGTCAAGATGAGCGACGCCGAGCGCCACCTGGTGCAGCGGCTGGTGGCGTTCTTCGCGACGGGCGATTCGATCGTCGCCAACAACCTGGTGCTGAACCTGTACCGCCACGTCAACGCGCCCGAGGCGCGGATGTACCTGTCCCGGCAGCTCTACGAGGAGGCGCTGCACGTGCAGTTCTACCTGACGCTGCTCGACACCTACGTGCCCGACCCCGAGCAGCGGGCCCGCGCCTTCGCCGCCGTCGACAACATCCCGTCGATTCGACAGAAGGCGGCCTTCTGCATGCGCTGGCTGGACTCGATCCAGTCGCTCACGCGGCTGGACACGCAGGCGGACCGGCGGCAGGTCCTGCTGAACGTCATCGCCTTCGCGGCGTGCGTCGAGGGGCTGTTCTTCTTCGGCGCCTTCGCCTACGTGTACTTCCTGCGGTCGCGCGGCCTGCTGCACGGCCTGGCCGCGGGCACCAACTGGGTGTTCCGCGACGAGAGCGCGCACATGGCCTTCGCCTTCGAGGTGATCGCCACCATCCGCCGCGAAGAGCCGGCCCTGTTCGACGCCGAGCTGGGGCGGGCCGTGGCCGCCATGATGGACGAAGCCATCGAGTGCGAGACCCAGTTCGCCGAGGACCTGCTGGGCGGCGGCGTCGCCGGCCTGTCGGTCGGCGACGTGCGCCGCTACCTGGAGCACTGCGCCGACAAGCGGCTGGCGACGCTGGGGATGCCTCGCCGCTACGGGTCCACGGTCAACCCGCTCCCCTTCATGGACCTGCAAGACGTCCAGGAGGTCACGAACTTCTTCGAGCGGCGGGTCTCGGCCTATCAGGTCGGCGTCACTGGCGACGTGGTGCTGGACGCCAGCTTCTAGAACCGCATTCAGTTTGCGTAGCAGTCCGGTTGGGGGCCGGCCGACGATCCGACCCGCTGGCCTGATGGGCTGCTGATCAGCGCAGCCGCCTGGCCGCTTCGACCATGTTGCCGGAGCGCGGCGTCGACCTCCGGCCACCAGCAGGCCGCCCGGATTGCCGCGCCGCGGGGCGAATGTCAATCGGCGTGAAGGTCCCAAAGGGGCCGTGCCCTATCGATTGAGGATGTGCCCAGCTTCTCTTTTCTGGCGCATTCGGAGGCCAAATCGGCGATGATGTGGCTTCGCCAGGATCCGTCGGTGCCGGCCGCCCGCGTGGCCACCGGTGCCCCCCGACTGCAGCGCCCCCAGCGCGGGAGGTTCTCGTGGAGATTCCGGTGAGCGATCTCTGGACACGGCTCGTACGTCCCAGCCTCCTTCTGGCCGGCTGCCTGGCGGCCTCGTTTTCGATGGGCTGTAACGGGCGCATCGACGACGCCGGCGGGGGCGGCAGCACCGGCGCGACCCCCGGCGCCGGGGGCTCCGGCACCGGAAACAACGCGGCACCCGGCGACCCCAAGGCGGCCGGCGAGATGCCGCTGCGCCGGCTCACGGCGCGCGAGTATCTGAATACGGCGCGTGACCTGCTGGGTGACACGACGCTGGATAGCGGCGACGTGCCCAGCGAATCCGACGATCTCAGCAACAACGCCTTTCCGTTCCGGCAGCCGGGCACCATCGGCAACTTCGAGGCCGGTAACCTGCAGTCCGCCGCCGAGACGCTGGCCAGCCACCTCGCCACGAAGCTGTCGTCGGTGCTGCCGTGCATGCCGGCCAACAGCGCCGCCGAGGCCGGCTGCGCGAACCAGTTCATCACGACGTTCGGCGCGAAGGTCTTCCGCCGCCCGCTGAGCACGACCGAGGTCACCGACCTGACCGCGATGTACCAGACCGGCCGCACGACGCTGGGGCTGGACTTCAACGGAGCGATCGACCTGCTGATCGAGGCGATGTTGCAGTCGCCGCAGTTCGTCTACCACTGGGAGATGGACCCCGGCCCGGCAGTGAAGGACGGCAACGTCGTCCAGCTGGGCAACTACCAGATCGCCAACCGGCTCTCCTACTTCCTGTGGGGGACGATGCCGGATCCCATGCTGTTCGCCGCGGCCGCGGCCGGGCAGCTGACCACCACCGACGGGCTGCAGGCCCAGATCCAGCGCATGCTGGTCGACCCGAAGGCGGCCGACATGGCCGCAGACTTCTTCGACGACTGGCTGGACGTCAACGTCCTGTCGTCGCGCCCGAAGGACGCGACGCTGTACCCGATGTGGAACCAGGACCTGGCGACGGCCATGGAGAACGAGTTCCGCGCGTTCGGCAGCTCGGTGCTGAAAGGCAGCGGGTCGTTCGCAGACCTCCTCACCGGCACGTCGACGTCGGTGAACCAGGCGCTGGCCGCCGTGTACAAGGTCGGCGGCGTCACGGGGACGACCCCCAAGCCGGTGACGCTGGACGGGACGCAGCGCTCGGGGCTGCTCACGCTGGCCGGGTTCCTGACGGTGACGGGCGCCAGCGACGGCTCGTCGCCGGTGCGCCGCGGGCACGCGATCTACACGCGCCTGTTGTGCAACGTGCTCCCCAACCCGCCCAACAACGTGCCGCCGCCGCAGCCGCCCACCCCGGGACTGACGACGCGCGACCGGTTCCTGCAGCACGACCAGAACAGCTGCACGGGCGCCTGTCACAATGCGATGGACCCGATCGGCTACGGCTTCGAGAACTACGACGGCATCGGCCAGTTCCGCACGACGGACCAGAACCTGCCCGTCGACGCCAGCGGGCAGATCCAGCTGAACGGCTCCATGCAGACGTTCCCCGACGCGGTCGCGCTGACGAAGATGCTGGCCAGCAGCCCGGACGTTCAGAGCTGCTTCGCGCGCCAGTGGACGCGCTACGCGCTGAACCGCTGGGACACCAGCGCGGACCTGGCGTCGGTGCAGGGGGCCGCGACGGCCTTCCAGGCCTCGGGCAACATGCGCGATCTGATCGCCGCGGTGGCGACGTCTCGAACCTTCCGCTACCGGGCGCCGGCCGCCGGGGAGGTGCTGCCATGACGATCCGCACCAGCAAGACGCAGCTCAAGTTCTCGCGCCGCGCGACGCTGAAGGCGCTGGGCCTGGGCGCCGGGTTCCTGCCGCTGCTCTCGACCGAGCGGGCGCGCGGCGCGACGGCGGCCACCGGGTTCCCGAAGCGGCTGATCACGGTCACCGTCACCGACGGGATCTGCCCGCCCGACTTTTACACCAGCGCCGGCGGCGCGCTGCCCGCCACCCTCCCCACGACGCTGCAGCCGCTGGCCAGCTGGAGCTCGAAGCTGCTGCTCTTGCGGCAGGCGAACAGCCAGGGGAGCCCCATCGACTGCAACGTCGTCATGGACGTGGGGGCCAAGTACGGCGGGCACTTCACCTACCCGGCGCTGCTGACGGGCGCCGTCACGTCGCCGAACGGAAGCGACTCGGTCCCCACCATCACGGCGACGCAGCCGTCGATCGATCAGCTGTACGCGACCTGGCTCGCGCAGAACGCGGGCGTGAACGACGCGGCGCTGAACGTGGGCTGCCGCCCGTACGCCAGCTCGACCAGCTGGGCGGCGAACGGCGTCAAGAACACCCCGCAGACCGATCCGTACAAGCTGTTCAACAACCTCTTCGCCGGCAGCAGCATGACGGCGGCCCAG
>CAZPUH010000256.1:0-3955 GCA_964589215.1 uncultured Myxococcales bacterium | reverse complement strand
TCGCGAGGATGGCGCGCCACGGGGCTCGGTTCCAGCAGGCTAGGTCAAAGCCAGCACTGCGGCAAGAGGAGGATAATTTGACACTCTATCCTACATGTATGACGGTGTCATCATGGCACCTCTTCTCCGCTTCGTCATCGCGGGTCTTTTGCTGTCGATTTCGATGGTTGCGCGAGCCGAGGGCCCTTCCATCAAACCCGAGACCATCCGGCTCGTCAATGGCCGGTACGTGGCCGACCTGATGAGCGGCGGTCACGCCGAGCTCACGCTGGATCCGCGGCTGCAGTCCAGCACGGACGACGTCCTCCGAAGCTTCCAGATCCCCTACGCCGGCGCGGTCGTCGTCTCGATCCCGGACGGCCGCGTGCTGGCCCTGGTTGGCCGCTCGGCCGCCGACCCGCGCCTCGGCGCGCAGCAGCTGGCGCTGCACCCCTGGGCGCCCTCCGCGTCGGTGTTCAAGGTGGTCTCGGCGACCGCGCTGGTCGAGCGCGGGGTCTCGGGCGCGACGCGCGTCTGCTACCACGGCGGCGTGTCGGCGGTGCTGCCGGACAACCTCATCGACATCCCGTCCATCGACCGCCGCTGCGACACGCTGGCGTACGGCCTCGGCAAGTCGCAGAACGCCATCATCGCCAAGCTGGTCACGCAGCACCTGACCGCCGACGACGTGGCCCGCGCGGGGCGCACGTTCGGGTTCGGTGAAGCGATCCCGTTCGAGATCCCCGTTGAGGCCTCGCACCTGGACGTCCCGGACGACCGCCTCGAGCTGGCGCGCGCGTCGGCGGGGTTCTGGCACTCGACGCTGTCGCCCCTGCACGGCGCCCTGCTGGCAGCCACCATTGCGAACGGCGGCGAGATGCCCGCCCCCACGCTGATCGAGCGCGCCCAGGGCGCGGACGGACGCCCGGAGGTGGTGCCGATGGGCGCCCCGCGCCACGTCGCCGACGCGGCCGCCGCCGCCGAGGTGGGGCGCATGATGGAGCTGACCACCCGGATCGGGACGGCCAAGGGGACGTTCCGCACGAAGCGCGGGCAGCGCATCCTGCCCGTGGAGGTGGCCGGCAAGACCGGCACCCTGTGCGCGAACACCGACCGGGGGCCGATCGGATACAGCTGGTTCGTCGGGTACGCGCCCGCCGACCACCCGCGCATCGCCTTCGCCGTCGCCCTGGGCAACGGACCGTCCTGGCGGATCAAGGCGACCTACGTGGGGCGCCACATCGTCAGCGAGTACCTGGCCGGACGGGCAGCCACGCGCGCCCACCCGGGCCTCGTCGCCTCGCGGTGACGCAGTCGGCTGCGACCGCCCGCCCTTTTGTTGACCTTTTTGGGCCGGGCTTGTGGCGGGCCGCCGACGGCGTATAGACTGACCGCGCCTCTGGAAAGGCTGTCCTCGCAGCATGCAGCTCTATGAATGGCTCTCGACCGTCGCTTCCAACCAAAGCAGCGGGAAAGCGCTGGTCTACCGCGACACGTACCTCTCGTGGCGCGGGCTGCTTCACCGGGTCGATCGCCGCGCCCAAGAGCTGCACGCGCTGGGCGTGACCGCCGGCGCCTGGGTCGGTCTGATGCTCGGGAACGTGCCGGACTTCGTGATCCTCGCGCTCGCGCTGTCGAAGATCGAAGCCGTCGTCGTGCCTCTGGATCCGACCACCGGCAACCGCGAGCTGGAGATGGTGCTGGAGGCGGCGCCGCTGCGCGCGCTGGTCACCCGCCCGCGCGGCGGCGAGGGGAACGCCACCGCCGGCCTCCCCTACTACGCGGCGCCGCCGGCCCAGCGCCCCATCTCGGGGCCGCCGTCCAAGTTCGTGCCCGAATCGCGCCGGCGGCTGCAGGGCACGCTGCTGTCGTGCGGGCTCTACAAGCGCACGCCGCCCGTCAACCTGACGGACGGTGATCCGCCGGAGGTCGTGCAGTTCACGGCGGCGGTCGGCGGCGATCCGAAGGGCGTCGTGAAGACGGGCGCGAACCTGGCGGCGGCGGCGGCGGCGATCCGGACGACCCTCGAGGTGACCGCGAGCGACCGCGTGCTGTGCACCCTGCCCCTGCACGCCAGCTACGGGTTCGACTTCGGGCTGCTCACGTCGCTGGCGAACGGCGCGACGCTGTTCCTGGAGGACGAGGTCTCGCCCAAGCGCATCGCCAAGCTGCTGCGCGAGCAGAACGTCGACCTGTTCGCCGGCACGCCCGCGCTGTTCGGCTCGCTGGTGCGCGTGCCGACCGTGAAGCCGCTGAAGACGGGCAGCGCGCGGTTCCTGAGCTCCGGCTCGGCCCTGCCGGCGGCGATTGCGGAGTCGTTCCACGAGCGGTTCGGGATCCGGCTGCTCTCCTGCTACCACACGACGCAGGCCGGGCCGCTGGCCGTCGACCGCGCCGGCAAGGAGCCGGAGAGCGTCGGGCGCGCCTTCGAGGGCGTCGAGCTGCGCGTGGCCAGCCCCAAGGGCGAGCGGCTGCCGGCCGGCGACGCGGGCCCGATCTGGGTGCGCTCGGGCGCGCTGTCGACGGTGTCGGTCCCAAAGACCCACCTGCCCAAGCGGGCCGACGGCGTCCCGATCGGCGGAATGGAAGACGGGTGGATGCGGACGGGCGACCTGGGCCACCAGGACCGCGCCGGCCGCGTCGTCATCACGGGCCGCGAAGACGATCTCGTCAAGGTCGACGGCAAGCGCGTCGCGCTGGGCGAGGTCGAGGGCTGCCTCGAGGCCTTCCCGAAGGTGAAGGCCGCGCAGGCCCGCGTGGTCACCGACGACCTGGGCGGCCCCATGGTCGTTGCCCGTGTCGTGCGCGCCGGCCTGTGCAAGGCCGAAGACATCATCGACCACTGCGCCCGGAACCTCGCCCCCTACAAGGTCCCGCGGCAGATCGAGTTCTGCGAAGCGATCTAGGCCAGCGGCGCCCGTTGGCGTGGGCGAGTCCGAGTTCGAGTTCGTGTCCGCGGGGGGCGAGCGACGGGCGTGTCGCGTAGCGCGTCTGGCGCGGACACCCTGACGCGAGCCCCGTCACGACCACGCCAGCCTCCCTCGGACACGAACTCGAACTCGGACTCGCTCACGGGAACGCGCCCCGCTCGCCCTCAGTCCAAGACTTCTTGCAGGTGCGCCCGCACGACGGCCTTCGATCCGGGGGGAAGCTCAATCTCTTGAAAGAAGGAGTAGTAGCCTGGGTGCCGGATCTCGATGCGGTGGAAGCCCGGGCGGATCTGGTGGCCCTCCTTCTTCCACTCGCTCGCGTGGCCGACCATGAGGTCGTCGATGTAGACGGTCGCGTCGGGGACGTTGGACTCCACGGTGACGCCGACGGCGCCCGGTTCCAGCGTGTGGGCGCAGCCGGCGGCGAACCAGAGCGCGGCGATGAGGCACAGCAGCGGCCGGAGAAGAAAACGCGTCATGGATGCCCTTCCGGAGCGGCGGGCGCGCGAAGGCGGGCCCGCAGGCGGATCACGTCCCCGGACGCTTGCACGTCCGTCAAGCTGATCATTGCATCGGCGTCGCGCGAGAGGGCCGCCGCCAGAGGTCCCGCCGCCGACCGGGTCCGGGCGCTGATCTCGACGCGGCCACCGCCGACCCGCAGCAGGTCCGCGCCCGACACGGCGCCGACCTCCCGCACGCTCTTCAGCAGGGCGCCGACCGCCCCCGGCTCCGTCACGTCCGCGTCGATGACCACGCTGGGCAGGTCGCCGCCCGCCGGGCTGGCCGCGGCCAGGCCTGCCGCGATCTGGGCGGCCAGCTGGGGTGCCAGCCGGGCCAGGCAGGCGGCGCGCGCGTCCGCGCCGCTCTCCGCGAACCCGCGCGCGGTCGTCTCGAGGGGGTGCAACGGCAGGCCGGAGAACCGCACCGCCCCATGGCAGGCGGCGGCGAGCTCGGGCGTCCCGCGCACCGGCCCCTCGTCGCTGACGGTCGCGGCGACGTAAGCCGCCGGCGCAGCCGGGTCCGGCCGCGCGTCGGCGAGCCGAGCG
>CAZPUH010000255.1:0-3766 GCA_964589215.1 uncultured Myxococcales bacterium | reverse complement strand
AAGGGGACGGCCGCGCAGAACATCGCCACGGCCAGGCCACGAACGTTCATACATACCTCCGGTCTAGCTGTTTGGGACCTAGCTAGTACGGACGGGCATCGGCCATGGATGTGTAGGTAAAAAGGCGCATTCCAAAAAATCTTTCGGGGCCGCCGACGGTCGTGTCCACGCGAGCCACCGGCACGTCGCAGGGAGGCTGCTAGACTGCCCCGCCTCGTGAGCCGCAAGGACCCGATTGTTCTCAACTCGACCCGGCGTGGCGCGGATGAGCCCGACTTCATCGTCGTGCGCGGCGCGCGCGAGCACAACCTGGCGATCGACGACCTGAAGATTCCCAAGCGGTCGCTGGTCGTGTTCACCGGCGTGTCGGGATCGGGCAAGTCATCGCTGGCGTTCGACACACTTTACGCCGAAGGTCAGCGGCGCTACGTCGAATCTCTGTCGTCGTACGCGCGCCAGTTCCTGGGCCAGATGGAGAAGCCCAAGTACGAGCAGCTGCGCGGCCTGTCGCCCACCATCGCCATCGAGCAGAAGTCGGCGTCGTCGAACCCGCGCTCGACGGTGGGGACGGTGACGGAGATTTACGACTACCTGCGCGTCCTTTATGCGCGCGCCGGCGAGCAGCGCTGCCACCTGTGCGGCGGCGAGGTGTCGGCCCGTTCGGCGGCCGAGATCGTCGACGAGCTTCTGACGCTGCCGGCGAAGACGCGCGCCACGCTGATGGCGCGCAAGGCCGACAACCGCAAGGGCGAGTTCCGCGACGTGTTCGAGGACGCCCGCAAGGCCGGGTTCTCCCGCGTGCGCATCAACGGCCTCATCCAGCGGCTCGAGGACGTCACGTCTCTGGACAAGAAGAAGAAGCACACGATCGAGATCGTGATCGACCGGGTCAGCATCGACCCCAGCGACCGCGCGCGCCTGACGGACTCGGTGGAGACCGCCGTGAAGGTCGGCGGCGGTTCGGTGCTGGTCGCCGTCGAGGGGGAAGCGCGCGAGCGCGCCTACAGCGAGGCGCGCGCCTGCCCGGACTGCGGCGTCGGCCTGCCCGAGCTGTCGCCGCAGTCGTTCTCGTTCAACAGCCCGCTGGGCATGTGCGTCGACTGCAACGGCCTCGGCTCCAGCATGGAGATCGACGCCGACCTGATCGTCCCCGACCCCAGCAAGTCGATCAGCGAGGGCGCGATCGAGCCCTGGGGCGAGCGCGCCGGCAAGGAGTCGGGGTGGACCGGCAACGTCGCCGCCGCCGTCTCGCGCGAGTTCGGCATCCCGCTGGACAAGCCCTGGAAGTCGCTGACGCCGCGCCAGCGCGAGGTGCTGCTGTTCGGCGCCGGCGACAAGCGCGTGAAGGTCAGCTGGGCGGGCAAGCACGGCGCCGGCTCGTGGGCGATGCGCTTCTCGGGCGTCGTCAACACGATCAAGAAGCGCATGCAGGAGAGCACGTCGGAGGTGACGCGCCAGTGGTACGGCCGCTACTTCCGCGAGCAGCTTTGCCGCGCGTGCAGCGGGCAGCGCCTGCGCCCCGAATCCCGCGCCGTGCTGCTGTCCGGCAAGAGCATCGTCGACGTCACCGGCATGACCGTGGCCGGCGCCGCCCAGCACTTCGCCGGGCTGGGGCTGAAGGGCGCGCGCGCCCAGATCGCGACCGAGATCCTGAAAGAGGTGAACGCGCGGCTCGGCTTCCTGCTGGACGTCGGCCTCGAGTACCTCACGCTGGACCGCGCGGCGGCCACGCTGTCGGGCGGCGAGGCGCAGCGCATCCGCCTGGCGTCGCAGCTGGGGTCCGAGCTGTCGGGCGTCATGTACGTCCTCGACGAGCCGTCGATCGGGCTGCACCAGCGCGACAACCTGCGCCTCATCTCGACGCTGCGGCGGCTGCGCGACCTGGGCAACAGCGTGATCGTCGTCGAGCACGACGCCGAGACCATCGAGGCCGCCGACCACGTCGTCGACTTCGGTCCCGGCGCCGGCCGCCTGGGTGGCCGCGCCATCGCCGAGGGGACGCCCGAAGAGCTGAAGCGAAACCCCAATTCCGTGACGGGCCGCTTCCTGTCGGGCGCCGAGCGGATCGAGGTCCCGACCGAGCGCCGCAAGCCGCAGGGCTTCATCACCGTCAAGGGCGCCCGCGAGCACAACCTGAAGAACATCGACGTGCAGTTCCCGCTGGGCGTGCTGGTCGCGGTCACGGGCGTCTCGGGCGCCGGCAAGTCGTCGCTGATCGGCGGCATCCTGCAGCCGGCGCTGCGGCGCAAGCTGCTGGGCAGCTACGACCAGATCGGGCGGCACACGTCGGTGCAGGGGATCGAGCAGCTGGACAAGGTCATCGACATCGACCAGAAGCCGATCGGCCGCACGCCGCGCTCGAACCCGGCGACCTACACGAAGGCGTTCGACTGCATCCGGGAGGTGTTCGCCGAGACCGCCGAGGCGCGGGCCTACGGGTACCAGCCCGGGCGGTTCTCGTTCAACGTGCGCGGCGGCCGCTGCGAGGCGTGCGAGGGCGACGGCGTGCGCCAGGTCGAGATGCACTTCCTGCCCGACGTCTACGTCACGTGCGAGGTCTGTCGGGGCAAGCGGTACAACGAGGCGACGCTGCGGGTGAAGTGGAAGGACCGCACCATCGCCGACGTGCTGGACACGTCGGTGTCGGACGCCATGGGCCTCTTCCAGCACCACCGCACGTTGCGGGGGATCCTGCAGACCCTCGGCGACGTCGGGCTCGGCTACATCGCGCTGGGGCAGTCGGCGACCACGCTCTCGGGCGGCGAGGCGCAGCGGATCAAGCTGTCGCGCGAGCTGGCCAAGCGCGACACGGGGCGAACCTTCTACATCCTCGACGAGCCGACCACCGGGCTGCACTTCGAAGACGTGCGCAAGCTGCTGTCGGTGTTGGGGCGCCTGGTCGCCGCCGGCAACACGGTGCTGGTCATCGAGCACAACCTCGACGTCATCAAGACTGCGGACTACGTCATCGACCTGGGGCCGGAGGGAGGCTCGCGCGGTGGCGAGGTCGTCGCGGCTGGAACGCCCGAGGAAGTGGCCCGCGTGGCCGGCTCCTACACGGGGCAATTCCTCGCGCCGTTGCTGGGGATTCGACGCGCCCGGGCGACCACCGCAGCCTGATGCGTCACGGCGAAAGGCGGCGCGCCGCGGCGGCTAATTTTCCCCGCGCGGAGCGCCTCTCTGCGCTTGCAATTTTTCCGTGAATGCCGGCCTCATAGTGTCGGTAGGGGTGTTCAGCGCGCTTACACCTTGGCTGGGCGCTGTTGAGGATTCCGCTGGTTGTACACATACGGCACGGCCAAGGATCGCGGAGTAAAGCTTGTTAAAAAATTCGTGGGTGGCGATCGGCGCGCTGTGCGTGGCGATCCTGGGTGGATGCAGCGGCAGCAGCGGCACCGGCGGGCACGGGGGCCACGGCGGCGGCACGGGCGGCAGCGGCACCGGCGGCGGCGCGCACACCGGCGGTCACGGCGGCGGATCCACGGGAACCACGGACGGCGGGGTTGATCGAGCGTTCACCGGCAACGGCGGACACGGCGGCGACGGTGGCGGTGGAACGTGCCAGTCAGGCGCCTCGAAGGGTCTCGGGCAATCGTGCGGCTGCGCCGCCGAGTGCGCGAGCGGCTTCTGCGCGGACGGCTTCTGCTGTAACAAGGCCTGCACCGACGGCTGTCTGACGTGCGGCGAGCCCGGCTCCGAAGGAACCTGCATTTCGCGGTCGAACGGCGCCAAGCCGCGCACGGCCGCCGCCTGTCCCACGTCGGCC
>CAZPUH010000254.1:0-1068 GCA_964589215.1 uncultured Myxococcales bacterium | reverse complement strand
ACGGCCCCGGGTGGACCGGGCGGGGGGCCGGGGGGGACCACGGGAGTGGCGGGCGCCGGCGGCGGCGCGGCGAGTGGCGGCCGCGGCGGCCAGGCGGGCGCCCACGCCACGGGCGGCGCGAACGCGACCGGAGGCGCCGGCGGCGGCGGTGGGGCGAGACCAACCGGAGGGACCTCGGGGAGCGGCGGCGTTCACGCGACCGGCGGAGCGGCCGGCACCGGCGGTGTTCGCGCGACGGGCGGCGCCGCCGGAACAGGCACCGCCGGAACGGGCGGCACCGGCGCTTCGGGCGGCTCCGGAATGACAGCGCGTCCCAGCTACAACCTGGGCACCGGATTCTTCGTCGTGGGCAGCAAGCTCTACGACGCCAACGGCCACGAGTTCCGCATCCGCGGCATCAACAAGCTGCACTGGGACAACCAGTCGGCCGGCTTGGCCAATTCGAAGGCCAACACGGTCCGCTGGGACATCGACTTTTCGCGGTCCGCCTCCAGCAACGTGGCGCTGCTGCAGGGGGGCGCCGGCAAGACCGCCGGAACGATCTACAACCACATGGTCGTGATGCCCGGCGCCTGGTCGACTGCGGCCGGGCAACTCACCTGTTCGAATGACGCTTCGATCCTGGCCGCGCAGGTTTCGGTCTGGGTGTCGCAGGCGGCCACCTGGTCGCAGATCGAGAAGTACGCGATCCTGAACATCGCCAACGAGTGGGGACCGTCGAACAGCACCGTCTGGCGCGACAGCTACATCTCGGCGATCGCGCAGATGCGGGCGGCTGGCATCCACGCCACGCTGTCGATCACGTCGGGCGGCTGCGGCCAGGACAACGCCGACCTGGTCAAGTACGCGCAGGCCGTGTTCGAGTCGGATCCAGAGAAGAACGTCATCTTCGACCGCCACGTCTACGGCGGCGACGCCAACGTCACAGCGATGAACGCCGACGCCGACGCCCTGGCAGCGCTGGGCTTGCCCATCATTCTGGGCGAGTTCGGCCCTGGCCGGGACATCGGCCCGTCACCGACGAACCTGACGCCGGCGCAGGTCATTCAAAGCGCCGAGCAACACGAC
>CAZPUH010000253.1:0-2948 GCA_964589215.1 uncultured Myxococcales bacterium | reverse complement strand
CGCCTACATCCGCGAGACGGGGGACTTCAGCATCCTCGACGAGCAGGTGCCGTTCGACAACGACCCCAAGACCAAGACCACGTTGTTCGAGCACCTCAAGCGGTCGTTCAACTTCACGCTCAACAACCTGGGCCCGCACGGGCTGCCGCTGATCGGCCGCGCCGACTGGAACGACTGCCTCAACCTGAACTGCTTCTCGGAGACCCCGGACGAGTCGTTCCAGACCACCGGCAACCGCACGGGGCGGACGGCGGAGTCGGTGTTCATCGCCGGCATGTTCGTCGGCGTCGCGCCGGACTACGCGTTCCTGGCCGAGAAGCTCGGCTTTGGCGACGAGGCCAAGAAGGCTCGGGCCGAGGCGTCGAAGATGAGCGACGTCATCCTGAAGCACGGCTGGGACGGCGAGTGGTTCCTGCGCGCCTACGACTTTTTCGGCAACAAGGTCGGCAGCAAGGACAACAAGGAAGCGCAGATCTTCATCGAGCCGCAGGGCTTCTGCGTGATGGCCGGCGTGGGCGTCGAGGGCGGCCAGGCCAAGAAGGCGCTGGACTCCGTCAAGGAGCGGCTGGACACCAAGTACGGCATCGTCCTCAACAACCCGCCGTTCAGCGAGTACCACGTCGAGCTGGGCGAGATCTCGTCGTACCCGCCGGGCTACAAGGAGAACGCCGGCATCTTCTGCCACAACAACCCGTGGGTGATCATCGCCGAGACCGTCATCGGCCGCGGCGATCGCGCCTTCGAGTACTGGAAGAAGATCGCGCCCGCCTATCTCGAGGAGATCAGCGAGATCCACCGGCTGGAGCCGTACGTCTACGCCCAGATGATCGCGGGCAAGGACGCCGCCCGGCACGGTGAGGCCAAGAACTCCTGGCTGACGGGGACGGCCGCCTGGAACTTCGTGGCCATCTCCCAGTACCTGCTGGGCGTGCGCCCCGACTACGACGGTCTGCGCGTGCGCCCCTGCCTGGGGAGCGAGGTCGCCAAGTTCACGGTGACCCGCAAGTGCCGCGGCGCCGAGTACCGCATCAACGTCAAGAACAGCGGGAAGGGCGGGGCACCCAAGCTCACCGTCGACGGCAAGCCCGTCAGCGGCGACCTGGTCCCCTACGCCAAGCCCGGCGCGACCGTCATCATCGACTGCGAGGTCTGACCGCGCCGGCGCGCCCGGCGCCAGAGCCAACGAAAAAAGGGCCACCGCCGCGAGGCGAGTGGCCCTTTCTGTTTGGCCCGCCCGGAGGCGGACGTTCGAGCTACTTGGTGAGGACGGCCAGGTTGCTGATGCAGAAGTTGTACGGCGTGGCCGTCGTGGTGTTCGTGAACACCTGCAGCTGGATCGACTGGATCTTCGTCACGTCGAACTTCGGCGCCGTGACGCCCTGGCTGGCCAGGTACATCGGGCCGCCGACGTCGCTCCAGTGGATGACCACGTGACCGCCCTTGGCCGGCAGGTTCGAGTTGGTCCGCATGTCGCCCAGGTAGTAGGGAGAATCGGTCCCGTGCTCGCCCGTGAACGGGAAGTTCACGCGCATGGCCGTCGACGGGATGCCGCCCAGGCTGGTGTCGGCGCCCGGGGCGATGTCGAAGGCCACCCCGGCGTAGTTGCTGCCGTTCCAGTCCATCTTCACGCCGGCGTCGCCGCCCGGGTTGTTGAGGTCGAGGCTGATGCCCGCGCCCCACATGTCGGTGTAGTCGGGCATGCTGTTGGAGCCGTTCAGAACGACGGTCGCGGTGCCGTTCGTGCAGAAAGCCCCGCTGGCGTCCGCGTTGAACGGCTTGCCGGGAGGCGGCGCGACGATCTGGGAGCACTGGCTCTGCGTGAACCCGCCCTTCTTGATGCAGTCGCTATTGGCGTGGTCGTCGCCGTTCGCCAGGTTGGCGTTCGGCCCGACGCTGTCGCCATACGAGTAGAGCGCGCCGATGATCCCGGTCGGCATGTCCATCGCAAAGCCCGTCGGCGCGATGTTGATGAGCTGTTCGCCAGGATGCGTGCTGCTGCCGCCGCCGCCTGTGCCGCCCGTTCCGGTCGTGGAGCCGCCGCTGCTCGAGCTACAGGCGCCCGCGGCGAGCGCGAGAGCGCCCGTGAGGATGCAAAGGGAGTGAGTCAGGTTTTTCATGATCGTTTAGGCCTCTTTTGATCGGTTGCGTTTGGTGAGGGGAGGGGCAGCGGCGGCAAACGCAGACCGCCTGCGGAGTGAGAATCGGGGTAGTATCTTCCCCGACCTCTGCTCCGTCAAGCCGGCTCCCGGCAGCGTCCCTGCGAGGATTAGAGCTGCGAGTAGTCGAGCATGTTGCCCGACATCATCAGCATCGACAGCACGCGCAACGACTGCGCGAAGTAGCTGTTGTTGCCGCCGCCGTTGAAGTTGAACGCGTCGTCGCGCAGCTTGGCGAACCCGGCGGCCGCCATGCCGGCCACGCCGGCCGGCCCGATGAAGGCCGAATTCTGGTTGTGGGTGATCGCCGGCCCGTCGGGCGACGTGTAGCCGTCGCCGATGCTCGCCACGCCGCCGTTGTTGGTGAAGTAGCCGCCGATCGCCATCAGGTACGTCAGCGCGCGCGGCTCGTTGTTCCAGCAGTAGTCCATGCCGATCCGCCACGGCGTGCGGCAGGCGTCGTAGCCGTACTTCAGATCGCAGGTGTAGGTCGGGTTCGTCCGGTTGCAGGTGCTGGCGGTCAGCGAGTTCTGCAAGTTGGTCGAATTGGGGATCAGCCCGTTCGTGCCGGTGAGCGCCGCCAGGTGCTTGTACCCCTGGTCGACGACCACGGTGCCCCAGTACGGATCATCCGCCGCCTTGGCGAACACGCGGTAGTAGGCCGGCGAGAAGTAGTCCGGGTAAAGGGCGTTCGTGTTGGACCAGGTGTCGCCGTTCTGGAGCGAGCCGTCCGTGAACAGCTCGTTGTTCCGCATGGCGTTGATCATGTCGATGCCGTCCTGCAGATACGTG
>CAZPUH010000252.1:0-1605 GCA_964589215.1 uncultured Myxococcales bacterium | reverse complement strand
GTCGGCGCTGAACTATAACCACTTCCGGCCTGGGCGTCGCGAAAATGGGTTTATATTGACGGCCCCATGCCAGGCGTGACCCCCGGAGAGAAACTTCAGGCGCAGCTCACCGAACTGTCCGGCAACTTGTGGTGGGCCTGGAACCCCCACATCATCAAGTTGTTTCGGGATCTCGACCCCGAGGCGTTCCGGGCGGCCAACCACAACCCCGTGATGGTGCTGGCCGGCTTCTCGAAGGAGAAGATGGAGGGCCTGTCACGCGACGCCTCGCTGCGGGCCCGGGTCGACAGCGCCCACCGGGAGCTCCGCGAGTACCTGGGGGCGACCCGGACCTGGGCCTCGGTGAACGCCGGCCCGCTGCGGGTCCGGCCCGTCGCCTATCTCTCGGCCGAATTCGGTATCCACGAGTCGCTGCCCATCTATTCGGGCGGCCTGGGCGTGCTGGCCGGCGACCACCTGAAGAGCGCGTCGGACCTGGGGCTGCCGCTGGTGGCGGTCGGCCTGTTCTACCGCGAGTCCTATTTCAGGCAGCGGATCAGCCGCGAGGGCTGGCAGCACGCCGAGTACGTGCGGTCCCCGGCCGATCTGCTCCCCGCGGAGCCGGCCAAGACGCCGCAAGGCAAGCCGATCATCATCGAGGTCCCGCTGTCACGCGAGACCCTGCTGGCCCAGGTCTGGGAGATCGCGGTCGGCCGCAACAAGCTGCTGCTGCTGGACACGGACGTCGACGGCAACTCGGAAGAGAACCGGCAGCTGGCGGCGCGCCTGTACTTCGGCGATCAGCGCATCCGGATCCGGCAAGAGCTGCTGCTGGGCGTGGGCGGCATCCGCGCCCTGCGCGCCGCCGGCATCCACTGGGGCGGCCTGCACCTCAACGAGGGGCACAGCGCGTTCGCGACGCTGGAGTACACGCGCCTCTTGATGGAGCAGACCGGGGCGGACTTCCGGACCTGCGCGCAAGAGGTGGCCCAGAATACGGTCTTCACGACCCACACCCCCGTCGACGCCGGTCACGACCGGTTCCCGCCCGAGCTGGTGGACGACCACCTCGAGCCGCTGCGCCGGTCGCTGGGGCTGTCGCAGCCCGAGTTCCTGGGCCTCGGGCGCATCCGCCCGGAGGATCACCGGGAGGCGCTGTGCATGACGGTGCTGGCGTTCAAGATGTCCCGCTACGCGAACGGCGTCTCGGCGCTGCACGGCCGCATCACGCGCAAGTCGTGGCAGGTGCTGTGGCCCCACCACCGCGAGGACGAGGTGCCCGTCGGGCACATCACGAACGGCGTGCACGTGCGGACCTGGCTGGCGCCCGCGATGCAGGACCTCTACTCGAAGTACATCGGCACCGACTGGCGCGAGCACCTGGCCGACCCGACGATGTGGTCGCGCATCGACGGCGTCCCCGACGCCGAGCTGTGGGAGACCCACCGCGTGCTGAAGGCGGCGCTGGTGCATTTCATCCGGCGCCGCGTCTCCGAGCAGCGGCGGCGCAACGAATACCCCGAAGAGTTCGTGACGTCGGCGGCCAACGCGCTGGATCCGGACGCGCTGACGATCGGGTTCGCGCGCCGGTTCGCGACCTACAAGCGCGCCAGCCTGATCCTGAGC
>CAZPUH010000251.1:0-6488 GCA_964589215.1 uncultured Myxococcales bacterium | reverse complement strand
CGACCCCAGCAGGAACCGATACAGCAGCAGCTGCACGATGGCGGCGATGGGGATCGCCAGCACGGCACCCGCCACGCCCAGGGTCGACCCGAACGCCGCGATCGCCAGCAGCGTCACCAGCGGGCTGACGCCCACGGTGCGTCCCATCATGCGCGGGACCAGCACGTAATTTTCGGCCAGCTGCAGGAACGCCGCCGCGCAGCCGACCCACAGCACCAGGGCCGGCTTGACCGACAGCGCGACGACGGCGGCCGCGGCCGTCCCCACGATCGGGCCCACCACGGGCACGGCCTCGCCGATCGCGTAGAGCAGCCCCAGCGCCGTCGCGTGCGGCAGGCCCATGGCCCGGTAGATGCCGAACGCCATCAGGCCGATCGTCACGCACACCAGCGACTGCCCGCGCAGGTACGCGCCCACCGTCCGCTCGACCTCGGCGATGAAGGCCAGGATGGCGCGCCGGCGTTCGAAGGGGGCGAAGAGGGCCAGCACGCGCGCGCGCCGGTCCCCCTCCAGCGTCCAGTAGAAACCCAGGATCAGCACCGCCGCGATGGCGGCCAGGTTGCGCCCCAGCAGCCCGCCGTAGGTGACGACCGTCGTCGCCTGCAGCTTGGACGGCGCGGGTGTCGGGAGGCGTGCGTCGGCGAGGTGCCGCAGCGTCGAGCTCTGCGAGCGCGCCATGGTGGCGCGCAGGCTCTCGAGCTGCTTGGGGCCGCGCGCGACCAGCGCGCCCATGCCCTCGGTGATGGCCGGCGTCACCAGCAGCGCGGCCCCGCCGAACGCGCCCGCGAGCCCCAGGTAGATCCCCAGCGCGCCCACGCTGCGCGGGACGCCGCGACGGCGCAGCCATTCGACGCCCGGCTTGACGGCCATCCCGATCGCGATGCCCACGAACAGGATGAACAGCGCGTTCACGAACCGGTACACGAGCGCGAAGCAGGCCGCCACGCCCAGCGCCACCAGGTTCATCTGGAAAATGCGGCGTGCCTCGCCGCGCCGCCCGGGCGTACCGGTGGTGGCGCTCCAGGACGCGCCGGTCACCGGACCGTTCCTTGATCTCGACGAAAGAGGGC
Source organism: uncultured Myxococcales bacterium (assembly GCA_964589215.1). GTDB lineage: Bacteria > Myxococcota_A > Polyangia > Fen-1088 > Fen-1088 > JADGRB01. The sequence goes on along the minus strand of CAZPUH010000251.1, from coordinate 5,418 downwards.
TCACGTTGGCTTATGCGGTTCGTGGAAACTTAAGGTCGAGCGGGGCGAGGTGAATCGAATGTTCGTCGTGGCGGTGGTTTTGGCGCTGGTGTGGACGCTGGCGGTCGTGAGTGCGACGACCATGGGCGGTTTCGTTCATCTGTTGTTGGCGGGCGCGATCGCTCTGGTCATGGCGCGGCTGCTTCAAATTCGCCGCGCTCATCAGCGGATGGCCGACTCTTGACCCGCCGGGGGCGCGCCTTAGGTTCGTCCGTGGTGATGCGATGAACTGACTGTGCGGTCCGCCTTCTTCGCCGAGGGTGCTGGGGGAAACGGTGGTAGGGAACGGCGAGGAATTCCGACCCGTAGGGTGCTCGGGACGACAGGGCGAGATCGAAACAATCAGTTGATGTCACACACGGGGGGGCCCTCATCGGCCCCCCGTTTGCTTTTGGGGGCTGGCCATCGTTGAGCGCCCCCGCTTGACGGCCGAGCTTGCGTTGCTACCGTGCTCGCGTTCCCCGCGTCGATCGAGCTGGGCTACATCCAGCGAGTCGTGGCGCGAGGTTCAAGGATCCCCCCCCGGGGGGTGATCGAAAGGAGCGCGCACGGATGAAGACGTCCACGAAGATCGGAAGCGGGTTGTTGTTTGCGGCCATCGGGCTCGGTCTGGCGCTGGCGCACGCGCCGGCCGTCGAGGCCGCGTCGTTCTCGCTGACCAGCACGGCGTTCAAGAACAACGGGGCGATCGCGCCCAAGTACTCGTTCAACCAGATGGGGTGCACCGGCGAGAACGTGTCGCCGCCGCTCGAGTGGAAGAACCCGCCGGCCGGCACCAAGAGCTTCGCGCTGATGGTGCACGACCCGGACGCCCCGACCGGGTCGGGGTGGTGGCACTGGGTCGTCTACAACATCCCGGCGGAGACGACGTCACTGCCCGAGGGCGCGGGCGCGCCCGACGGACACGCGCTGCCCAAGGGCGCCGTTCAGGGAAACACCGATTTCGGCAAGCCGGGCTGGGGCGGTCCATGCCCGCCGCCCGGCAGCGGCAAGCACCACTACAACTTCACGCTCTTCGCGCTGAAGGTCGACAAGCTCGACATCCCGCCGGGCGCTTCGCCGGCGATGGTCGGTTTCAACGTCAACGCCAACAAGCTCGGTCAGGCGAAGCTGACGGGCACGTTCGAGCTGAAGAAGTAGAGCGCGCGGCGGTCTACTTCTTGGCGAGCTTCACCGCCGCCAAGCTCTTCACGAAGGCCGCGTACTCGTCCTTCAGCTTGGGATAGGTCGCGGTCGTCGCGTTCAGCACCAGGAAGTAGACCAGCCCCTCGCGCGTCACGGTGGTGACCTCGCCCAGGTGCGTGGCGCCTTCCGCGCGCTCGCGGAACTGTTCGCGGCGCGTGCCCGGCTGCAGCGGCGGCAGCGTCTTCAGCTTGGCGTCCGGGAAGATGTTGCGGGCGCCCTTGCGCGCCAGCGCGTCGGCGCCGCCGGCCGGTGGCCGCTGGACCAGCACCACCGCCGTTCCGCGCTCGGTCTCGCCGTCCTCCCGCAGGACGCGCCCGGTCTGGAAGTCCAGCAGGAGGCCGCTCTCGGGCGAGGCCTGCACGCCGGTGATGCGCCAGGTGAGCGGCCACGCCACGGAGAAGTCGTAGGCATCGCTGGCGACCGCGCCCTTGTCGGGCGTCGCCGAGAACTGCAGGCGCGAGCCGGTGCCGTCCGCCGTCGGCTGGGGCGCGGGGACCAGCGGCACGCTGGCCGAGCGTGCGCCCGCGTCGGCCAGGCGGGCCGCCAGCGCGTCGTAAGGCTGGATGTCGCGATACTTGCGCAGCTCCGCCGCTGCCTCGGTCTTCTTGCCCTGGGCGTAGAGAGCGCGCGCCGCCAGGTAGTGAACGCGCGCCGGCACGTCCGGGATCGCCGTCCCCGCCTCCGCCAGCGTCAGCCCCTTTTCGGCGTCGCCCGCCAGCAGAAACACCGAGGCGCGCGCCAGCACGGCGTCCGCGCGCAGGGGCGTCCGGCGCAGCACGTCGTCCAGCACCGCCGCCGCTTCTTCCGTGGCGCCCGGCCAGTCCAGCGCGGCGGCCAGCGCCAGCGCGCGCCCCGTCAGCGCGTGTTGCTCCTCGTGAAAGGCGGGGTCCGCGGCCAGCGACCAGGACTCGTCGACGAGGTCGTGGACCTTTTCGTCGACGACGGCGCCGCCGCCCTTGGCGACCAGCGGCGGCCGCTCGGAGATCGTGCGCTCGAGGTGGCGCAGATCGCGGTCGATCTCGCGCACGTGCCCCAGCGAGTCGTCCTTCTTCACTCTGATTCGATAGGCGGCGACGCCGTTCCGCAGCGCCTTGCCGTCGAAGAAGATCGGATCGCCGTCGCGCGTGGCCGGGTCCGGCCCGTCGCCCGGGACCAGCGTGACCCAGCTGTCGTGCTGGGCGCCCGCCACCACGGTCATCTTCCCGCAAGAGCTCAGCCCCGGGCCGTGCGTGCGCACCAGGATGTCGCCGACCTTCAGGTCGCCGGCCGCGACGCTCTCGTAGAGCCCTTTGGGGTTCTTGGCCTCCGTCGCCAGCAGCTCGGCGGAGCGCACCGGGCTCGGGTACCGCCACCAGGCCGGCGGCGCGTGCGCGAAATCTTCCTCGATCTCCGGGACGATCCCGCCGTGCTTCTCGACCTCTTCCCAGGCCACCTGCTGCGAGCGCTCCCACCCCGCGTCGCGGGGCGGCGTGGGCACGGGCTCGTCGGCGACGCAGCTGCTCTGCAGCGGCGCAGCCGTCGCGCGCCCGGCGCCGGCGAGGCCCACCAGGGCCAGCGCCACCGCGACGACCCCGCGGCGGGCGGCCCTCTTCACGTCACACGCCGATGAAGAGGCGGTGCCCGAAGTTCGGCTCCAGGTCGGACCCGAAGATCTTTTCGGCCGACGCCTTGACGTCGTACTCGACGCGCCTGAACTCGAACAGCTTTTGCTCGGTGTCGTAGATGACATAGCTGGCCCGGGGATCGTAATCCCGCGGTTGCCCGACGGAGCCGACGCTGATGATGTATTTCCACCCGGGCCGCAGCTCGAATCGGTCCGCGACCACTTCGTGGACCCGGTCGGCGGACAGCGCGAACGCCTTGCACAGGTGGGAGTGCCCGATGAGGGTCAGCGTCGAGAGGTCATCCCAGATCTCCAGGCACTGCGCCGCCTGATCGCGCGCGAAGATGTAGTCGAACTCCTCGATGTTCAGCGGCGAGCCGTGGCAGTAGTGGACGTCGCCGTCGCGCACGTCGTACGGGAGGCTCTTCAGCCACTGCATGTTCTCGGGCGTCAGCAGCCGGGCGTGCATGTCCAGCGCGTGGCGGGCCGCGTGGTAGTAGTAGGAGTAGTCCATCCGCCCCGCGACGGCGGCGTCGTGGTTGCCCAGGATCGTGTGGGCCGCGCGCGTCCGGATCAGCGCGCAGCACTCGTTCGGGCTGGCGCCGTACCCCACCGTGTCACCGAGGCAGACCCGCTTGTCGACCTTTGCGTCGTCCAGAGCTCTCTGAACCGCCTCGAGCGCTTCGATGTTGGCGTGTGTGTCCGAAAAGATCCCGATCCGCATCCGCGATCCGTCAACCTGACCGCTAACCTTAACACCTCCGCCGCGGGTTTCATGCCAAATCGGGGGCAGCTACTGGACGTCGGTCGCCAGCGGCTGGATCACGACGCGGGCCAGCGCCGACGAGAGCTCGAGCAGCGCGGGCCGCTGGCGAGGCGCGGTCCGGCGGCCCAGGTACTGCGCGCGCAGCCATTCGCCGTCGCGCCGCGCGCCGCGCAGCGCGACCGCCGTCGCCTCCAGCGGGACCGCCGAACGGGCCCTCAGCTCGAAAGGCGTGTCGCCGGCGGCCACCCGCACCTCGCCCGCGTAGCTGCGCAGGTCGTAGTGGGCGGCCGGGCGCATCACGCCCAGCAGCACGATGGCGCCGGTGGTGGTCACCAGGCGCACGAAATCGGCGCGGATGTCCTCGGCCCGGATGTTCCCGTCGACCATCCTCGCGTCCACGCGGCCGCCCACCAGGTTCTTGAGGTCCAGATCCCCCTCGACCCCGTCCAGATCGACATCCCCCTCGACCTCGGCCACCTGCTGGCCGCCGCGGAGCTGGTGCGTGACGACGCCGCCCCGCACGTCGGAGACCCCGATGCGCCCGCCCGTCGTCTCCAGGCGGGCGCCGGCCCGCAGGCCGGAGGCGGAGACGTCACCGCCGAAGGTCTTGGCCTGGACCGCCACGTCCGGCGGGACCTCCAGCCACAGATCGACGCCGCTGCCGGCCAGGGGCAGCGAGCGCTCGCGTCCGCCCAGCTCGACGCGCGTGTCGATCTGGATCTCGCCGCTCTCGAAGGCCGTGTAGTGGACGCGCAGGCGGCCCAGGATCTCGGGGCTGGCCGCGTGCTTCTCGGCGACGATGTGGATCTCGCCCGCGCGCGCCGTCCCCCGGATGCCGACCCGGCCCAGCAGGTTGTCGATGCGCACCAGCTCGGCGCCGCGCGCGGGGACGACCAGCTCGCGGCGATCGACCAGCGGCGCTTGCTGCGCGACCGCGGCCGCCGGGGCCGCCACCACCAGCAGGCCGAGGGCGATCTGGACGGTCGCCTGGACGGCCGCGCGCACGAACCTCACGGGCGCGCCTCCGGCGAGGTCTGCCGGAACGTCCCGCCGCGGTGCACGGCCTCGGCCAGGAAGTCGATCTTCTGCCGGTAGGCCGCGAACAGCTGATCGTTGCCCAGCGTGTCGCCCGGGCTGCGCCGCGCGAGATCCCGCGAGTGGGCGATCGCCTCGTCCAGCTGCGCGAGCCGCTCCGCGCAGCGCGCCCGCTCGTCGGGGCTCCAGCGGGGCTCTTCCCGTTCCAGCAACGCGCGCAGCTTCTCGATCGACTGCTCGTAGGCGGCGGCGGCGCGGGCCAGCTCGGCCTCGGCCTCGTCCAGCAGCGGATCGGGCGCGACGCGCGCCGCGACGGCCGCGGGCGGCGCGATCTGGGCCGTCGAGCGGGTGTCGCCGCGGTGCGTGCGCCACGACGCGAGGCCCAGCGCCGCGATCGACACGGCCGCCGCGCCCGCGAGGGCGCCGACCCCGAAGATGCGCAGCGACATCCACCAGGGGCGTTCGTGCTTCTCCAGCGCCCCTTCGACGGCCAGCCACCGGGTGGGCGGCGGCTCCGGGCGATCGAGCTGCCGCGCCGCCGTCGCCAGCGCGCCCAGCTGGCCGACGGCCATCGCGCACGCCGCGCACGACGCCACGTGCGCGCGCACGCGGGCGGCCTCCGCGGGTGGAAGATCTCCGTCGGCGAAGGCGGAGAGCGTTTCGTCGGAGAGCGTGGCGCAGACGGGATACTGCTGGTCCGTCATGTGGGTGGGTTCAATCGTTTTCCAGCGCCGTCGCGGTGATGCCGTCCGCCTGCAAGATCGCCCGCAACCGCGCGCGCGCCTTGTGC